>JBGSRU010000034.1:0-3355 GCA_041737385.1 Saccharimonadales bacterium (SeqCode)
ATGCGTTGCAGGTCGCTAAGCTGCCGATGCATCATCGTGATCCGTTTGACAGGATGCTGATTTCTCAAGCTCAGTTGGAAGGGATGACGCTTGTGAGTGCAGATTCAGCTTTTCGCCAGTATGAGATTGACCTGCTGTGGGCGGCTAGCTAGTCGTTGATGGCAAGCGTTTTAAAGGTCTAAAATGCCTACAGTATGGACAAATGGAAACATCTACAGATGGAGCGATGGAATGGAAGCACCTTAGAGACGCTACCGCCACCTAGCAACTCGCAACTTTCTGCCGTCAGAGTTTGGGGGGGCGGTCATTCCATTCTCTTTCCTGAACTTGAGCAAGTTTTTTCAGCTAAAGACCTGGTTGCTGGGCGCTATGGCGATAGTCGATGGATGTCTGAGTTGACGACGAGTAGCTTATAGTCGCTTTCATTCATCGGGACTAGCGGATAGACATCTTTAAGCGTCGTCATGGAAAAACGCCATACCCCAAAAACGGTCGTTTTTGAGACGGTAGTACACTGCGCGATCGCAGATCACAGCTTTTCGGAGTGACAGCCCATGATCAGCTATATTTAGGCAGAAACTTTCTACCTAATCATCTTGTTTGGGTAAATAGGTAGACGAAATTCCACCTATCTATCCTCACAGGGTAATTAGGTAGACATATTTCTATCTAATTTGCCATTTAGGGTGAATAGGTAGAATCTTTCTCTCTAATAAATAGTTATGCGTCTTCTATTAGACTTTATCGGCAATAGTGGAAACCCTTATGCGGCAAGGGTTTCAGCGATCAGTCAAAAGATAGCTGAAGTGCTTGTCTCATAAGGCTTTGAGGGCATTTTGCCCTCTTATTGCCGATAAAGTCTATTGACTGTGAAGGCATGATTTAGAATAGTGAACTGTGCTTATGAACTGGCCTGAATTTTTTAAGAATGAAGCAATTTCAAATTACATAGTATTTGTGCTTGGAATTTTTGTAGGTATATTGGGCTGGCTGATCGCACAGTACATATCCAGGAAAAAGCCTCAAGTTGTAGATGTTATCAGAATTGAAGAGGAATCTGTTTTAGAAATTGATTCAAATATCAAACAAGATATCGTGATAGAGTATAAAGGCAGTCCTGTCAAGTCTCTGTATCGTACTGAATATCGTATTCTCAACCGTGGAGAATCAGTAATCGATAATGTTCAAATTGGCATTCAAGTTGATACCCAGCAAGTCAATGACATTTTGTACTATATTGTTTTAGATGATTTGGGCAAAGTTTTATCTGGAGCAACAGCCTCGAATACTTCAGGGGCATCAGGAAAGCAAGAGATTCAAGTCAATTTAGATTTTCTTAATCCTTATTCCGGTTATAAAGAGAGAGTTGCACTGAGTGTTTATTCGTCGCAGCCATTTCAGACTCTCCCTGCAAGTGGTCGTGGTCGTGGGTGGACTGTAAAATACCTTGATCAAATTCAGTATAATGATGATATTAGTTCAACAGTTTACATTCTTTTTTCGGGTACTATTGTGGATAAAATATTAGCTATTGGAGATCTGGCGCTGAAGAAGATTAAATAAGCCAGTCGCATAACAATCTCGATGGAGCGGACTCGCAGAATTGATCCATAGTGTCAAAGCGTGGCTGAAGAGCCGCTCATTGAGAACGTTAGCTGGCTTTTCGCTACTGTTCTATGCCCCAGCCCTTTGGCAACATTACCGATATGCAACTCAAACTTATAGACGAAGAAATGCAAGAAGTTTGCAGAATTTCGGCAAATTGCACCGAAGCTGTAGACAGTTTGTGTCAGCGCCTTGAAATGCTGACTTGGGGTGATGGATTACTAGAGTTTAGAATGCAGGCAGGCGTTGGTCTTCTACCTTGGATGGAGCAGCTTCAAAATCTTAGCGATCAGATCAATAAGAGGCTTTACAGCGCTGGGATACCCTTTGGCCCCACTTTAGAAGCTTACCAAGAATGCATCGGCAGTCAAAAAGCAATGAAATTAGAAAAAGAAAGTAGAGAAGCTCTTAAGAGATTTGTTACTGACAATAGAAATTTAGAAGAATTAGAGCAGAAAATATTTAGATTTAATATTTTTGAAGCTACCGGGATGGTTAGGCAAGAGATCAAGTATTCAAATTTCATTCAGTTTTTGCTAAGCCCATCTGAAAAGCATTGTCTTGGAGATGCCTTCTTTAAAGAAATTCTGGTGCAAACTTTGCGTGACTCAGAAGACACATCTTTAGACGCCTTAAAAGTTGCTACCTTAAGCTTTCAAGATGCCGAAGTAAGGCGCGAATGGAAAAATATCGATCTACTTATTCATTCGTCGAGTAATTGCTTCGTTTGCGTTATTGAGAACAAAGTTGATTCTTCAGAGGGCTTCGACCAGCTCTATAAGTATGAGTCTGTTATTGAGAAAGCGTTTCCTGATTGCCAAAAAGTATTTGTTTTTCTAACAAAGGAAGGTTACTCTGCTTCAAGATCTAAATGGTTGTCTCTGAGCTACGCCAGTATTGCGGACATCTTAGAAACAATCTGTGAAGAGCAAAAGTCAAATATTTGTGATGAAATCCATATTCCGATACGTCACTACATCGATTTAATTCGGAGGCACATCATGAGCGAGTCTGATATAGCGCAACTATGCCGGAAGATATATAAGCAACATCGACAAGCTATTGACCTAATTTATGAGCATCGACCCGATTTAAGATCGGATATAGAAGAAACTCTACTGGCGACTATTAGAGAATATTCAGCATCTATGAATCTCGACAAGGATGACAGTAGTCAGAAATGGATTCGATTTGCCCCTAAAGAATGGGACAGGTTGGTTTTTCAAAACTCCTGCTCTAGATGGACAACTAGCAAGAGAATCTTGCTTTTCGAGTTTTGGAATGATTCTAAAAGTCTTCAACTAAGATTAGTTGCTGGCCCTGGAGAAATCAATGTGAAACAAAATATCTATGATAAACTAAAAGAAATATCTGTATCAGGAATTAGGAGCTGCAAGATTAGTGAGGCCGGATTTAACCAGCTTTGCATTGTGCCAATTCTTAATCAGACGGACTACGAGGACAGAAGCCTTGAAGAGATTCAGGAAAGGATAAAATCTTTCTGGGTGAACTATTCTAACGGAGATATGAAGGTGATTCGCGAGGCAATTTTCAAATCATTTAAGCAAAAGCCAGATTAGCTGATCTATTCTAGACTCATGTTTATAGAAAGAGAGCTAAGACATGCCAACTGAAATCCAGGAGATCTACAGTCACGTTCTATCAACGCTGTCTCCTCCTGAACGTCTACGACTGGCGACTCTGATCCTTAATAGCCTAGTGCAGGGAAGCATTTCTGCCGTAGACGATG
>JBGSRU010000019.1:0-2596 GCA_041737385.1 Saccharimonadales bacterium (SeqCode)
CGTCCGGGCCCTTTTTTGTTGCCGAGTGCCGTCCGGCGATCTCGACGGATCGATGCAGGCGCCGCGGTGTAGCCGCGGGTTGCGCAGGGCCTGCTTGCGCGGCAGCGGGGGGATTCGAGCGACCCACTGGCCAGCAAGAAACAGGGATGCAATGCTCAGGAAAGGCGACCGCGGTTGTCTCTCGCAGAGACGTTGGCCGCCAAGAGTGAACCCGGCAGCTGATGGCACCTTTTGGGCGCTTCATTGGGGGCATGACGATGTATCGACTGGCACTCGCGCTACTGATCGGTCTTGCGGGCGTCACGACTGCTTCGGCGGCGTCGGTCGATGGCATCGGCGTTCACTGGATTACCGAAGGCCGGGGCCAGGGCCCGGCCATTGTGTTCGTGCATGGCTGGACCTGCGACCACTCGGTCTGGAGCGAGCAGGTGGCAGCGCTCAGCAAGGACTACCGGGTCATCGCCCTGGACCTGCCCGGCCATGGCATGAGCGGAGCGCCAGCCAACAGGAAATTCAGCTACGAACTGTATGCGCGTGCGATCGAAGCCGTGCGGGCCGAGGCTCAGGCGGAAAAGATCCTGCTGGTCGGGCACAGCATGGGGGTTTCCGTGAGCCAACAGTATGCGATCCGATACCCGGAACGGGTTGCGGGTCTGGTGGGTGTGGATGGCAGCTTTCGCCTGCCGCCCAACAGGGAGGCGGCGCCGAGTCAGCCGCGCCCCGCTGGCCAGATGTCGCGGGAAGACATCATCCGCGGGATGTTTGTCACCGATACGCCCGAATCACTGCAGGAAAAAATCCTGGCCATGATGCTCAGGACACCAGACGACATGGCTACGGCTGTCGCGCAGCCCATGCGTGATCCGTCGGCACATTCAGCGGTGGTGCTCGATGTGCCCGTGATGGTGGTCCTCGCCGGAAACCGGCCCGAGACCGACACCGACTGGATCAGGCGGTTCGTACCCCAAGTCGAGTTCCATACCCTCGCCGGTACCGGGCATTTCCTGATGATGGAAAAGCCAGCCGAGTTCGATCGATTGCTACGGGGGTTCCTGACCGACAACGGCTACTAGAGGGCGGATGCATTCGATGTCACGGCGTGTGCGTTTCGGGCGTCGATGGACCGAACCACGCACCTGTCCGCTGCGGCACACAGCTGACCGCGATCAACCAGGCGTGCCGCACCGACCCATTGAGACTGCCGGATGGCCCCTCCCGAGCGCAGGGATGCCCTTCGCGTCCCCGCCCGGGAGCCCTTCACCCAACCGTTCCCCGCCTGCGCCGCCTTACAGCGCAGGATGGGTTCCGCTCAGCTGGCAGCCGGCTTGGGAATCGGCATCGCCTCGAGTTCGCGCTGCGTCAGCTTGTAGAAGGACAGCGGGATCAGCGACAGGCCGAAGTAGATGCAGGGCAGGAAGGCGGCGCAGTAGCGGATGCCGTCGATCGTCTCCTGGGTCTGCGCGGGCGCCCTGGACTGGAAGCCGAACCAGGCGTAGCCGAGCAGCAGCAGGGAGGGCGCGAACGCCGAGGCGACCTTCTCGACGAAGCTGTACCACCCCGAGAACACGCCCTCGCGGCGCATCCCGGTCTTGCGGTAGTCGTACTCGATGACGTCGGGCAGCATCGACTGCGCCATCAGGATCAGGCCCGCGGCGCCGAAGCCCTTGAGCGCGGCCCGCAGGCAGAAGACCCACATCGGCTCCGCCGGGCTGGCGATCAGCCAGGAGAGCGAGGTCACGGAGAACACGACGACCGCCAGCGAGAAGGTCTTCTGCTTCTCGATCCTGAGCGAGAGCTTGCGCCAGAACGGGACCGTCGCCACCTGCGCGATCGTGCTCGCGACGAGAAATATCACCATCCAGGTGCCCGGCTTCTCCTTGCCAAGCACGAACTTGATGATGAAGAAGCTCATGGCCGTGGCCGTGAACAGCCCGAACAGCTGCACGAACTTGACAGCCAGCAGCGCCATGAACGGCTTGTTGGCGAACGCGGTGTTGAGCTGCGCACCGAAGGACACGCGCTTGACGTCGCGGGGCCGCGTCGGCGCGCTGGCAGTGCCGAAGAATGGCCAGGCCATGAAGATCATGGTCAGGGCGCCGTACAACACGCCCATCTTGGCGTAACCGATTGCGCCCTCGCCGAGCAGCTCCGCGACCTTCTGGGCAGAGGCGCCGATCAGCGTCGCGATGCCGATGAAGGTGACGCGCCACGACATCATCCGCGTGCGCTCGCGGTAGTCGTTCGAGAGTTCCGACGGCATCGCCATGTACGGAACGTTGAAGACCGTGTAGCCGGTGCCGACCATCGCCAGCGTCAGCACGATCAGCACCGACGACTGCGCGATCGGCGTCAACGCGGAGCTGAAGAAGAGCATCATCGCCAGGCCCGAGATGATGCCACCGAGCAGCAGGTAGGGCCGGCGCCGTCCCCAGCGAGTCTCGGTCCGGTCCGAGAGCCAGCCCATCAGCGGATTGCTGAAGATGTCCCACAACTTGGCGATGAACAGCAGGCCGCCGGCGGTGGCAGCCGCGATGCCCATGACCGTGGTCAGGTAGGCGGCCTGCAGGGCCGCGAAGCTGTTGAGCAGGATGGAGGC
>JBGSRU010000031.1:0-1552 GCA_041737385.1 Saccharimonadales bacterium (SeqCode)
ATCTTCTGGTGAAGCGGCGCAGCCTGATAATAAGGCACTGGCCCCAATCAAAGCTGCGCTGATACGCAAGCGAGTGAAAGAGAATAAGCCCTCTTTCACGACTGAGCTCCAAAGTAATCTTCCAGATAATCATCAAACGAAACTGAACGCTGCGCCGCTTCTAGCTCGGCCTGCTTGTTAAGCGAGCTGGATGCTTCGGCTTGATACTGCGCTATGGTCTCGCTCGACAAGGGATAATCGACAAAGAATTGATAGTATTGCTGTGCCAACGTCATCACCCACTGACCATGGTCTTGGCCTTTGTTGATTACGTTTTGCAGCACTTGTCCCGACAGGGTCAAGTTAGGATCTTCAACCGCTTTACGCCAATGGGCTAACGCCACTTGATAATCCGTCGCCTCACCATCGAGCAATACCGCCAAAGGTTGCAAGGCATCAAACAACTCTTCTAACCAAGATTTAAGCGAACGTGAACCGTTTGCGGTTAGTAACTCAAGCCCAGGTTTACGGCCTTCAAGCACCACAGCTTTAAGATTCGCGCTTAATCTCGCCTCTTCGCTGGCTTCAGACTTAGGCGACTCCGTTAATAAACAATAGAGTAGGAATAAATCGAGGAAGCGCACTTGGGTCGCCTCAATGCCAATCGGGCTAAATGGATTAACATCTAAAGCACGCACTTCAATGTATTCCACACCTGCACGGGCTAAGGCTTCTGACGGCTTCTCGCCACTACGCGTCACCCGTTTTGCACGAATTGGCGAGTAGAACTCGTTTTCAATCTGCAATACGTTGGCATTGAGCTGACGATACTCACCATCGACTTTAACGCCAATATTGGCAAAGTTTGCCGAAGGCATTTTGATGGCCGCATTCACGCCGGCCAGATACTCAGGCAAAGAGTTATAGCTGATATTCAGCTCTTCTTGCTCTTTGTTGGTGTAGCCTAAATCGCTCATACGCAACGAAGTCGCATAGGGTAGATACAAAGTACCGTGGCCCGTTTTTTCAAACTTAAGATCGGTTTTTTGATCTTTAATGAAGGAGCTACATAACGCTGGTGAAGCACCAAATAAATAAGGTAGCACCCAGACTAAACGGCGGTAGTTACGGATCAAGCCAAAATAGGATTCAGAAATAAAATCATCGTAACTTAACTGCTTATCGCTCAATTCGTACAGGCTTTGCCATAACTCTTGTGATACCGAAAAGTTAAAGTGCACCCCAGAAATAATCTGCATCAAGGCGCCGTAACGATAGGTTAAGCCCTTACGATATAAGGTTTTCATCATACCGGTATTTGATGAACCATAACGGGCAACGGGGATCTGTTTCTCGTCCTTCACATAACAAGGCATGCTCACAGGCCACAGGCGCTGACCATTTAAATGGCGCACGCTGAAGGCGTGGGTTTCAGTTAATCCGTTTAGCAGTTGCTCAACATTGTTATGTACCGGAGTAATAAACTCGAGCAAGGCTTCACTGTAATCCGTCGTAATACGCGAATGCATTAACGCTGAGCCTAAGGCTTCAGGATGCGAATCGGTGGCGAGAT
>JBGSRU010000005.1:0-129244 GCA_041737385.1 Saccharimonadales bacterium (SeqCode)
CACCCGTCAGAAGATGTACTCCCCCTAAAGATGGAGCATAAAGTCTGTAAGTTGGCTTACTGGTTGCAGTCTTGCTTACATAGTAAGAAATACCTTCATATTGCCATCCGTGATTTGCTGCTAGATTATCACGCTCACCAATACTGGTCGTATATAAGTGCTGATTTATTGCAGGCGCGTAGAGTCTATAGACCGGAAGGTCAGATGTAATAGATGAACCCTGCCAAGACACACCTTCGTAATTATAGCCGGCTGTAATAAGATTGTCACGCTCTTGTAAATCTGTTGTCCAGAAGTGGGCGTAAGTTTGGGGGATGTAAAACCTATATACAAGCTGTCTACCTGCAGGCGGAGCAGTCTCTTGCCGTATGTGACTAATTGAATTGAACGCAACTCCTTCGTCCGCAAATCCCCAGTTATTGATGGCTGCTGCTCGATCAGTAGCGCCTTTTACCCAAATATGCTCATTGCTTGCAGATTTATATAGACGATAGACAGGGAATCCACTGTTGCTGCTAGCAGGATCTGCATAAAAATCTATACCTTGTCCTCCAAAACCATTTGCAGACAAATAGTCGTATTCTAGCTTGCTAGTGGTGATTAGTGATCCACCGTTTGGTTTAGTTAAACGGTAAACAGGTAGGTTTCCAGCTAGAGCTGTAGCATTACCAAAGAATGGGCTCCAAATATAATCATAGCCACTACCAGCTACTAATGAATCTCTGACGTTGACTTGAGATGTGAAATGCGACTGTCCATTCGGATTACGCAACATCCAAATACAGGCGCGAGTCGTGTTGGTAGCTTCACTGCAGCCCGGTAGATCAACTGCTACTGTAGTGCCAAACCAATCGTTAAACATTCGCCAAAAATTTCGATTTCCGTATGCGCTGCAGCCATCGCCAGTGCCATATAGATTGTCTAAAGCTGCTTGGTTGGGTCGGTAGGGGGTATAGATGTAGAGACTTGCAGTTGCCTGATTAGCAATAAATATATTTGAAGTGCCACAGGCGCTATTTGGATGGTATAGAATGGTATTGTTTCTGTTTGCTTTATAGTTGTAGGTGTTTGGGTTTGCTGCGTAACGTCTGTAAGCTTTCGCGGCATTATATACTTGGTTGAAAAATCCAAAGTACTCGCTATCACAGTTTGCAGAGTTATTAGGGCCAGAATCTGGGCATGCATAACCCATCGCAGTACTGTACTGTATAGGCCACGGCCATGTATCAGTTATTAAGCTTTGTTCTTTTTGTAGCATTACAATGAGCACTTGAGGGTTAATGCCGCAGGCCTGGGCTGCATCCCAAATAATTTGTGCAGCGGATTTTGTGCCTCCACTAATTGAGTTTTTGCATAAATCACTGCCACCATTCGTTACTGTCGGTACGCTTTGAATGTAATCTTTAAGGCAAGTATAGGGAGGTAACGGTTTACTGTTTGCCGCAGCCCATTGTGCTCTTGTTTGGGTGGAGTTATGCATTTGTGTGCCATTTGTGTCACATACCGGCAGTTTAGAATTCAAAAATTGCTGAATTTGCTCGGCAGACATCGATTGTGAGTTGTAGAAAATAGTATCATCTATGATCCTTCCAGGGTTGAACTGACTGCCTGAAAGCGCTGAAACGGGCTGTTGATATAGTGAAATACTGCTGAAAATAAAACTAAAAATTAAAACAAAAGATATAAATTTACGCATATCTATTTGATCTCCAGTTCAGTTGATTGAATACCGGTGTATGAACCGCTTTTATAGGCTACTTCAAGTTCCCACATACCGGCATTTATGAATTCTGTGCGGTCTACAGTAAGAGTCACGCATGGAGTGCTCGAAGCATCGGCGTTTGCAGGTGTTTGTTTTTCAAGTCTAGCAGATCCTTTAGTGAAGGTGAAGGTGCATGTTCCGTCTTCTATAACGTTCGGTGCGAACGCGCGTACTTCTATTTCGTTTCCGTATTGAGAGGCATCTGTAATGACTACATTAGTATTGTTTGAGCCACCACTAGCGCTACCACTCGTTGCGTCATTCTGCTCAATTATTCCGGTTTTATCGCTGTTGTCTATAATTTTATCTTTTTGTTCATCACCGGCGTTTTTTTCCTCTTCAGTGGGCGGGCTATACTTTATTTCTTCAGCGACCTCTGTAGCAGTACTACCAAATATATCTGTTCTGTCAGTGATTTCAAAAAAAAGTAGAATAGCAACAAAACTAATAATTACCAATGCTAATATGTACCAAACTTTTTTCATTGGTTGCCTCGATGTAGCAATTCTAGAAGTGTTCTTATATGTTTTTTTCATTTTTTATTTTGAAATATTATTTCGTTTGTATAGTACCATATGTGCTAGCTATTGTCCATACCAATATTGTGCAATCATACCTATTCCTGCAACTGGGTTTGGGGTAGTGTCCCAGTCGAGTCCTGGAGGGATTCCGCTTGCTGTTCCTGTTATTGAGAAATTTGCACCATTTTGAGGCTGACCATTGGTATTTGTTGCTGTAAGACCATAAAAGTTGAAGTCACTAGTATTCCATGAACCATTAAGTCCACATTCATTAGGACAGTTTTGCCCAACAGCTATCTGAACATTATTTACCGTACTGTTTACACTGTCTCCGTTAAGTCGGGCATTGCCCTCTGCATTGAAGAACAACCTAGGAATTAGTTCTAGGGACACGTTAGCTATCGGGGTTGCTCCGGCATAAAAGACAGCGACATTTTCGTTTTTCCACCATTTTAGAGTTACCGGTAGGGGACCATTACTTGCCGGAGCTAAGTATTGATAAGTAAAATTGCCATTTTGGACTCTTTGCCAGATATACCAAGGCTGTCCTTGAGATTCAGGTGATGCAGAATCAGTCTGTATGCCAACTGCAATTGCATTGTTTGATGCATCGTGTGCGTTTATATACGATGAGTGTCCTGTACCGGTGCCAGACTCCGTTAGCGTTGCTGAATATGTAAAATACGGGCTTGAAGAAGGAATGATTATTGGATCTGCTACTACAGAACCAGGGGAGAAAGTTATACCATTGAAGGTAGTATCTACAATATCGCCTGTATTTCTACCTGCAGCTAAAAACGACACTGAAGGCCCAGCTGCCATTGATACAGGATAAGGGCCTAAACTCACTTGATTGTCTATTCGTACAGTAATGCCAGATGGTGTCCATGTAAACGTAAAGAGATGAGAAGTACCAGTTATAGCATTTGCCGGCCAATAACCTCCTACTGGTATCCCCGCACCAGCTCCTTCGATCATGATAGTGGTGCTGTTTGGTGATACTCCAGGATCTTTGATTAGTCCAATAGCAATAAAATTACCCGGATCATTCCAGAATTGTACCAATCCCTTGTAGCCTGTACCAGAACCATAAGAGCAAGCGCCTGGACAATATGTTCCTTTAAGTACAACATTGAGTGTACCGTATGAAGATGCACGATTGTTTATTGTTGAGCCGGATTGATAGTTTACGCCCCCAGTACCCCATGCTCCTGATGTGGTTCTACGCCCCCATGCATGGGTAGTGTCATTGTAGGTACCGTTAGTTGCATACAAACCGGCGTCCCAACTATAAGGAGACAGCTTTGTTGTGTCGGCACTTGCATTGTTGACCATCATTAGAGTGATGAAAATAATGAAGAATACTTTAATGAGTGCTTTCATAGAGAGTGTTTTTGTTTTGTTTAGCATAAGCATAATTATACAATAAGCTCTTGATAAGAGCAAGTATTAACATATTTCTGTGCAGTATGTTAGATAGTCATATCTCTGAAAACTATGATGATTTTAGCCGGGGATAATTAATGCTACTTTTTTACCCATTTAACTAGAAAGGTACTCCCCGTAACCGGATTTTTTAAGTGGCTCTGCTAGTTCATTCAGTGCATCATCAGTAATAAACTTTTGTTCGTGTGCTATCTTTTCTGGGCTACCTATGATTTTGCCGGTTCTTTTCTGCATATTATTCATGTGTCTATCATTATACACAGTTTATGGAAGTAAATTGCACGCTGTGGCTGGATAACTATCTACAAATGGTTACTATATCGTACTGGGGTTTCGCTTAACCTTAGCGTGTTTAAATAATGGAAGTTTACAGTTGGCTGTTTACAGTAAACTACATAGTGTAAACTATAAATTTTTCACATCCGTAGTCTAGTAAAAGAGGTAAAACAAAAACTCGTCCAAATAAGTGTAGCATAAGCACAAAAACTCGTCCAAATAAGTGTGGTATACTCACATAAAGGACGCTTTATGTATAGGTATAAAATTGAAGATCTAAAAAAGTGGAAGCACAAGTCTGACCGTAAACCACTTGTTATAAGGGGTGCAAGACAGGTTGGTAAAACCTGGCTTGTTCAAGAGTTCGGCAAATCTGAATATGAAAAAATCGCCTATGTGAATTTTGATGGTAATCCTCGCATGAAAAAGTTATTTGAACAAGATATGGACATAGACAGGATAGTGCGGGGACTAAAAGCTGAGACTAATGTAGATATAACGCACGAGAGCACTCTAATCATATTAGACGAAGTGCAAGAGGTGCCCCAAGCAATAACGGCACTCAAATATTTTTATGAAAATGAACCAGAATATCATGTTATTGTTGCAGGCAGTTTACTCGGTGTAGCATTGCACGAAGGTGCGTCGTTTCCTGTGGGTAAAGTAGACTTTTTGGACTTGCGACCATTGAGCTTTAGAGAGTTTTTGTTGGCCCAAAATATGACGGCATTAGTAGATGCACTTCTTACGAAAGACTATAAATTATTATCTACTTTTAGAACAAAATTGATTGATTTATTAAAGACCTACTACTTTGTAGGTGGCATGCCAGAAGCAGTTAGTAAATATATTGTCACTGGGTCGTGGAGTGACGTTCGCCAGATTCAGAAAAACATACTCGACGCTTATGAACAGGACTTTAGCAAACATGCACCACTTAATGTTGTGCCAAGAATACGACAAGTTTGGAGTACTATCCCTGAGCAGCTTGCAAAAGAGAATAAAAAGTTCGTTTATGGGTTGCTCCGTGAGGGTGCACGTGCGAAGGACTATGAGCTGGCACTCATGTGGTTGGAAGATACTGGTTTGATTTATCGTATCGGACGTATAGATACACCGAGAATACCGCTCAAAGCTTATCAAAGCTATACGGCATTCAAAATATATGCTCTTGATGTTGGCCTGCTAACTGCAATGACAGGGATAACAGCACAGACACTATTAGAGGGAAGTGCGATATTCACTGAGTTCAAAGGAGCATTGACAGAGCAATATGTACTTCAGGAGCTTGAGAGCACTGATAAAGGCGGTGTATTCTATTGGGCTATGGATGAAGGGTCAAGTGCTGAAGTTGATTTCATAGTACAGGTTTCTGACAGAGTCATACCAATAGAAGTGAAGGCAGAAGAAAACCTGCAGAGTAAAAGTTTGCGTGTATATGCAGACAAGTACTCTCCTGAGGTAGCGATTAGAGCTTCCATGTCTGATTATCGTGACGAAGGTTGGCTTAGGAATGTACCACTTTATATGATTTCATCTACAGATTTATAAATAGATGAAAAATTTATAATATCTTCCTCGGCTGGATTCTTTAAGCTGATTTTTATGCTAATATCTCTACTAAAACTAATTGCGGTACACGAGTAAAGTCTTTATCAAGAGTTAATAGTTTTCCGCCGTTTTGAATGCAGGCCGATGCAATCCATAGGTCATTATGAGATAGGCTGATTCCGCTTTTTCTGCAACTTGCGGTAATATCTGCATATATTATAGCTGTGCCTTGGTTTGGCTCTAGAAGCTTTAGTCCAAATGTTTGTTTAAATAGTTCGTAATTCTGTATATTTTCTACTTGTTTTGATCCAAAAGAAAAGCCAAAGCGCATTTCTGCATCAACAGTAAGCGGAACAAGTAGGGATGTGTAGCTTAGAGTGGATAGGGTTTTTAATAAATTGCTGTTATTGCTTTTGTCTAATAGTACTGATAAAGCCGAAGTGTCAAATACTAAGGTCACGTTCGTCTCGTTTCTGCTTTTCTAATGAGGCTTTGTCCATCCAGGATACTGCTTCGTTGACTGCCTGAATGTCTTCACTAGAAATAGGGTGTTCGTCTATGAATTGCTTCATTGCAAGGAAGCGTTCCTGGTTGAATATATACTTATTAACGCGAGTGCTAATGGTTACATTTATTTGTTTACAGTAAGCTGCCCAGTGTAAACAACTAAGAAAAACTAGAAAATAATTTAAGAAGCCTAAATGGCGATATTTCCCCGGTTGCTTAAATGAGGTATTTGCCGTAACCGGATTTTATTAGCGGTTCTGCTAGTTCTGCTAGTTTTTCTTTCGAGATATAACCTTGCTGACTAGCGATTTTTTCTGGGCTTCCTATGATTTTGCCGGTTCTTTTCTGCAGTACACGGACATAATCAGTTGCATCACTTAAACTATCTATTGTCCCCGTATCGAGCCATACATCGCCTTCGTCTAGCGTCGTGACCTTTAGCTTGCCCCTATTGAGGTACTCTTCGTTAATCGAAGTAATCTCTAGCTCTCCGCGTTCGCTTGGCGTTATGTTCTTCGCTATTTCTATGACGTCATTGTCGTAGAAATATAAGCCGACTACTGCATAGTTTGATTTAGGGTTCGCTGGCTTTTCCTCGATAGAAATAGCGGTATTGTTGCTGTCAAATTCTACTACTCCGTAGCGCTCAGGATCAGAAACGCGGTAGGCAAACACAATGCTTCCATCTGGATCTGTGCAGGTCTTTAACGATTCGTCGAGCAATGCGCCGTGGAAGATGTTGTCACCTAGTACTAGCGCTACTTTATCATCACCTATGAATTCCTCACCGATAATAAAGGCCTGAGCGAGTCCATCCGACGACGGTTGCATGGCGTATGAAAGTGAAATGCCCCACTGAGACCCATCGCCAAGTAAGTTTTGGAATTGTTGCTGGTCGTGTGGAGTCGTAATAATGAGGATATCTTTTATACCCGCTTGCATAAGAGTGGTGAGCGGATAATAGACCATTGGCTTGTCGTAAATAGGAATTAGTTGCTTTGATATCGCTTTTGTAATTGGGTGCAGCCGTGTACCACTACCACCGGCTAGAATAATGCCTTTCAATGTAAACTCCTTGTTCAAACTATAGTTTAACAGAGGTGTTTGATATTTAATAGATGATATCTGATATTTGAGAGGAGCTTGAAGCTACAACTATATTAATTATCAAGTATCAGAAATTAAGTATTCTGAAGCGTTATGTAGGTTTTTTAGTTGTTCCTACCCATAACTTATTGACATATGCATGCATGCATGCTAAGATGTATGCATGAGTACAAAACAATACACAATAAGAAATATCCCGCAGCCAGTCGACAGGTATTTGCGAAAGCGGGCTAAAATTAGCGGTAAATCGCTCAACCAAGTAATTATTGATGAATTATCTGAAAGTGCAGGTGTTAATAAAACAAGTTTAGTCGATTCACTTGATTGGTTTTTTGGCTCTAATACTATTGGCGATGACGTACTACAGGCGCTGGAAGAAGATGACAAAATACAAAAAGAATTGACTCGAAAGCAGTGGGAACTTGATGATCTTAATTGATATTAATGTCTACAGTAGATCTAATATTGGGGATGTAATTGCTATAAACATTATGAAACAAGCCAGTCGGATATTGATACCTAGTGTTGTTATTGGTGAACTGAAGGCAGGTTTTTTGGGTGGGAATAAACTTGAATTAAATAATGAAGTACTTGATAAATTTTTAACAGATTCGAAAGTCGAAATTGTCGATAGCTCAATAAAAACGACAAATTATTACGCAGAGCTTACACTCCATGCTCGAAAATGTGGTAAGGCTTTATCTAATAATGACGTGTGGATTGCAGCTATTGCGAGGGAAAATGATTGCAGGCTAGTCACGTTTGACAAAGATTTTGAGGTGTTTTCTGAGCTGTTTGGGGATAATTTACTTATTTTGAGTTTATAGCCACCCCAAAGCAAAATAACCATTTTGTACTGCCCTGACTGGTCAAAAGATCTGTTTTATTTCGCACCATATCTACGGATATGCTTTGTCTTAAGAACAAACTTTTTGTATCAGCCATCATCAGTCCAAAATTTAGGACATTTTATTTGGGGTGGCTATTGAGACGTGGTTTTCTATATACTCCGCAAGCTGGTTTTTCCAGTCAGTGCTAACGAAGCCTGTTGACTGAATTTTATCTAATGATAATGTGCTGTTTAGTGGACGAGGAGCGATATTTTCTTTACCTTTGTAGTACTCTTCTGTGGTTGTGTTTGTGACAGTAAGATCATCTCTACCTGCAAGCTTGTAAATTTCACGAGTAATATCTGCCCAGCTGGCAGACTCTCCGTCGTTACTGACATTGTAGGTACCGTAAGGAAACGCAGTTTCCATATTTGATATTTGAGGTTTGATATCTGAAGGTTTAGCTCCGAACAGTAGGTGGTCGATGGCTCTGACGAGTTCGGAAGTGAAGGTAAGGCGCCCGACTTGATCATGGACTACAGTTGGAGATATGTCTTTATCCGCTAGGTCTAGCATTATTCTGACAAAGTTTTTGCCCTCACCAATTACCCAGCTGGTTCTTAGTATGTAAAATTTAGGAGCGAGACTCACAATAATGTCTCCGGCTGCTTTAGATGCCCCATAGACTGATAAGGGAGCAAACAGCTCGCCTTCGGTGTGTGTTTCTGCGCTGCCATCAAACACATAATCACTCGAAATATGTAGCAGTGTCATATCATGTTGTGCGCTGACTGCCACCAAGTTGGCCACTGCATCAGCGTTTACTGACCAAGCAGCTCTTCGGCCTTCAGGCGTTTCAGCTCCATCGACGTTCGTATAAGCAGCTGCATTAATCAAAATCTCTATTGCGGACCAGTCAAAATTCTCAACAGAGGCTTTGTCGGTGATATCTAGCTCTTTAATATCGGCGAACTGTGCGTTGGGATATTTGTCGCGGAGTGCTACACCTAATTGTCCGTTAGCGCCAACTATAAAGATAGCTGAGCTATCTAAGGGCTGAGGCTTGATATTTGATATTTGAGGAGTATTGCTCATTTATACTTTCATCGGTTTAATATCTTTTAGCATAGGGTGGCTTTTATCGCGGTCTGACATGGTGCTGTCTTCAAGTGGAATTGGCCAGTTGATCGAAAGATCCGGATCTGCAATATTCACAAAGCAGTACTCATCGTAATTGTCTGATCTCCAATGGTCACTCGTGCTATATACATAGTAGGTATCATCTTCTAGTACCTGAAAGGAGTTTGCTATGCCTTTGGGTAGGTATACAGCAGAGGTGTTGGTTAGAGTTGCAGTAAATACCGTACCAAACGTGGGTCCTTCGCGTAAATCTACGTAAGCGACATATGCGCTTCCTTTCATAACTGAAATATACTTTTCCCACGGTTCAGCGTGCAAACCACGTACGACACCTCGCTCTTTGTTATATGAAACATTATTCTGAACGATTTTAAAGTCAGCAGGCAGTCCAGCTTTAACAAGCTTCTCTTGCTGGAATTTTTCTTGAAACCAACCACGTTCGTCACTAGGGTATTCAATATCAAAAAGCAACAATCCGGGGATTGGAGTCTCACGTGCTGTGAAAGTTGTAGTTGGAACGCTCGCCATTAGCTACCAGTATAGCTTAACGACCGAGGTTTTTATACTTCGCTACTATGAGACACCTGCAGGCAGGTTTCTATCGCGCCAGACTTGGAATAAATCCAAGAGTGGACTGCTCTTCCCACACAAGGAAAGATTAACGGCCTAACTCTTGATACTTTGCTTCTGTTTCTGACTTCTGAGATTTCCACCAAGATTCGTTTGCTTTGTACCATTCAATGGTTGCTTTGAGTCCATCTTCAAAATTAGTGTACTGAGGTTGCCAATGTAGATCATTAACAAGTTTAGTGTTGTCTATGGCATAGCGTAAATCATGACCCGGTCGGTCGTTGACATGATCATAATCGTCACTATTTTTGCCCATCATATCTAAAATTAATTCAACGACTTCTTTGTTGTTTTTTTCACCGTTTGCGCCGATTAAGTATGTTTCACCGTTTTTGCCCTTTTCGATAATGGTAATCACGGCTGAGTTATGGTCATCGACGTGTATCCAGTCTCGTACATTTTCCCCGCTACCATATAGTTTTGGCTTTCGACCTTCGAGGATTTCTGTGATTTGTCTTGGAATGAATTTCTCGACGTGTTGACGTGGGCCATAATTGTTTGAGCAGTTAGAAATAGTTGCTTGCAATCCAAACGACCGAACCCAAGCTCTCACAAGTAGATCTGAGCTCGCTTTAGTAGACGAGTAGGGGCTAGAAGGATTGTATGGTGTCTCTGAAGTGAATTTATTAGGATCATCTAGCTCTAAATCGCCGTAAACTTCGTCAGTCGATATATGATGGAGTTTTTTATTATGTTTTCTGACAGCCTCTAGGATGTTATACGTACCAATAATATTGCTCTCGATGAACGGCCAAGGGTTAGACAGCGAATTGTCATTATGAGACTCTGCGGCAAAATGCACGACGATATCGTTCTTGCTCACGAGCTCATCTACGAGTTGTGCATTCGCGATATCGCCTGTAACGAATTCTATATCGTTTAAAATTGGTTCAAGGGTGGCAATGTCACCCGCATAGCTCAGTTTATCTATAACAGTGATTTGCCAATCTGGACGTTCCGTGCGTACTAAGTACACAAAATTAGATCCGATAAAGCCAGCACCGCCGGTTACAAGTATTTTGTTCATGAGTTCATTCTACTACTTTAAAGAGTTGCGTTACTATTGTTAAATTCTATTTCCACTAACTGAGTTGAAAATACAACAATTGGCTTAACCTATGCTGCTGCTAATAGCTCAACTACCTTACTGCGAATTATGGCAAGTTCTTCTTCATTGTCAGCTTCTACGTTTAAGCGGAGAAGCGGTTCAGTGTTGCTAGGGCGGACGTTAAACCAACCAGTATCAAGGAATACGGTTAATCCATCTAGCTCATCTTGTTTGTTGTCTTTATAGATATCTTTCAGGCTGTCCATAGTTGCTTGTTTATCTGAAACCTCAAAATTGGTTTCTGTCGCTTGTGCGTATGCTTCGCGGTGTGGACGAGCTAGCTCGCTTAATGATTTGCCTGAGGCGCTGAGTATTGATAGCCCTATGACTGCAGCTATGAGACCAGAATCAGCGTAAAAGTTATCCTTAAAGTAGTAGTGGCCACTGTGTTCTCCAGCAAAAATAGCTTGGTGGGTTCGCATGTCGGCTTTAATAAAACTATGTCCGACTTTCGTTCGGATTGAAGTACCGCCGCTTTTTTCGACTGCATCGTGTGCGGCTTTACCACATATAGCGTTGCATAGAATTGTTGCACCTGGTGATTTGGCTAGAAAGTATTCTGCCAGTAGTGCGGTCATGATTGTGCCGGATAGTGGTTCGCCGGTTTCGTCGAGCAGCACTGCGCGGTCACCGTCACCGTCAAATGCGACACCTGCATCGTAGTGAGTCGTGTTCATCTCTTTTTGTAGATCAACCAAGTTCTCTGGTACCAACGGATTGGCGATATGGTTAGGGAAGGTGCCGTCAGGCGTGAAATACATTTCTTTTACCTCAAAAGGTACAAATGGTTCGAGCTCTGGAAAAATCGCACCAGCCATACCATTACCAGCGTCCACAGCAATCTTTAAAGGCTTTAATGCCTTTACATCAACGAAGGACAATACGTGCGTTATCCAATCCTCTACAACGTTTTTCTGCTGAATAGTTCCTTTTGTGTCAGCTGCCGTAAACTGGTTATCAACGCACGCTTGTTTGATTTCCAAGAGTCCAGATTCAATACCAATAGGCTTCGCTTCTTCTCGGCACATTTTAATACCATTGTATTCGCCTGGGTTATGACTGGCGGTAATCATAGCGCCTCCTGCAAGCTCGTGCTTGCCAACTGCAAAGTAAATCATATCTGACGTCACTTGACCAATGTTAATTACATCTCTCCCTTGAAGTAGCAAGCCTTCAATCAACGCGTTTGCGAGCTCTACTGAGTCAGGGCGCATGTCATATCCAACCGCAACAGGTCCATCAACGGGCAGCCAGTCACCTAGTGCCCTACCTATAAGATGCGCAACTTCATTAGTGAGATCAACCCCAACCCTACCCCGAACATCATAAGCTAAAAATATAGAATCAAGTGATGACATGAAAAACTCCTGTTTAGTTTCAGTATTTAGTATAACGTGAAATCTGATAACATGTAGGAATGAAAAGAGTAATAGTTAGCGGATATTTTAACCCATTACACGGTGGACATCTGGATATGATAGAAGCAGCCAGACTGTACGGAGACTATCTTATAGTGGTTATTAACAATGATAAAGCCCAGATGATCAAAAAAGGTAAAGTAATTTTAGATGAGAAAAACCGGATGCGTTTAATGCGCTCATTACGACTTGTCGATGAGGTAGTTTTATCAATTGATGAAGATTTAGGACAAGCGAGAACATTACGTGAAATTCGTGGAATGTATCCAAATGATGAGCTTATTTTCTGTAATGGTGGTGATAGGGACCCGAATAAGCACGCGTTACCCGAAACAGAGACTCAAGCCTGTATTGACTGTAAAATAGTAACAGTATTTGGAGTTGGGAGTCATGAGGTTGAAAAGCGTGACTCTTCCTCCCGCATAAACCAAGAAACCGGCCACGAGGACTAAAGACTATTCAACTGTAACTGATTTAGCTAGGTTGCGCGGTTTGTCGATGTCACGCTCAAGATTTTTTGCCGCGTAATAGGCAAAAAGAAATGCCGGCAAGACGCCGATTATTGGCTGAAGTGGTTCAGGAACTTTTGGCACGACGATGATGTCATCTGCAATTTTGGCGGCTTCTGAGTTTTCATCATCGACTACAGCGATTATTTTGCCACCCCGAGTGCTGATCTCTTGCATGTTCGATGCTGATTTCTCAGCGATATCGCTGCTCATCGCAAAAGCAAAGGTCGGGAATGATTCATCTATTAGGGCAAGCGGACCGTGTTTCATTTCTCCCCCTGCGAAGCCCTCTGCGTGGATATAGCTGATTTCTTTCAGCTTGAGCGCGCCTTCAAGTGCAAGCGGGAAGCTATAACGACGACCGATATAGAGGAAGTCTCTATACTCACTGTATTTCTCGGCAAGTTTTTTGATTTTGTCACTACTCCTTAGAACTGCTTCCATTTTCTGTGGTAGTGCGTCAAGCTCATCTATCAATGATTCGTAGTGTGGGTATGTTTTGGACAAATAAAGTGAAATCAACAGTAATATGGTCGTCTGCGATACAAAGGCTTTGGTGCTGGCAACGGCTTTTTCTGGGCCTGCGTGACAGTAGACACCGGCATCCGTCATGCGAGCGAGGGTAGAGCCGGGTGCATTGACAATACCGAGCGTCAGGATGCCACTACCTTTGAGCTTCTTAAGCGCGGCAATCGTGTCAGCTGTTTCTCCAGACTGAGAAATAACCAAGACAGCGGTACTACGGCTCAGTGGCTCGTTACGGTAACGGAACTCACTCGCTTGCTGTACTTCTACAGGGATACCAGCGATTTCTTCTAGCAAATATTCGCCGACAAGTCCGGCATAATAACTTGTGCCGCAAGCGATGATAACAATGCGCTCTATAAAGCGCAGTTGGTCTTCTACGAGCTCTAAACCACCGAGTTTGATGAGTTTCTCCTCAACACGCAGCCGTCCAAGCATAGACGCTCTAACCGTTGCTGGTGTTTGAGCTATTTCTTTGCTCATGAAGTCTTCATGGCCATCGAGGCCACTGTCAGCTTCTTCGACTTCAATCGCTTCGGTGGCGCGTTCAATTGCTTTTTTTGTCTCTATGTCATGTATTTTGTAGCCATCTTGGGTGAGAATTGCCATCTCGCCGTCTTCTAGGAACACGACATCTTGCGTCGTACTCGCTATTGGCAAGGCGTCTGATCCAAGTAATATTTCGTCGTCAGCTACACCTATAGCGAGCGGACTTGAAAGCTTCGCTGCGTATAGTTTCTCTGGTTCATGAGTCGTTACCATGGCAAGCGCATATGCACCACGGAGCATGAGTAGGGCGGTCTGGAATGCAGCAGTTACGTTTTTGGTTTTGCCGTAGTGATATGCGATAAGGTTTGGTACAACCTCAGTGTCAGTGTCTGAGTAAAAAGTATAGCCTTGGTTTTCTAAGAATAAACGAAGCGCTTCGTAGTTTTCAATAATTCCGTTATGGACTACATAGAATTCTTCACTCTGGTCCCAGTGTGGGTGTGCGTTTTTATGAATGACGCCACCGTGAGTTGCCCAACGAGTATGACCGATGCCTAGACTTCCGACGTGAGGATTTGAGCCCTCTTCTTTACGTAATTGCTCGACTCGACCGACTACCTTGGTCGCTCTAATTGCATTGCCTTCGAGCGTTGCGATGCCAGCTGAATCGTAGCCACGATATTCTAAGGTTTCGAGTCCATCAATCAAGTATTCTTTTGCGCTTTTTCTGCCTACGTATCCAACAATTCCGCACATAAGTAATTACATCCTTTTTTAGTTGCAGAGGAGAGTATGCGCTGTTCGAGTAGATTTTAAAATGTTTAATTTACATCAATTGGTAGAAATATCTATATCTTATAGAGGTAGAAAACTGGAAAATGAGCGGCATTTGTTTATACAAATTTTACAACGATATCATGAACCGATTCTCTAAATGCTTCAGCGGAGAATTTCTCAGCATTTTCTATAACGGTAGCGCGGTTGTAGAGCTTGTAGTTGAAAGACTTAATGGCATCCGCCAGGCAAGCGACCGTCTGCTTGTCAAAGAACTCTCCAGTCTCACCCTCGATGACCGTATCGAGCGATCCACCAGCACGGTAGGCAATAACTGGTATGCCGGCTGCTTGAGCTTCAACCGCAACAATACCGAAATCTTCTTCGTTGGGGAAGATAAATGCTTCAGCGCGAGAGATATGCCGTACCATCTCATCATCTGAGACATTTGTTTTGAAGGTAATAGTCGGTCCCGCCATGCGCTTTAGTCGTTCGTGTTCTGGGCCATTACCGATAACCATGAGTTGAGATCTTGTTTCGTTGCAGGCTTGAATTGCGAGATCGAAGCGCTTGTGCTGAACCTGCCGGCCGAAAATGACAAAACCCTTTCTCTCCTGCCGACCATCGTTACTAAATCTGCCAATGTCAGCCGGGGGATAGAGTAATTCACTTTCTCGGCCATAAAACTTTTTAATTCGACCTTGAACGGCGGTAGATATCGCGTACATGTGATCTGGCCGTTTACTGGCCATAAGGTCCCAGCGTTTTGCATAAGGAAGCAGTAGTCTGAGCCCAAGTCGCCAGATAGGGTTGAGCCCCCCTGAGCCATCTTTTTGTAAATATTCATCTGACTTTATCCAGTAGTAGAGCGTCGGCGTGTTGCACATGTTGATATGGACACCGTCTGGTGCGCGAACTGCTTTGGCCTCTGCGCCTGAGTTGGAGATAACAATATCGTAGCCCTTTAATTTCAGATTGCCGAAATACCACTGTCTTGGCAGGGTTAAAAGCTGGTGTTTTCTTAGGAACTTAGGGAGGTTTTGAAACCAAGCGGTTCTTACATCAGCGTTTTTAAACAGGGGCATCGCGGACGGCTCGTAAGTTGACGTATAGATGGGTGCATCAGGAAACATTCGGTGTAATTCTAAAATAACTCGTTCAGCTCCGGCCATGTTGGTGAGCCAGTCTGAGACTATAGCGATTTTTAAATCGCTATAGTCTAGAGTTGAGGAAAGAGAGTTGAGGTTTGAGGTTTTCATGTCCTTAAAACTTTCATAAGTGCATTTAATTGTTTTTGTATAGACTCTACGCTTTTTATTAAAGCTTCAGTATCATCATTTGTACAGAACTCTAAGGCAACCGACAAATATAAGAAGCTTTTTGTCTCAAGAAGCGAACCATATGCAATCGTGTAGAAATGGTGCTTGTCTTTTTTCGAATATCTACCATATCCTTCAGCAAAATTAGCGCTTACTGAATTTACGGATCGTTTTATCTGTGCAGTTAAGCCGAACTGTTCATTATTTGGAAATGACTTTACTAGTAAATATACGTTTTTAGATAGAGCTAATGAATCTTTCCATATCTCAGCATCCTCAAACCTCATAATTGCAGCCATTCTTGCTCCTCAAAAATCATTCCTTATGCCTCACTTAGCGCCGACGCGCCGCAGTACTATGACGATTGTCTTTGCTAAGATGACGAGATCCATCCAGAAACTCCAGTTCTGGGCATAGTACATATCAAGTTTGCGTCGTTCATCGAAACTAATATTGCGTCTACCTGATACAACAGCAAGCCCTGTTAAGCCCGGCTTAACGCTTAATATGACGCTTCGTTTAGAAAATTGCTTCATTTCTTCGGGGACGAGCGGTCTCGGTCCTACTAAACTAATATCGCCTCTTATAACGTTGAACAGTTGCGGAAGCTCATCAAGACTGGTCCTTCGTAAGAATTCTCCAAACCGGCTGATACGAGGGTCATTGTCTATAAAATCACCGTTTGCGCGGTACTCTGTCGCAAGCGACGGATTGCCCATTTTTTCAAAAGCTTGTTCGGGGCTAAGTCGGTGGTAGGTGTGTTTATGGGTTCTGAATTTGAAGAGTCCAATTTTGTTCTGAAATCGTGATACACGATACTGTCTGTATACCACGTCTCCTCCGTCGAAGATGCGTAAATATGCCCAGATCAGTCCCATGATAGGAAGGGATACTACGATAAAAAGACAGCCAGCGGCTATGTCAAATAGACGTTTAGCAATCCGCCCCCAACCGACAAGAGCGGTTTGGTGCACTGCAACTGTTGGAATGCCCTCAAACAAGCTAACATCGATGTTTCCAACGAAGAGACGACTGTTGCCGGGCACAAAACGATAGGCTATATGACGTTCTTGTGCGAACGCGAGGATTTCATCGTTGCGTTCTTGGTTGGCGAACAGCTCAGTCTGCACAATGCTGTGAATGTTTGCTGCATCAATCTTCTTCGCAGCTTCAGCAAAATTACTAAACTGTATACTATCGTCAACATTTTCATAGACTTTTCTCATATCGCCAATCACTGCGATGACTTTATAGCCGAGGTGCGGGTGCATAAGTGTCCCTGCGAGCTCATCAGTGATGTCAGTAGCGCCAACAAGCATGACGTTGTTGATACCTATGCCGTAGCGGAACAATAGTCGTTTTATGGCTCGGGCAACAGTGCGGAACAGAAGTGTAAGCAAAAATGCGAATATGAACCCATATGCGGTGACGAGTCGAGCAGGGAAAACGGCTCGGTTTAAGATGTACTCACAACCGATCAAAAACAAAATACCTATAAAAGATCCCACCAACAACATAGAAAACTCTCTAAATCGGTTTTCGTAAACGTATGAACGGTAGAGTCCGAGAAGAGCATATATAATCAACCAAAATACAAGTAGTGCTGCAACAACACCTATGTAACCAATTGCAGAAATTGGTTCCAGAACCGGCTTCTCTGCGAGCTTAACTCGAACAATGTAGGCAAGAGTAAATGCGAGAACAAGTCCAAAGAAATCACTTATTATCAAAATAAAACTATATAGAATATTTATTGAGTGCTTCATCTTAACTTTGATTGTATCACCGATGTAGCAAGAAATCCTGGGTATTCTATTTTTTGACGGCGACAATAGTGAACGCTTCTGAATATTGAGTAGGAAAAAACGGATGGATAATTAACTGCGATAGACGCCACAAAAAATGCATTGGAAAGAAAAAACTAAAGTATGAAACAAAATAGTATGGTTTAAGCAGCTCAATTTCTAAATCATTTTCTATACATAAATTTGTGATACTTTTTGGGGTGCATTTATCGTAATACGCAGGAAAGCCTTGTGCGTGTTGAGTTTCAGGGAAAATTTTATACAAAACTAACTTCTTTAGATTTTCTGGTAAAAGTTTGTTCAGATGGGCGAAAATACTGTTTCTACAAGGGATAAATAATGCAGCTTTTCCGCCTTTTTTGAGTGATTTTGATATAGCGTTTATTGCGCTTGGAGTGTCTTTTACGTGTTCTAAAACTGCTTTGCATATAACTAAATTTGCTTCTGGTTTTTTAGGGTTAAATCCAGCGATATCAGAGACAACTACTTTATCGTAAGAATTTGGCGGTGCTTGAGCTAGCTCGGACTCATCAATGTCTATGCCAACTGTTTTAAGGTTTAGTTGGCTTTTTTGACTTGCAGTAATGAATGGTATTTTTCCACCACCTACATCGTAAATTGTGTAGTTTATCTGAGGTAGGTTTGGTGCTATTTTGGTCTCAAAATCGGATAGTCCATCAATAGAGAATTTCTTGGTTAAAAAAACTCTGTCGAACCAATAACTAATATCTTGATTAAATTTTATAAATTTATTCTTACTCACTCTACAAACCAATATAACATCGTTTTGTGCATTCTCTATGTGTAAATCACCTATTAATTGCTATTTATTTCGTAGTAATTTACTATAAAAGCATAAACAAAATACGTACAAATATTATGACCAAGAAAACGACTAAAAAGAAAAACTCAAAGACCAAAAAGCTGATTATCCAGTTTGGTGAATACATGTTCACTGGTGGTGTCTGGTTTTGGAGTGGTTACATCCTCATTGTGTTACTTGATGATCATATTGGGTTATTCGCAGCTAACCTCGTCGGTAATAGTGTCGGATTGACGCTTAATTTTATATTAGAACGATATTGGGTGTTTCGTACAAAGAAGTCGGCTAAACTGGGCGTGATCGCCAAGCGTTATGTGATCTATACAGTTTTGAATGCATTCTTGTTGAACTATTTTATATTACTTGGACTTCGAGATTATGCGGGCATAAAACCAGAAATCGGGCAGTTTATAGCTAGTGGGTTCTTCACGGTGTGGAATTATTTTTGGTATAAGCTGTGGGTATTTAAAGATAACGACAAAAAACCAAGGAGGACGCGACATTATGCGTAGAGCTACACGAATAAATGATAAAAAATATTTGATAATTGATAAGGAAAAGGTAACAACAGATAACAGCAGTAACTATTCAAGGAGAGAAGTGTAATGACTACTCGTCCGACCAAAAAACAACACGAGTTACTGGCTTATCTACGTGAATTTATCGCTGAACATGGCTATTCGCCAAGTTACCGTGAGATTATGAAGGGCTGCAACTATACGTCTGTCGCAACTGTTGCTTTACATGTTAAGAATCTGATAGCGAGAGGCCATGTAGTAAAGCGAGATAAATCTGCACGATCGCTTGAAGTTGTGAAAGGTATTGAAGAAAGTGCAACTGCTAAAAGCAACCACAAACATGAACTCGTCAAAGAGATTGAAGCTCGTTTCTCTGCATTGGAAAAGACGCTAGAACAAGACGTGTTGGACGAGATTTATGTGCTTGTTGGTGCGCTGAAAATTCTCGGTCACCGAGAAATTGCTCTGGTCTATATTGGTAAGATTAACGCGTTAACTTAAAACATTTAACAGAAAGCAGACTAAAGTTTTAGCTTAAGAAGTAAGATGGTATAATCACTCTATAGAAATAAGAGGATAGATGCACATAAGACAGGGGTCTCGTCATGGTATACGAGGGTTACTTCAGGTCGTTAGGCCTGTATTTTTGATGCTGAAAAAGTTTTATTTTTCTCTATTATTTTTCGCGTGTTTTTACTTAGAGCTATATAGTGCGCGCTTATTCGCTCGTTTTGTTGTTTTGAGTGTCGCTCTGCTCCGCTTTCTTCATAGTAAAACAGTGAGAAGGTTGGATGAACGACTTACTCGTCGCAGTAACCCATATCGAAAGTGGAGCAGTTGGCGGTTTTCACAGCCACTCCAGAAACTAACACTTGGAGTATATAGTTTGCTAATTGGGACGCTGCTGTTCTCGCAGCTACAAACAATACTCGCGGCGCCTGATCTGCTCGATATCTGGAACTTCGCAACCCCTGCTAACTACACAATAGATAACGGGTTGCAGACAAACGGTACAAGTCTAGAAATGAAACCGCAGAATTACGTAAGCGACGCAAATACAGCTGCACTATTTCACTTTGATGAGTCATCTGGTGTCTCGGCTGTCGATAGCTCGAGTAACGGCAATAACGGTACGATCAACAATAGTTCGTTTGTTGGTGGTCAGTTATTCAACGGGTTAGAGCTTAACAACACAAATGATTATGTGTCAGTACCCGATTCCACATCTATTTCACTCAACCAGCAGAACAGTTTAGAAGCTTGGACAAAATTAAGCACTAGTTTTGATTCGACAAATCACGACAGACGGCAGTCAATTATAGACAAAGGTGATTATCAGCTCTATTATGACAACGAAACTGGAAAAATTACTTATGAGTTAGCTAACGGATCGTCAAATACGTGGAATCAAGAAGCAGGGAATGGGGTACAGAATAGCTGGACAACTAGTAGTAGTAGAACGGTGACTTCAAGTGCGGCAATAGGGTCCAGTGTGTATGTTGGCCTAGGAAATCAAACAACTGACGCGGCAGTCTGGCGATGGGACGGAGGCGTATGGACTCGAATCGGTGGCGACGGACTCAATAATTCTTGGCAGTCACAGACATACGAAGATGTTTACTCGATGACGACCGACGGTACGAACCTGTATGTTGGACTTGGCGTCACTGCTGGAGACGGTGAAGTGTGGATGTGGAACGGTGCAACGTGGACCAAAATCGGCGGTGACGGTATAAATAACGGCTGGCAGGTGAGTACGTTTGAAACGATCTGGGCGCTTGATTATTTTGGTGGAACTTTGTACGCGGGCCTTGGCTCTAGCGCAAACGACGGCGAAGTTTGGTCGTGGAATGGCACAACCTGGACCAAAATCGGCGGCGATAGCCTAAACTCTGGCTGGACAACTAATTATGAAATAGCAGGAACACTTACAAATGATGGCACAAACCTGTATGCAGGCTTGGGGGTCAGTACGGGCGACGCTGAAATCTGGCGCTGGAACGGTACTGTGTGGACCAAAATCGGCGGCGACGGCCTAAATACCAGCTGGAATACTAGCTATGAAACAGTACGTACACTTAAGTACTTTTCCGGAACATTGTACGCTGGTCTCGGTGACAGTGCTGGAGACGCCGAAATCTGGACCTGGAACGGTACTGCTTGGTCACAAATCGGCGGCGACGGCTTAAGTGGAAGTTGGGCCACAAACTACGAAGGTGTTTATGCAATAGGAACTGACGGAACTAACATTTATGCCGGTCTTGGTACGGGTAATGGTGACGGCGAAGTATGGCGGTTAAGCGCAGGAGTGTGGTCACAAATCGGCGGCGACGGCTTAAGCGCTGGCTGGTCTACTAATGAGGGCGATGTAGTTCAGACGTTAGTAAATATTGGATCTACCGTGTATGCGGGAACGTACGATACTGGCGGCGGTGGCTATTTGTCTTCTTGGAATGGCACAACATGGACAAGGCTAGGTGGCCAATATGTAAATAAAAGCTGGGGATTTTTCGGTCAAGGAACCGTGGAGGTTATGCAGGCGGCGGGTGAATACTTGTACGCTGGTATGGGCAATACGCTTGGGTCGGCCCAGGTGTGGCGATTTGATGGAGCAAACTGGGAGCTAGTGGGTGGACAAGGTGTAAACAGCAGTTGGAGCGAAAACACTTATGAAACTATAACTAGTATGAGTTCCCATAATGGTAATTTGTACGCCGGCCTTGGTAACAGCGCGAATGACGGCGAAGTTTGGATGTGGAACGGCACAAATTGGACCAAAATCGGTGGCGACAGCCTAAACTCTGGCTGGACCACAAACTTCGAAGAAGTGAATGCACTGGCTTCGTATAATGGTAATTTGTACGCCGGCCTTGGTAACAGCGCGAATGACGGCGAAGTTTGGATGTGGAACGGCACAAATTGGACCAAAATCGGTGGCGACAGCCTAAACTCTGGCTGGACCACAAACTATGAACGAGTAAGCTCTCTAGGAGTATTTAATGGCCAGCTTGTAGCTGGTCTCGGTGCAAGTGCGGGAGACGCTGAGGTTTGGACCTGGAACGGTACTGTGTGGACCAAAATCGGTGGCGACAGCCTAAACTCTGGCTGGACCACAAACTATGAACAAGTTGAAGCGATAATTCCATACAATAATAGCTTGCTTGTAAGTTTAGGAAATACAGCCGGAGACGCTGAAGTCTGGTCCTGGAACGGTACAGTATGGACTAAAATAGGCGGCGATGATTTGAACGGTAGCTGGACAGATGGTACATATGAAAGAGCCAGAACTCTAGCTGTGTATAACGGTGATGTTTACGCCGGTCTAGGCAGTTCTAGTGGTGACGGTGAGGTATGGAGATATCGAGATAATTCGTGGACAAAGTTGGCGGGAAATAATGTAAATGGTTCCTGGTCAAACACGATAGAAGAAGTCGAGGCGTTTAGCGCTTATAAAGGCAAGCTCTATGCTGGTACGGGTAATACCGCAAATGCCGACGGGGCTGTTTGGAGCATCGGCAATAATGGGTTTTTGCAGTCAACTACTAGTAGTTTCGACACAAGCTGGAGACATATCGCTGCAACCTATGACGGTGTAACGATGAAATTGTTTGTGAACGGTGTCCAAGAATCAGCAACTTCTAAGTCCCTAACTTTGCCGGACAGTAATCGTCCGCTATTAATCGGGAATGGGTACGGAGGACGCGAATATGGTAAACCGTTGGCGAGCTTTGAAGGAATACTAGACGAAGTACGAATTAGTAACATTGCTCGCTCCAGCTTTATATCTAAGCCATATTCTCAGAGCCCCCAAGTGGTCTCGCCTACCACATCTGTGAGAAAAATCGGGGTTGAGCAGTGGGACTCATTTGTTGCGAACGAAACAGCAAATGGCGGCTCAATACGGTATCGTTTATCAAACAATGGCGGCGCTAGCTGGCAGTTCTGGAATGGCGCAAACTGGGTAGCGTCTAGTTCTCTAGCAGAGTCAAATCCTCAAGCTATCATTAGTGCAAATGTGGCAGAATTTCCTGTAACTTTTGATGGTTTCCTTTGGCAGGCAATTCTGCAGAGCGATGGAAACCAAAATGTAACCTTGAACAATCTTACTTTGCAGTCAACTTCTGATACAACCTCGCCGACAACTAATGCAGCAAATATTGTTGCCACCAAAACAAACGGGGGCAGTGCGCTGGCATCAAACGGCTGGACTAATAGTGGCTCTCCAAAATTCACTTGGGATCCAGGTATCGATAGCGGATCTGGAATTCTTGGCTACTGCGCTTATTTGGGGCTAGATAATTCAGCCGATCCCGTAACAACTGCAGGGTTGCTTGGAGTATCATCAGTAGCAACCGGCGGAAACTGTCAGTTTATTGTTTCTGGTGAACAGTTGGATACAGCGACGGCAGGGTACCTTTCCAGCCCACTTACGACTTCATCTGCGCCTTACTATTTGACGCTAAAAGCGATAGATAAAGGCGGAAATATTTCAAGCACATCAGAACAATTTTTCTTCAGGTTCGATAATACGCCGCCAAGTAATCCTAGTTTTGTAAGCGCACCGTCTGGATTCGTAAATGATAAAGCCGTAACCCTAACCTGGCCTACAGCTGGTGGTAGTGCCCCACAGGACGCCAACTCGGGACTTGCTGGACTGCAATATAACATCGCTAATACGGGATGGTATGGAGATATTCATAGTGGTACCGGCGATGCTTCAGATCTTTTGATAAACGACGGCAGTTATACGATGCAAGATCCACCTGATTTTACCAATTTAGTCGATGGTATTAACAATGTAACTTTCAGAACGTGGGATGTTGCTGGTAACGTGACAATAAACTATACGACTGCGACGATTAAGCTAAACACTTCTGGGGCTCCGTCAGAACCGCAGAATCTGCAAGCATCACCGCCTACAAATGTTGTTAACGCTTTTAGTTATAGTTGGAATGCGCCGGCTTCGTTTATTGGTGATAGCAATAATATTCAGTACTGCTATACGGTCAACACCATCCCGACTAGTGGTTCATGTACCTTTACTAGTGGTGGTGTTACGTCACTTGGATCAGGTCCATATGCTACTCAACCGGGAGTGAACACGTTGTACGTTGTCGCTCGTGATGAGTCAAACAACATTAACTATGCGAGTTTTAGTTCAGTAAACTTTACTGCCAATACGCCATCACCAGGAATTCCACTGAACGTAGATATTGTCGATGTTTCGATTAAAGTCACGAATAACTGGCGTTTAGCTTTAACGTGGGAAGAGCCGACGAATACGGGTGCGGGCATAGCAAGTTACAAAATCTATCGCTCAACAGACAATACAAGCTTTTCTCAAATTGGTAGCAGCTCAAGCACCACTTATATTGATGCTGGATTGTCCCAGCAACGCTACTATTACTACGTTATTGGTTGTGATAGTACTAATAATTGTGGTGCAGATTCTGCTCGTATTAACGAACTGCCAACTGGCAAATTCACCTCGCCAGCTAGTCTGACTGCAGATCCTGTCGTTACAAATGTCACCACTAAAAAAGCGCTAATAAGCTGGAGTACTGATAGGCCAAGTGATTCAAGAATCGCAATCGGTACGACAAGCGGTACGTATAGCTCAGCTGAAGTTGCGAACTCTGAGCAGCTCACCGCTCACAATATCCAACTCGATAATCTGAGTGCGGCAACAACGTATTACTACGTTGCAAAATGGACTGATGAGGATGGAAATATTGGTGCTAGCCAAGAGTACACGTTTATTACTGCTCCGGCTCCAACAATTAAAGAAGTATCGGTGCTTAAAACTACACTTAACAACTCCCTGATTCAATTTACCTCACGTAACGCAGCAAAAGTCGATCTAGTTTATGGCAAGTCAGAATCTTTCGGTGGTGTCGTCAGCGTCAATACGTCAATCGAAGAATCTACCTATAGTGTTGATCTCAACTTACTTGATGATGGTGCAAAATACCTATTTAAAATCGTATCGTACGACAGTGAAGGTAATAGTTATGATGGTAATATATTCTCGTTCTCAACACCTCCTCGTCCACGCATAAATAATCTCCGCTTCCAGCCAATTGACGGTGAGCCAACAAGTACCCAGAGCGTCACTTGGCAGACAAATGTCCCGTCAACTACCAGTATCACCTACGGTAAAATTGATACTACTGGTACTGTTTCACAAGAGAATGTTCTGGTTACAAATCACGAAATAGTTATCAGGAATCTACAAGACGATAGCGACTATTTCTTGGTTGCACAAAGTCGTGACGGTGATGGTAATCTAGCTATCTCAGACAGACAAGTATTTAGAACTGCCTTGGATACGAGACCACCGAAAATTAGTGATATCGTCATAGAAACATCTATCAGAGGGACAGGTGCAGAGGCCAGAGGCCAAGTAATTGTATCGTGGCGAACTGATGAGCCAGCCACCAGTCAAGTCGCCTATAGCGAAGGAAGCAACGCAGTGTCTTTCAACAATAGAACTTCTGAAGGCAGCGGACTCGGTACTGAACATATTGTTATCGTGTCTGACTTACCAACTTCGCGAGTTTATAGCATCCAACCTATTGCGAAAGATCGTTCTAGTAATGAGGGCAGTGGTGAAGTGCAGACAGCAATCATAGGAAGAGCATCTGACAGCGTACTCACTATAATATTGACAACTTTGCAGAGAGTATTTGGGTTTTAACATATGAATAGTGTTTTAAAAATATCAAACGTTGCACAAGAGTTTTTATCAGGAGATGATGAACTACAAGTATTGAACAACGTTAAGTTTGATATAAAAGAGCAAACCTTCACTATCATATTTGGTCAGTCTGGCAGTGGAAAATCTACTATGCTCAATATACTTTCTGGTTTACAAAGACCAACTAGTGGTACAGTAACATTCCAAGACCGAAAGCTGTATGAGCTATCCAAAGACGAGCTCGCTAGGTTTCGTGCTGAGAAAATTGGCATCGTTTATCAGACAAATTATTGGGTAAAAAGTCTCAGTGTTTTAGAGAACGTTTCCTTGCCGTTATATTTCCTCGGCTATTCACGCGCAAAAGCAGAGCCAAAGGCCAGAAAAGCACTCGAGCAAGTGGGTATGTTGTCATATGCGAATCGCCAGCCATTTTTCCTTTCAGGCGGTGAGCAACAGCGTGTTGCTTTTGCTCGGGCAATTATCAATGATCCCGAGCTACTGATAGCAGATGAACCAACTGGGAATCTTGATACCAAAAACGGCGATAAAATAATAAATCTTTTACGTGAGTATATAGCTGAGCGCAAAGGCACTGTCATTATGGTGACGCATAACATGGAGTACTTGCCTCTCGCTGATCATCTACTACACATCCAAGACGGTAAAGTGCAAGATCTGAAAGCTACCAGCTATCAGGCTATGACGAAAGAATTGATGAACGACATGAAGGGGCGTATAGATGCACTTGCGATGTCGACAAAACACTCGAAACAAGGAAAGAATACGTAATGGCGCTTTTTAATTCTATGACGAAAAGAAGAACGATAAGCCTAACAATGTTGCTCTATATTGCACGCCAGAATTTGCTGTCTAAAAAGTTGCGTACGAGCCTTACGCTTAGCGGTGTCATCATTGGTATCGGCGCAATATTTTTTCTATTATCTTTTGGGCTTGGTTTGCAGAAAATTGTCACTGATGAAATAGTTGGCAACCAATCAATTAAATCAATAGATGTTAGTAGCCCAAACTCAGCATTGTTGCTACTTAATCAAGATTCACTTAATAAGTTTGTAGAACTTCCAAATGTCGACGCTGCTGGTGGATCATTTTTGCTTCCAGGTGTGGTCCAAGTTAAAGGGAGTGAAGTAGACGCAGTTACTTACGGAGTTGATCAACAATACCAATCAATTAGTAATTTTACAGCTTCAATTGGTCGTCTGTTGCTTGATGAAGATAACCGGCAAGTGGTGGTTAACACTTCCTTACTTGAAACTATTGGGCTTAGTAATGACGAGTTTGTACTAGGCACGATTCTCACTCTGCAAATTCCGTTTAAAACCGCACTTGGCCCACAGGAAATAGATGAGGAATTTGAGATTGTCGGTATCATTAACTCTGGAGCAGGTAGTGAAGTGCTTATACCGGCACACGTTTTGCAAGCAGCTGGAGCAGATACATTTTCTCAAGTGAAAATTATCGTAAACAATAATGATAATGTGGGGGGCATACGCTCACAAGTTGAAGCACTTGGGTTTGAAACAGTCTCTCCAATAGATACTATTGAACAGATCAACCAAATATTCCGCTACTTTAACATTATACTCGGAGGATTTGGAGCAATTGGCATGATTGTTGCGATACTTGGTATGTTTAACACGCTGACCATTTCATTATTAGAACGAACGAAAGAAATTGGTTTGATGATAGCGCTTGGTGCAAAAAGTCGAGATATGAAACAGCTGTTTGTTCTAGAAGCTTTAATTTTGTCTATTTCTGGAGCAGTAATTGGTATTATTTTGGCATTAATTACTGGGGGAGTGTTTAACACACTTACAAATCAATATGCAAAAGCCAGAGGTGTTACAGATTCGTTTAACTTATTTTCAACACCTTGGTGGCTTACGACTGGAGTGATTGTTTTTATGGCATCAATAGGGCTGTTAGTGGTGTATTTTCCAGCACGCAGAGCGGAGCATATTAGCCCTATTGAAGCTTTGCGCCGTGAATAAGTTTTATAGCTAAAATAATCACGAGAAGCTACACTAACAGCTATGAACCGTATTCCTGCATCAGTATTGCGTAGACGTCGGACAGTTATTATTGGTTTGTTGAGTCTTCTTTTGTTGCTTATTGGTACTAGCCCGGGCAGTATATCGAAGCAGAAATCTGTTGATGATCCGCAGTCCGCTGTTCTGTCCGACTCTATTAATACAGAACAAGCGGTAGATGCTCTTGATGAACTGGAGGTGAAAGGTCGCGCGTCTAAAGCTGGTTATGCGCGCGACGAGTTTGGTTCGGGCTGGGCATCGATTGATGGTTGTGACACACGAAATATTATTCTTAAAGACATGATGAGTGAAGTTGTTTTATCTGATGATAGCTGTATCGTTTTGAGGGGCACACTGCAAGATCTATATACCGGAGAAGTTATAGATTTTGTCCGTGGCAGTACAACTAGCGATAAAGTGCAGATTGACCATGTTGTGGCGCTCAGTGATTCATGGCAAAAGGGTGCTCAGCAGTTAGACTTCTCTGAACGGGTGGTGCTAGCCAACGATCCGCTTAATCTTCTGGCAGTCGATGGACCAGCTAATCAGCAGAAAGGCGATAGTGATGCAGCCAGTTGGCTACCACCCAATAAAGCCTATCGTTGCCGTTACGTCGCTCGGCAAATTTCGGTAAAGCGAAAGTATAGGTTGTGGATAACTGACGCAGAAAAGTCTGCAATGAAACGAGTATTAAACGGGTGCGGAGAACAGGTGTTGCCGGTTGAAACGTAAGATTCATATATCATGGCTGGTCGCTAGCTTAAGCGTAGGGTTACTATTGGGTGTATTTGGTGCGCTCTACACCACAAACTTTTCTGGCAACGAGTGGGCGGTCTTGTCGATGTGCATTGGAACAATTGGGGTTATGAGGCGTGATCCTAGTGCCGTTGTGCTAGTTTTAGTTGCCGGACTGTTACTCGGGCTTTGGAGAGGAGGCAACGAAATTAACGCACAAAAGGGCTACGTAGAATTTTACGGCAGCACTGTAGTACTGCAAGGCATAGTCAGAGAGGATCCTAGTTATGATGTTGATGGTGACTTGCGAATGCGTCTCAAAGAGGTTGTTGTTGACGGAAAGAACACTCCGGGTGATGTGTGGGTTTCACTGCGAGAGCGGGTGGTTATTAAGAGATCAGACAGCATTATCGTTGAAGGGCAGCTATCAAAAGGCTTTGGTACTATTCCAGCAGCTTTGTATCGCGCTCGTGTGCAAAAAATCGAAAGACAAGCGTTCTCGGACGTCGGTCGGGAGACACGTGATGAGTTTGCAGAAGGTATTCGTGAAGGCGTACAAGAACCAGAAGCGTCGCTTGGAAGTGGGTTTTTGCTTGGCCAAAAAACCGCACTACCAGAAAAATTAGACCAAGAATTGAGGCTACTTGGGTTGACGCATATTGTCGTAGCAAGTGGCTATAACCTCAGTATTTTGGTGCGATTTGCACGTCGTTTGTTTGCAAAAGTTTCTCGTTTTACTGCGCTGTCTCTATCAGGTCTTCTGGTGTTTGGGTTCGCAAATATTACTGGGTTTAGCCCTAGCATGAGTCGCGCTGCATTAATTACTTCTCTCAGCTTGCTAGCTTGGTACTTTGGTCGTAAATTTCACCCGCTTGTGCTGTTGCCATTTTCGGCTGCAATAACGGTATATATTACTCCTTCATACGCGTGGGGAGATATTGGATGGCTGCTTTCTTTTATGTCATTTATTGGAGTCATTATGCTATCTCCGCTTATTCATAGTTACTTTTGGGGTGATAAGAAAGCAGGTAATATACGTCAGGTTTTCATCGAAACCATGTCAGCACAACTACTCACTCTTCCCATTATTGCTTTTGTATTTGGTCAATATTCGCCTCTCGCTTTACTAGCGAACCTTCTGATATTGCCACTGATTCCTATCGCAATGTTACTAACATTTATAGCAGGGATCTGTGGATTATTGTTACCCTCAGCTGCATCTATGGTGGGCTGGCCCGCAGAAGTAGTCATGAGATACATGACTTCGGTTGTTGATATTCTTGCTCAGCAGCCATCTGCAACGAGTGAGGTGAAGTTTAGCATAACTAGTGTTTTGATTTTTTATGTTGTTCTTGTCGGAGCTATGGTTTACCTATGGCGTCGGACTCATTATGAGTTTAGAGACTACAACATCATAGAGTAGTCTAATTTGTAATTATTGTAAAATATGTTCTGCAAAGGTCAGACCTCCGCAGAGGAAATTAATTTGACATAATGTTGCATCAGAGAGATACTAACAAACATAAGCGAGGTTAACGTGTGAAGATTTTGCTGACTATGCTATTTTTGGCTATCTCAATGCATCCTATGGCCTATGCTAATGCAGAAGAAATCACACTATTACAACCTTCAGAAATGATTATCTTTCAGGTTAAAACTGAAGGAAATAGTGCAGCTGAAGAATACATGCTCCTCTACAATCAGTCACCAACTGCTGTAGACATGATGGGGTGGTGTCTTTCATACACGACGGCAGGTGATAACCCAAGCACTGCATTATCAGAAATATGTATCGATGGTGAATTCTTAGTTCTCGCTGGAGAGTTTGTGTCATTTGGTACCAATGAGTTCGTCGCAGCTACTGGATACTCGGTAGATTTTCTATTCGTTGGAGGGATGAACGCAACGGGTGGTCATATGAGGCTATTTGATATGAGCGAACAGGAAGTTGATAAAGTTGGGTGGGGAACCGCAGTCGCTCCAGAGCTCTCCACAAGTTTAGTCGCGCCAGCTAAACACAACAAACAACAAACACTAAGCCGTCATCTGAATGCATCCGAACTCGATACAAACGACAATTTTAATGACTTCACTAGCCGTGATATTTTGTACCAGTGTCCAGTTAGTAAGATGCTGCTCTCGGCTGATTATTTTGTTGATAAATCAGGGCTGTGTATGAAAAGATTTTGTCCAAATCTGATTGATTCTACTCTCGAAGCCCCAGATGGATACTACAAGCCAGATGGCCAAGAAAACTGTGAGTTGTTACCAGTTGCACTTGAAAACGCAGTATTGTTTATAACGGAAATATATCCAAATGCTCCGAGCAGTGATGATGGCAAAGAGTTTATAGAGCTTTATAATCCTAACGATAGGACTATTTCACTGACAGGCTACACGTTACAACTTGGACCTGATTTTACGAAACAGTTTATTTTCAGTGGTGGCGACATAAAACCGAATGAGTACATTATTTTTTCAGATACAATCACGGGAATAGTGTTACCAAACTCAACTGGTCAAAAAATTCGTCTAATTGCACCTGACAGCACGATAGTTTCAGACTCAACGAGTTATTCAAACGCGCAAGACGATGAATCATGGTCGCTAGTGGAAGACCAATGGATTTGGACAAATCAAATAACTCCAGCCGCTGCAAATAAGCCGTTTCTTGTCCCCGCTGTTGATGAAGTTGAGGGTGTAACAAGCATACTCGCGCCATGTCCTGCTGGTAAGTTTAGAAATCCAGACACTAACAGATGTAAAACACTAGAAACAGCGGTTTCTTTGCTTGCCCCATGTGACGAGGATGAATTTAGAAATCCTGAGACTAATCGATGCAACAAAGTTAGTGCTTCGTCAGCATCTCTCACACCGTGTAAAGTCGGACAGGTCAGGAATCCTGAAACTAATCGTTGTCGTGCAGTAGAGTCTTCAAGTAGTCTCCAGCCGTGTGAAGAGGGTGAAGAACGTAACGCGGAGACAAATCGCTGTCGTAAAGTTTCTGTGCTTGGAGCTACGGATGATCTATTAAATGGTGTTCAAGATGTTGAAGCAGAGACTTCAGCTGGCCAACTAAACATACCAATGATTACGGCGGTACTTGGTGCTACAATCGGCTACATTGTATATGAATGGCGTGTTGAAATCAGTAGATACTTTAGATTTAGAAAAACTCTTTAGTATAAAAAACAAATATAGTATATAATAAATATTAATAATGACAAGTAATTTAGGATTTGAGTTTGACGGTATCGGCAAACGGCTACAGCAGATAGTGCCTACTGAAGGTGTGCCAACTTTTAAATTTGGTGACGCTGAAATCACTGTCAGCTTCAAGAATCCTACAGCCGAACATAGAAGAGTGAAAGCTACTGCACAGTTAGGACCCAAGGCGCTGGGAGGGTTTGAGCTGATGGTAGGATTGGGCGACACGTTAACTGAGTTATTTCCTGATGGAGCCCACTTTTATTTAACAACTGGAGTCACCGGCACGGCTCTTGATATAGGCCGAAGTCAAGAAAGAATACTTTTTTCAGCTGCAAGTTGGTGGGATAAAATAGCGTTGATGGGACCTGCGGAACATGGGGCTACCCTTACAGAACAGCAAATGGATAGATTGATGACTGAACAAACGGCGCTGATGGCAGCTGAAAGAGTTTTGTCATTAGTGTATAGGGCGCTAGAGGTGAATTGAGCGGGCAGAGTTGGTGATTTAGGAGTAGAGTTCGTTGGAGTAGGTGAATAATTACTACAAGTTGTGCCTAAACAGGGCATTCCCTCAATTCAGTTTGACGAAGCTGCTACTCGCGCTGAATGGAAAATTCGTGGTGAACGAAAAGTTGTTGAATCGTCGATCTGGTTAGGTTCAGAGACTTTGTCAGGATTGGATATGATGCTTGGTCTAAAAGACGGAATGATAACTCTTTTCCCAGAGGGAGCGCATCTTATTGTGGCTGTTGGTATTGGGGTTACACAAGGACTGGTTCTAGAAGATGACCAAGGTAGAAGACTGTATAGTGCGTATAACTCAGGCTCTTTTTTACTAATTCAAGAGTCAGACTTGGCACACGGTATCCTTTCACCTGAACAGACAGAGTTATTGGTGGAGCAGAGAACTGCACTATGATGTGCTGAAAGTGTGTTGGGTATTTCTCAAAGAGCTGCGACAGGAATCTAGTAGAAATACTCACTACTTCTCTGTACAATAACAGCTAATGATTGTAGACATTTTAATTCTTGTGGTGGCTCTAGTGGTTATTATTCAGTCTGCTGATTGGTTCCTCGGCGCGGCTGAGAAGGTTGGCGTCACGCTACGACTGCCACCTTTTATTCTCGGAGTTATTTTAGTTGGGTTTGGTACAAGCTTGCCGGAACTCGCAACGTCAATTGCTGCTGTGATAGACGGTGTAGACACGGTGACTATCGCTAACGTAGCTGGATCAAACATAGCGAACGTGTTCGTTATCGTGGGACTAAGCACTATAGCGCTCGGTACTATTCGTTTTAACAAGAACTTAATCGATTTAGATCTACCACTTCTCGCTGGTGTCACCGCACTGTTTGGCCTGATGATAATTGACGGTGTTCTCACCAGAACTGACGGATTAATTTTGCTTTTTGGATTTGCTGGATACATACTCTATTCTCTTGGTTACAAAGATAACGACAAAGAGCACCATAAAGGGTTGCTTCGAATGATAGCTTCCCTCTCAAAAGGATCGCAAAGAAAAGTAGAGTCTGGACAAAATTTGATAGGTCCGTTTACAGTGGTAATCCTTATCGGTTCAGTGGTTTCGCTTGCGGTAAGCTCGAAGTTTGCAATCGACAGCTTACTCAGAATAGTTGAGCGAGTGGATGTTGGTGTCGGCGTCTTGAGTTTCTTCGCTCTCGCTATTGGTACCTCGTTACCTGAGCTTGTCGTATCTATTAAAGCTTTAAGAAAAGGTCAAGGCGATTTAGTAGTAGGTAATATTATTGGATCATCTATGTTTAACATTCTTCTAATCGGAGGTGTTGCCAGTGTTTTGAAGCCTCAAATCATTGATATGGCTATTGTCGGGTATGTGATAGCGGGATTAGGCTTGTCAGTTTTCTTGCTAACTGCTGGCAGTATTTCCAAGCGAATACATATATGGGAAGGTTTCATTTATGTATTGATCTACCTTACCTTAGCAAATAAAATTATAGGAGCTTAAAAAGCGCCATGGCTTCCAATGAAGAAGTCGCACTGGTTGTTAACCAAGATGCGAGTAAAGTTGGTTCAAAAATGAAAGTTCTGCGCAAGCTTGCCAAGCAGCACAAACTGAGATTAAAACTATGTGATGGTCCTGATCTAGACTATACGCTTAGACAAATTCTAGAGAATAAAGACTTAAAAAAACTTATTATAGGAGGCGGCGACGGAAGTGTGCGACTTGCCGCGAGCCTCGCGCGCCGCAAAAATCCTCGGTTGCAGATTGCAATTTTACCGGTAGGTACTGCTAATTTTTATGCAAAGTCACTGGGTGTTCCGAGAAGTCTAGCTAAAGCTTTCACAATTGCTCTCGGGAATGAAACAGAAAAACGTCATTTGTGCCAAGCAAATAAAAAAGAATTTCTTATTGGAGTGAACATTGGGGTGACATCTCGAATGTTTGGTGAGGTGACCGACGATGAAAAGCAGCGTTTTGGAAGAATTGCCTATTTTAGGGGGGTCTTTCGAATTTTGCTGAGATCAATGCCGCCGGATGTTACGATTCAAACTAACGGTAGAACATATAACTATTCAAGTACAGAGCTCGTTGTCTTAAACCAAAACCCACACGGACCATTACATCTTTTACCAGAAGTTCATGGGTCTGAGCCCTATTTTGAGATTATTACCTACGGACTTGGAAAATCAAAACTCTCGCCTTTATTTGCAGTCGTCATTTTTGCGCTGACACTTGGTCATAACCAGAAATATTTAAAGCGCATCAAAGCGACAAAAGCGACAATTACCGCAAGTAAAAAACAGCCAATTGCTATTGACGGAGATAGTCTTGGAAAAACACCTTTGCAGGTGGAGATTATAAAACAACCTGTTATTTTTATGAGGGCAGCACGCCGCTAATTTTGTGCTTTATCAACAACCTTTCGGATAATGAAGCGGGGAGCTAGACGCGGCAGTACGAGTGCTGCTATCTTGTTCTTGAATGTGTGGACTGCGACAACCTTACCCTTTTTTAAAGCATCGTAGCCATACGCCGCAACTTGTTTTGGTGTCGGCAAATTACCACTAAATATACCTGACTTTGTTGCTCCAGCTGTCTCTGCAAAATGTGTTTTCGTGGGGCCTGGGCATAGAGCGGTTACCGAGACTCCACTAGTAGATAGTTCTTGAGCTAGGGCTTCGGTAAAACTTAGCACGTAAGCCTTGGTTGCATAATAAGTAGCCATACCCGGTCCTGGAATGAAACCAGCAATGCTCGCCACATTTAAGATTTTGCCTGAGCCATTACGAGACATACTCTGTGCGGCCAACTGGCTTAGTCTCGTGAGTGTTGTGATGTTTAAGTTGATCATGTTTTCTAGTTTTTTCCAGTCTGCGTCTACTAGTCGTGCAAGATCACCAAAACCGGCGTTATTAATAAGAACATCGACTTGTTTTTTGCGTGTTGCGTCCCATACTTTGTCTGCCGCACCAACCGCGTTTAGATCAATCACTAAGATTTCTGCAGAAATAGAATACTCCGATTCAAGTTGTTTTGCGGCTTCTTGTAATTCTTGTCTGTCACGAGCTACTAGTAGTAGATCATACTGATCAGCAGCTAGAAGTGTTGCGAATTCTCGCCCAATACCACCTGAAGCTCCTGTCACGACTGCATATTTTTTCATAGATTACTCCTTCTGTTTATTCTACAGTGCCTGCTAAGAACATTTATAACGATATAGTTATAGCTAGGCTCAGAGCAGTTAATGATAAAATAGAGTCATGATATTACTGTTTCATATATTAATTTCGTTTCTTAGTATCGCCTCATTAATAGCTGGTATCTTCGTAGGAGGACGCTACAAAGCATATGCTCAAAGTGTATTTTTACCTTCCGCAAGCCTGGTTGTTATTAGTGGCTTTGGGCTCGTTTTACAGGGAGCAAGTATCACCCATGCTTGCGTTAGTGGTACGCTGACACTAGCAACACTTTTTGCGCTCAGAGGCGTTCTGGTTACGCAGAAATTGTAGTCTAACTTTACTGTTACAATGGAGTTGTAAAAGGAGTAAGTCACATGTCAAATTTCGAGGGATTAACAGCAGTATTTATTAACTGTTCAATCAAAAAAGACAAAACTGGGTCGCATACACAGTTACTTATGAATCGTGCCTCTGGGATTATGGAGACGGAAGGGGTTTTGGTTGAGCATATTTATGCACTTGATCATGATATTGCTTTCGGTATGGTAAAAGATGGTTCAAAAGAAACCCCTAGTCAAAAAGACGAGTGGCCGGAAATTCAAAAGAAGGTTCTTGAAGCAGACATTTTAGTTATTGGTACGCCTATTTGGTTGGGTGTAAAATCATCAGTCGCTACTCTAGTAGTTGAAAGGCTTTACGCCTACAGCGGCGATCACAACGACAAAGACCAATATGCCTATTACGGAAAAGTAGGCGGTTGCATAATCACCGGCAACGAAGACGGCGCTAAGCACTGCGCAATGGATATATTGTATGCATTGAGCCATATTGGATATACGGTACCGCCGCAAGCTGACTGTGCATGGCTTGGTGAAGCTGGACCTGGTCCAAGTTATGGTGATATTGAGTGGGCGGGTAAAAAACTCGATGCACCAGCAGGCTATGATAATGACTTTACTAATCGTAACACCACATTTATGGCCTGGAACCTTATGCATGCTGCAAAAATACTAAAAGACGCCGGAGGCTTTCCGGCAAAGGGCAATACTGGCAAAGATTGGGAGCATGTGACCAACGCGAAATCAGTTAATCCTGAATATCGATAGTAGTACAACTTGCTGTTATTGTGCGTTTTTATTTTTAAACAAACGGGAAGCAACAGGAACTGCGATAAGCAGTATAAGCAAGCTCCAGGCTATAGCTTTCCAGCCATAATCACCAATCGGTGTACCGAGAAACAAAGCTCTAACTGATTCAACAACTTGTGTAATAGGCTGGTTCTCGGCAAATAGTTTTAGATATTTACCCATTCCTTCAGTTGGTGTAAATGCGCTTGAGGCGAAAGTGAGAGGAAATATAATAACAAATGTTAGCCACTGCACTGCTTCAACGCTTTTCGCTAGGACTCCAATTATTGCGGAAAGCCACGAGAAGGCAAAGGTGAACAGAAGAAGAATGCCAATAATTTGCCCCCATTCTAGAAAATTCGCTTCGGGCCGAAAGCCAATAATGTATCCAGAAACAAGCATAACGATCGTTGAAATGGTGTTACGAAAAATATCCGACACAACATGTCCATTTAGTACAGCCAGATTTGACATTGGAAGACTGCGAAAACGATCAACTATACCTTTCTGCATATCATTGGTAACAGCGATTGCGGTGGTTGTTGAACCGAACGCTACCGTCTGCACAATGATACCTGCCATTAAGAAGTTTATATAACTGACGCCTTCTGGTAAAGCTTGCTCAATTGATCCACCAAATACTGAAGCGAATAACACAAGAAACATAATCGGCTGGAAGAATGCACCTAGTAGCTGATCTGTATTGCGTAAAATATGTGTGCTACTGCGCTTTATCATTAGATAAGAATCGTTCAAGAACGCGCCTACTTTAGAACGCTTTTCAAACACCAGTGTCACTGCCATTACATGGACTCCTTTCTTGTATCTGTTTTGTCTGTTAAGGTAAGGAAAACGTCATCAAGTGTTGGCTTATGTATGTCCATAGAAGCAATCACCAGATTCTTTTTATCGAGCGTGTCGAGTATCTGTCGAACATCTGAACCCGTTCCACCGATAAGAAGTGTTAGTTGTAAGTTCTCCCTATCTGTAAGTGCGACCTTTTTACCAAGTGATTCTGCTGCCTGACTCAATAGTTTGCTAGTTTTGAACGTCAGCACGAGTCGATCTTTGCCAACTTTGCTTTTGAGTTCTTTGGCTGATCCCTCTGCAACGACTTTGCCGCCGTCAATAAGGATAATATTATCTGCAAGCTGGTCTGCTTCTTCGAGGTATTGTGTCGTCAGTAGAATCGTTGCGCCGTTTTCTTTAAGTTTATTAATGATGTCCCACATCACAAGCCTTGATCGAGGGTCTAATCCTGTTGTTGGTTCGTCCAAGAAAATAATTGGAGGGGTTGCGATAAGACTTACGGCGAGATCTAGTCGGCGTCTCATGCCACCTGAGTAAGTTTTGACTGGACGATCAGCCGCGTCGACAAGATCAAATTCCTCAAGTAGTTCAAGTGCACGATCAATAGCACTTTTTTTCGTCAGTCGGTAGAGTCGCCCCATCATAATCAGATTTTCGCGACCAGTAAGCAACTCATCAACTGCTGCTGATTGGCCTGTGAGCCCAATAAGCGAACGAACCGCTTCTGCATTTTTAGCGACATCATGCCCGTCTATATTCACCACTCCATTATCAGGTGACAGTAACGTGCTTAGTATTCGTACTATTGTAGTTTTACCGGCGCCGTTTGGCCCGAGCAATGCAAGCATGCTTCCTCTTGGAACGCTAAAGGATACCCCCCGAAGGACATGGTTATCTGCGTATGACTTTTGTAAATTTTTAACTTCTATTGCAATAGTATTATCCATAACTCCAGTATAACTCCTCTGCTAACTACCTTGTTGCTAAACTGTTACTTTTTTGTTCCTGGTCTGAAATGTCTTAGCGCTTGACCGGCGTCACCAACAGCAATGTCACCCGATAGGTAGTACATATCATTAAGCCTATCGGCAATACCTACGAGCTTAAACAAAGCTTTGATATTCATGGCGCTGCATACTCTTTTTGCGAGAGCGACACCCTGCTCGGTACCCATAAAAGATCGGTGCATCACACTAGTCGGCTGTACGCCGTAACCTTGCTTTAGTGCAATGAGTAGTGCTGCTGTTGATGCCCAAGAAGCTGGATTAACAAAATCAGCAATTTCTATAGCTTTATTCTGCAAACTTAGTGGATCACTGTAGTCTGCCCACCGCACGGTGACGGAGATATCAGTATGTTGGCCACCTTTGGGGTGAAATCGTTTCGTTTCTACTTGTACCTCTTCTGGAACAATTTCATCCATTCCAAAGCCGTGTGCAAGCCTCGTTGTGACGAGCCCCGCCCGAATAAGCGACACAGGAATACCCCTAACATCGTTTGCATCGTCCAGCTCATCTAGAAGCCGGTAGCCTTTTTCAGCAAGATCATAGTATGTACGACAAAATTCCTTATTATCATAAAGTGATGAGTCAGCAATAAGCTGCCGCGCAAGGTTGTCTATGCCGCGCACCACTTCCACTGCATTAATATTTGTTTCACTTAACACTTCAACACAAGAATCGGGAAGGCCATTAATAGTTTCAACGCTTGGACCATCATAGGTTCCAATTAGACCGGATAAGCTCCCACCAAAATTAATGACATGATCAACGTCAGTAGGACCGTGAAAATCTAGTGGATCTCTGACGAAATTGGTCACATCAATACGACTACCAGAAGGAGCACTTGTTATCGTGATGTCATGCCCATCAAACAAAACATGTTCCGTAGCTTGCGGCTCTAGTTCGGAAAAAGCAATAGTAGGGATTTCAGAAAGGTTAATCATTAGATCGATAATAGCATTTTGTGGAGTTTTCACAAGCTTAAGCGAGATACGGCTAACTTGATTAATTAATCAGCTTATGGCTATAATACAGGTTAAAGAAAGCTTAATTTAAACAATAGCTCGCATAAAAAACGAGAAAAGGGCGTATATGATTAAAAAGAAACATTTTTTGTTCACATGGTTAGCTATGGTAGCTGCATTTGTAGTATCACTATTGTTACTTAGTTTATCTACCCAAGCTCAGTCGTCGTCAAGCTTTATTACGACATGGAAAACAGATAATCCGGGCGGCTCGGGAAGAAATCAGATTACGATACCAGTTAACGAGAACGAAGACTATGACTATACAGTTGAGTGGGGTGACGGCCAGTCTGATGCTGGAGTAGGCGGAACAATAACGCACACATACGCGGTGCCCGGCGTCTATACAGTAAAAATACAGGGGACATTTCCTAGAATACAGTTTTCAAATATGGGAGACAAATACAAGATTCTATCAGTCGAGCAGTGGGGTGATATCGTCTGGTCGTCAGCAGAATCAGCGTTTGATGGTGCGAGCAATTTGGTAATCAACGCTGTAGACGCACCAAATCTCTCACAAGTTCGGAATGCTTCTTATATGTTCAGAAATGCAAAGTCGGTTAACGGAGGATTTGAAAATTGGAATACAGGCTCTATTCAAGTGTTCTCTCGTATGTTCTCAGGCGCAACTTCTTTTAACGGTAATATCTCATCGTGGAATATGTCGCAAGCATTTAATACAGAGTATATGTTCAGTCAAGCTATTGCGTTCAACCAGAATATTAACGCATGGAACATGGAAAATATTGGTGTTATGCGCGGCATGTTTTCAGGGGCAATATCGTTTAACCAGACTGTAGATAGCTGGAATTTGAGTCGTGTATTCAATGTAGAAGATGTTTTTAGAAACGCAGCTTCTTACGACAAATCATTTGGTAATTGGAACATCGGTTCTATCCAGTATATAAATGGTCTCCTAAGTGGGGCTTCACTATCAACTGATCAATATGACATCATGCTGCAGACGTGGAGGCAAAACCAAACAGCACGAAACCTCGTTATAAATGCTGGCAGAAGTACATACTGTCAGAGTTCAGAGGCGCGTGACTATCTTATCAACACGTTAGGATGGACAATCACTGATGGCGGTGCAGATAATGTTTTCTGTGGTGCCGTTGAGGTTAACTTCATTGGCGTGCCATATATAGAAGAGAGTGTACCAGTTAATACATTTATCAGTGAGCTTACTGTCTCTGCATCTATAAATGGTGATTTTACGCTTTCGTTAAACTGTAGTAACGGCTCTCCCGACACGAGCTTCTTCACACTGCGAGATAATAAACTATATACAAATGCCTTGTTCGATTACGAAAACCCTCTAGATGAGAATACAGATAACTCCTATGAGATATGTATACTAGTGTCAAACAGTACAGGCCAGAGTGCTGAAAAGTATGTTCTTGTAGCAGTTGGTGATATAGATGATAACGGCCAAAATTTTAGTGGCCCAGTCACTGGGAATAACGGTTCTCAGCAAAATGGTAACCAGGGACAGACACTTGGTGGTCAAACAGAAAACAATGCTGGCGAGGGTGGTCGTGTGCTTGGTGCAGTTTTGGCAGCAACAGGAGCTGCAGTTGGACTGCTTGGAATTTATATCGGATTACTTTTGAGTGGTGTAACTATATTTGGTTTTCCTAAAAGAAAGCTGCCAGAAAAACTGCGCCTAAGAAAATAGTTATATTTAATCTTGCTCGTTTTTATGCTTAATGCGTTTCGTGATGTTATCACTGAGCTGATGCTCCTGCGTTGATAAGTACTTTGATCCAATACTAGTAAGCGCTGTGATAACGACGCCAACGCCTATAAGAATATATACCGCTGTAAAGATGCGTGAACTATCGGTCGTTGGATGAATATCACCATAGCCAACTGTAGTTAATGTGGCTACTGAAAAATAAAAACTTTCTGCCCAAGACCAATCTTCTAGCAACCTAAAAGCCCACGTTCCGAATCCAATAAGCGCAGCTATGGAGAATACTGCGGATAAAACTGAAGTGCGTACTTTTGGAAACATACTTATAGTTTACAGTACGCGTAGTTACTTGTTCGTAAAACGACCTTTTAAGCTGAAATCACTAGGGATAATATATATTGGTGAATTGTTTGACGATAGATCATGGCTATAGGCAAAACCGTCTTGGTTATATTTCTTCACGTCATTTGGATCATTGATTTTGTTATCTATACACCATCGGGCTAGAGAACCTCTTCCGTATTTCGCAAACAAACCTTTTTCTTTGATGCCATCTTTTGTTTTCTGCATAAAGCGCGGAGTGATTATTTGCGCATCTTCAGATAGGTGTGGAGTAATCGCTTTCGTGTATTCAGGGCTCGCACACATGAGGAGTATTTGACCGTCAACATATTGCGCTAAATCGTTTCCCCAGAAACCGTATAGAGTTTGGTTTTTCTTTGGAGAAAAGGGAAGCTTCATTTCTAGTCGGTACGGCTGAACTTCGTCAAGAGGTCGCAACAGCCCATACAATCCACTTAGAATAAGTATGTGTTTTTGAGCGTATGGAATGTCATCTTTTTGCAATGAGTAGGCATTAATCCCATTATAAAGATCACCACCATACATCCACAACGCGGCTCTTTTTTTGGCTACGTTCCACGACTGAAACCGCTCATAATTTAGTTCAGCTAAGACGTCACTGATTTGCAGCGTTTTTTTTAACTTTTTCTGGTTTAGGGTTTGAAGTTTTGCTACCAATAGATCAGTTTTATCAGAAAAAAGCGGAGAAGACATCGTGAGGTCATCTGGCTGACTCTGTTTCATAACAGACTTACTGGGTGATAGTAGTATGAGCATTGGTAGCTTCAAGTATAGCGCTTCTATTGGATAGTTGTGAAAAGTCTATGAAGTGACTATTTTTTGCCAGCTACCCGTACCTGTTTGTTCGTAGGTCTGCTTAACTGCTGACCAAGCAATTCTATGAGCAATTCCTTTAGAATCAGGTTCGCTTTTGTGGTCTTCGAAAGCATTATTATAGGTACTCAAGTAAATCTCTTGCGCATGTAGCGGTAAATTATCTCCTACACCTTTTGGCAATGATTGCAGGTTTTTATATTTCATTCTATCTCCTTTTTTTTGCTACTTCTCTTTGTGGTGTCACTAGGTCGATGACGTAGAAAGCTAGTATACCAATTATTGAGTACACCATTAACGCAAAAATTGTAGAAAATTCAATCACAAATCCGTCTAGGTTGGTCGTAGGGAAAATACCTCGGAATGGTCCTAAGATTTCTGCAGACGACTCGTATATCCAGTTTACAAATCCGTTACCTGTATTCGCTCCAAAAAGCTTTAATATAAAACGTAGCCCTAGTATCACTCCTACTATTGTTAACATAAAATTTACAATTCCTTTTGCAAAATATTCTAAATCGTATTTCATTATTCCATTCTCCTTGGTTTATCTACCGCTGATTCATTAATAAATTTTCGCCCGAGCCGTTGTTGCAGTTTCTCGACTACTCTAATTCTTCGAATTTTATTACGCTCTTTTCTTAGGCTGCGTTTAAGCTTCCGTTTTTCGTTTGATTCAGTAACTTTCTTGCGTGCAGTTTCAATAACAAAGTCAGATAGTCTCCTTCTTTTGTTTCGCCTTGAAGTGGAAATCTCGGGGCTTCTTTGATCCTCACTGTTACGGTCAATGCTATCGATTCCTGTAGGTTGCGATTCCATAATTATTTCGCTAGTTTACCGACAACAAATAGCGTTAGTGTTGCTCCGCCGACTGCGACCAAGAAACTATATAGGTTGAACCCAGTGATTCCAGTTCCACCAATTACGTTCGCAATAAATCCACCAACGAATGCTCCAACCATACCAAAAATGATATTTCCAACAATTCCTTGCTCTGCATTATTGCCCGCAATCATTGATGCTACCCATCCTGCAAGACCGCCAAATATGATAAATGATAGTAATCCCATGTTGCTTATCTCCTTATAGTTAGTATCGTACTTATATCTTACCCCTAGTAAAAAAATAGTGCAGTTTTCTATATAACTTTCTCTGTGACATACTTACTACAAAGGATATGTTAGAAATGCAACAACCCATGGATATAGACCAAGTGTTTTCTGAGGCTCATTTGAGAAGCTATTCAAAGGGTCAGATTATGCTTTATCAAGGTGAAAAAACGCAGCAGGTATTCCAGATTAGAAAAGGCTACGTAAAAGTATATGATATTACTTCCCATGGTTCAGAAAAACTAGTACTTATACTAGGGGAGAACGATATCTTTCCGTTAGTTTGGACGTTTAGAAAATCTGATACAGTTCGCTACTTTTACGAGACACTAGATGATGCCGAGATCTGTGTAATTGACCGAGCGACGATGATCAGTGGGATCAGGAAAAGCCATGAGCTTACGGTGCATTTACTAGAGTATTTTGCAGACAGGACGAGTGAACTGATGTATAGGATTGATTGCATTGAAGCATCGAGTGCAAAGCATAAAGTTGCGCAGGTGCTGATGTATTTAGCAAATTCTCACGGTGAAGAAATTGCAAACTGCACTTATAATATACGAATACCGATGACGCATCAATCTGTTGCTGATATGGCGGGAATCAACAGAACAACCGCGAGCTTGCAGCTTAACGAACTTGAAGACGAAAAAATCTACAAGGACACTAAGAGTGGTTTTGTCATTCACACAGATAGAATACTGAAGTTTCTAGAGAATTAAGCAACTAAACTGCGAATCACTTTGCCTGCTTCGTGCAGGCTTGCTACAACAAATGCGGGATTTTCTGCTGTCGGTCTACTAGACGGAAGCTCTGGTCTAAAGTTTATTTCTACGAAATTAGCTGGTAAATGTTGATCGGGTTTATCATCTACCAAAACTCCAGTTTCGTGAGGGTGATTTAACTCTAAAAATTCCCTTTTTCTCTCCATTGTTGTAAAAACGGGAATAGTACCTAGTCTTCCATCGCCTAGTTGTGCTAATTTTGGCATAATTTTGGCTCTTTGATAACGCTTTTCGCCGAACGAGAGAATTCTAGGCTGAAACCCATCGTCTATCAGCTCAGTCATAAATGAAACAGAATCTGGATATAAATAGTCGGTTTCCTTAAAAAGATCTTCTAATTTTCGCCACATTGGCTCTGGATCAAGTTCATAAGAGCGCATATGACCCTCAAAATCATAGCCACCAAGAGGACTAGGGTTCGTATTAACATCTATCACAACTTGTTCAAGGTGGACTCCAGAGGCTTCGGCAATCATTGCACTTAAGTGATCAATGTTTCTTGTTGTATCACCGAGCGTCCAGTCCCAATCGATATAAACTGCTAATTGTTCCGGTGATGCGACTTTCTGAGGGATTTGAACATTCATAATATTATTATAACACATAATTGTATTAATTAAAATGCTAATCCTGTTAATTTTCGCTTGATTTGTTTGCATTAATCACAGAAATTAAACACTAATATGAGTAATGAATTTTCTTTATTTAAAAATAGTTTCAATGAGCCAACGAAAGAACGGTTATTTGATGTATGTAAAATCATGAATGATTGCTTACCTAATGCATATGAGAAAATTGCTTACGGTGTACCAACGATCTATAACAAAAATGGTTCATAAATTAGCAATAAATACGTAGGATCCGATAGCATTTATGGTGATGAATCAGATACACTACGCTAAAAGGCAAGTATAAGGTGCAGCCTACGGCTTAACTTTATCTATGAGGACTTTTTGCTGCCAATCGCTTGGTTTTTTGTCAGATCGATGTATGCAACCAACCCAACAACATGGTCGCCGCTTTCCTTCTTGTAGCTCCTCGACAGTTCTTTGAACCCTTCGTGCTCTTGTTTTTTCCTGCTTTGCATTTTCAACCCAACAGATAAATTCATTGCGAGCTAGTGTAGTGATATCTTCCCAAAGTAGTAAAACCTCTTCGCTGCTTTTTAACGCTTTGCGCAAATCTTCAGGAAGTTTGTGTGCAGTACCCTCTGATATTTTTTGTGTAGACATATTGGTACTATCTCATACACCCTAAACTTAGTCTATTGAACCAGTGTAGATACTACAGGTTATCTCAGTTTTGGCGTACAAGATAGCTATCAGCGGAAGATGCTAGCATTCACATACGTTAAGACTGTTTATATAATATAATTCTAGTTCTGAAACGCGACTATCAAAAATATAATTCGTCCATTTTATATGTGTAATGGTTGCGCACTCAAGCATTTTTGACAGTGACCGCGTAGCTCAATAGAGTGTTGTGTTAGCTTGAAACCTTCATTTACTTCTAGTTCGTGGAGATTGTTTTCTAGCTTGCTACTATTGACGCTTGTTGTTTCAGCACAAATTATGCAAGTGAAATGATGATGATGTGGCGAGAAAGCTTCGCTGAGCTCTATACTGCTTTTGAATCCAGACCACACACGCTGTACGATACCAACTTTTTCAAACAGGTCTATGGTGCGGTATATGCTCACTTTGTCAACTTCATGCAATTGAGTAGCAAGCTGGGTTGTCGTTATCGGGTGGTCTATCGCGAGTAATGCTTCAAATATTTTTACACGTGGCTTCGTCACACTGTGATTGTTGGCGATAAGTAGATTTTTGAATCTTTTTACATGTTCCATGTTTCAAAATATATCATTATTGCAACTAATTTGCAATAAATGCATACAACATGGTTATATGGACGAATGAAAACAATTGAATTAAATCAAATAGCAGACACAGGTAAAGCTTTTCAAGCAAAAGCTGCTGCTGAGTTTGGAGCTAATGAAACAGCTCCGAGTATCATTATAGCTACGAAACAAGAACTATTTGTCGCAGGATTAACTGGCGTCGGAGCTAGTGAAAGAATGCCTGGCTCAAGAATTATCCCTATTGCACAAAACCTGGCTAGGCTTTCTGCAAATCCTGGCCGTGTGTTTGGCGTCATGAGAGACAAGAGTCTATTCCCGGCAGTTGTCACAAACCGCAGCACTAGCGATAAGCTTCACCTTACCTATTTGGCGGGGGTGGAAGACGTGCTTGACCCAGCTAATCCAGCACTTACAGATACACAAAAAGCACTACTTATAAAAACTAAAGCCTTGCAAGATCCCCGTCTCGGCACTCACGCTGCTGACGGTAATGGAGTTGGCGGCGAGTTTGGACATCAACAGCTTGGTATGATTGGTGTCCTTAACCCTAAACTGCTGTCGGGCGCTCATCCTGTGCATGGGTGGACAGAATCTGGAGGTGGCATAGCTGGTGCGGTGACGAATCCGACTAATGGGTCTTTGTACGACGTTACGTTACGCGACGGGGTTCGTGAAATACGCGAACCATCTGTCATTCTTACAGAAGGCGTATTAATTGATCATAAGGCATTTCACGAAGTTGATACTTTTGAGCTTGGTGCAACACCGCAAGAATTTGCTGCAGGGCTAGGAGTGATTGCTCTCGGATCTAGGCTGGGCAGCAGTAATGTTGAGGCACGCGCGATGGAGGCATTAAAGCATTTATGATTATGAACCCTGAACATATTATAGATCCATTCGAACAGATACATCCAGCCGAGGAACTATCAATGGAAGTGGCAGGATTTCTCGGCACACTTGATGATTTGTTTGAAGAGTTTAAGGGAGCTGCACCTGACCGTCGTAAAGACGAAGAGATTATGCAGATGGTGAGAGGTGTTCATGACCAAGCCTCAGAATACTATTCTGTAGAAAATATTCAGATTCTTTCGTTGTTTGATCAAGTTTCTTTGCGCTTAGGTGAGATGGCATGTAACCATGATCATTTTAGGCAGTCGCTTGAAGAGCACGGTGGACTGTCGTATGGTGGTATTGATGATCATAGTGACCACAACCATATCGACGATGACGACAAAAAGAAGAAAAAGAAAAAGAAGAAATAACTACGGAAGCCAAACAAAGTTAATGCCCAAAAATTCTTCTAGCAATTCACCTTTAGCAACATCTATTAATTTCTGGTTGGTTTCTTTGCAAGCGCTTCTTTCGCCAATATCATCAAATCGACATTTTTCTGGGTTAGTTTGTACTGCAAGCAACGAATTATCGTAGCTTGGAGAAAAAGAACTGAGTGATTCGTTATTGTTGTTTGTCCAAAGTACTTCTTCTTCCCCATCCCAACTTGGGAGGAGGTTTATACTATTTTTCACAGAATTTTGACTATATGATGAAATAGAATAAAATATTGTGTTAGTCTTTAGAATGACATTTTGTATATACCCATCGGTAATAAAATCAACAGCTGTTACATCTGAATTTTCAGTAGCGTAACGACTGAATCCGCCTGTGTCGCGAAACAATATTTCTGTAGTGTTCTCGTTGAACCCAAAAGATTCATTATGCGAGCCAATTGGGATAGGCTCGTAGTCATTAAATGGATTAACAATATAAAAAACTTGTGATTCGTCCTGCACAAGCGCGACTTGTCCGTCAGTATCAAGCTGTAGCTCATAAGCTTTTAAAGGAGTATTTGGTTCTTTATTGAGCTGGAGAATCTCTTCGTTTTCAAGGTTAATGGAAAACACTCTATTAGCGTATATTTCGTAATACTCAGAAGTCACTTTGTTATAATCTGGTACAACAGTAAACAATGCCGTTGCACTTCGTTTACTCAAAACTATTTTTGGAATTCTCCCATCCTGAGGCAGATAAATCTGCTTTATAATTTTAGAAGTAGTGTCTATTGCGTACAAGTTGTCTTTTAATTCATCTTTAACGACAACTAGAGTATATGAACTATTTGCGACAAACGATCTAATCTGAGGATAAGAAAAGATTATCTCTGGCTCTTTTCCAAGTTGTGCAATTTTTACATGATCATTAGCATCTGTTTCTGAAAACGATGAATCTATTGTAGGCCCGTAATTACGTTCCAAAAAAGCGTAACTAGGTACTTCAGTCTCAATTGTGTTTGTGTAAGCACTACGCATTTTTTTGCCTGACTTGTCTATGATATCCGGAGATATATAGATCTCATACTTGGTATCATGCCGCAAATTATCGTTTAGCGTAATTAGTATACTCTGGGTAGTGGTCTGAGCAGTAAATGGAAGTTCAGGAGTGATTGATATGGATGATGAATAATCAGACTGCTCAAGCGGCCTATCAAAAACTATTCTAAAGGTACTATTTTGTGTTAAGGATGATTTTTCAATATCATCAATGAGCTCAATAAACCGTACTCTAGGACCGTGGTTGTAAAGAAACAATGAAGCGACGAAGATGCATCCGAAAAGAACCAAGCACAAACTGATGATTGACCTCGTGTATGTATTAATTCGCATATGGATTTTTCGGCTGTTCAATTTTTGATACATTGGTTGGTACGAGGACTAGTTCTTCGCCGTTACTGGTATTCTGAACCATGAATTCACCCTCAATCTCAAGCCACTCATCTTCATTATATTGATTATTCCAGCCCTCTAACTTAACCGGAACACCAATAGGCTGCACATCAACTGCACAGCAAGTAAGAACGAAACGGGCAAGCCAGACAGTATCTTCGCCAAGTTTGGCATCATACAGAAACCCACTAATTTTTGCAGGCTTATTTATGTAGTAGCTAGGATCGGTTTTAGTTGAAAGCAGCTGGCTCCAGTCTGCTAGTTTTAAGCCACGCGAAGAACCAGAAAAAAGACCACTTTTTGTAGATGAATTGACGATAGATCCAGCATCGGTCGATCGTTGAGATACTGTCGCAGATGTCAAAGATCGAGCTGGTAAAAGAACTGCAAACAATAATATTAGGCAGAGTGGTGCAATAGAGATAAGAGTACCAGAGTGGCTGTTGCTCTTGTGTTGTTTTAGATTAGTACTGTGAAAGCTTACCAACAACAGCGCGGCTACTGACATGATAAGAGTAAATGCTATATATCGAGGATGTATGTATAGTCCCAATGATCCATTTGCGCCTAGATATAGAATGTAGACACTGCTTATGAGAAGCACAACTGACTGGAGATTCTCCTTAAAACGCATACGAAACCACCAGTCCCGCTATCATGCTTAATAGTAGCGCTAGAACACTAACTATAATAAGCAGCTGATTTTTAAATGTCGTTTTAAGTAGGGCAATCATCTTTATGTCAATCATTGGCCCAAACACCAAAAAGCTTACGATAGAGCCTGCAGTAAATGTGCTCGCAAATGATAGGGCGAAAAATGCATCCACATTTGCACAAATTGAAACCACGAAAGCCAGTAGTAACATTGCCAGTATTGATAACACAACATTGCTACCAATGCTTACTAGTAGATCTCTCGGAACAAATGTTTGTACGGTTCCTGCAACTAGTGCACCAAATCCTAGCATTTTAATCATTATAAAGGCCTCATGTGTGAACGATTCACTAAGTTTTTTTATTCTTGTTCTGTCGTGCCGCTTTGTACTTTTAGGCTTCGGCATCTCGCATAGTGCAACAAAATCAGCGGTTAAAAACTCTTGCTCATTTTTCTTTTTTGAAATTATAAATCCTATAAAGTTAGCAATCACTAACGTTGCTAGTATACGGGATACAACGATAGAACTATCATAACTGAATGCTGCCCAAGTAGACCAAATAGTTACTGGGTTCAACACGGGTGCCGACAAGAGAAAGGTAATAGCTTCTGAAGGTTTAAGACCTTGCACCATTAAAGATCTTGATAACGGTACATTCCCACATTCACATACGGGGAACAAGAAACCAAGAAGCGATAGAGAGGCTCTCCTGAAAATACCTTTTTTTGGCAATATTTTTTCGAATGTATGAGCTGGCACATAAACATTCACCACGCCCGCGAGCAGTGAGCCTAGTACAAGAAACGGAAACGCCTCAACAAAGATGCTAAGCGACAATGTTATAAAATCTTGAAGTTTATTTGGTAATTCAACACCTATTCTATTTGATAAGTACAAAACCGTTATTGTAAATAATACGGTAGCCACAAGTGTAAAATATTTTTTAGAAATAGTAACTATAGGATGCGGAAATCTGTTTATTAGCATACTTATATTCTATAGTATGCACGAGCATTATATACAAAGCTCTTTCAAAGAATACAAATAATAAGTACCACTTTATTTAGTTGTTTATGCTTAGTCCGTTTTCGTACAAGTAAAGCAGAGCCCAATATGAGCTAAAGTCTTTTGCAGAGTTCATATTGCCCTTAGACATCATGCTTTTGGCGAAGACACATTGTCTGAAGGCGATGAATACTGTGACGTTTACGATATTTTCTCGCTCAATACTAGCTAAAGGTCTAATCAGCTCGTATTCTTCTAAGAATGCTTCGATGGATTCTTTGTTGGGTTTACCATCAGGAAATGCCCACGTAACTAAAATTATCGCAATATCTTGAAGTTGCCAGCTTACGCCTATCTCTTCGAAGTCTAATAGAGATACTGCTTCTTCTCCGTCAAATAAGACATTGCCTAGATTGATATCTCCATGGGTTATTCCGCGTGGCAGGTTTTTTACGAAGTCTGTGAATTTCGCTTCTTTGAACTTTTTGTAATAAATATCGACTAATTCTATGAGGCGTAATGAATCTTTGTCTATATCGGTGGGCTTATAATCTTCGACTCGATCGTACAGATTAAAAATATAATCTGTATCTAGTGTTATAGCTGTGCTTGGAGGATCGTATTCCAACTTATGGAACCTTGCAACTAACTTAGCTAGAGATTTTATATGCTGTACTTCAATAGAAATATTATTTGCAGAATCACCCTCTAAGTATTTAGTGACAACTATTGGGGTACCATCGTTTTCTAGATAGTCGTGACCATCATTTGTTTGGACTAAGCGAGGAGCAGGATATTCAGTTGCTTCGGCGTACTTCAAAAAAGGTATCATTGAATTTATCTGGTTTTTGGTTTCAAAAAGACATATTCGGGCAATATACTTTTCGCTTCCATCAGAAAACACATAGTTATCATTAGATACACCACCTTTTAGCAAAGTTAGTTCTAATATTTTCTCAAATGGATAGCGCTCTATTAAAATTGATTTAATATCTATTTTTGTCACTTAGAAATTATCTCATACAATGGCTTCAATTCTAATCTGGGTATTAAAAAGTCAGAACCGAATACCAGCTCTGACTTCATCTATCACAGCTTGGCTCACCATAATATAGAATGTCATAACCACGACTAAGCAGGGCTTAATTTTGAAACGTTGTTCTATATCGTAATAACTACACTTCCTTTTTTACGGCCAGAGTCAACGTAGTGGTTCGCTTCGACTATGTCATCAATATCAAATGTCTTTTCGATTGTTGCTACTAGTATGCCGCCGTCGAACATATCTGCAAGTTCTTCTAAGTCGGAAGATGATTCTTTTGCAACATCAAGACTATTAACAGTAATATACTTACCGTCCACGGCAATCAGATGAGATGCTGCTGATTTCGATATTTTTCCTACAGCATCAAAGACTACATCAAAAGAACCCTTAATATCCTTTAGGCCGGTTTTTTTGTAGTTATAAACTTTCGAAGCACCGAGTTTCTTTGTGAGATCCATTCCGTCCGGACCGCACACTGCTGTAACTTCGCCGCCAAGATACTTGGCGATTTGTACTGCAGATGTCCCAACCGCACCGGTTGAACCGTAGATTAATACTTTCTTATTCTTACTTACACCAGCTTTACGTAAAAAGTATAGTGCTGTATTACCGCCAAATGGCAAGGCACTAGCTTCTTCGAAGCTGGCTTTCTTTGGCTTGAGAGCAATTGCTCGCTTTTCAGGCAGGGCGCAATATTCTGCAAAAGCACCGAAGCTAAAGCCAGTCATGGCATATATTTCATCCCCAACTTTGAACCTGGTAACTTCATCGCCTACTTCAACAACTTCTCCTGCCATAACGCTTCCTTGAATTCGTTTCGGCTTTTTGATTCCGACGAGTAAACGTATGACAATCTTGCTAACAAATCCTTTTGCTCCGCTGCCTGCATCTAGTGCACGCATACGAACGTCGCCAGAATTAAGTGATGCTGCCATTACTTTAATCAGAATTTCGTTACTTTTAGGCTTTGGTTTTGCAACGTCTTTCACACTAAGGACTTCAGGCCCGCCGTATCCTTTAGCTATAACTGCTTTCATATGATTTCTCCTAATTCACCCTTTTTAATAATCTATCTAGCGATTCCAGTATGAGCTCGAGTCCAAAGTGGAAATCTTGAATTCCATCATGCGTCCCATTGATAATAGAGAGCGACATGTTGTGCATGTAGGGATGGGTTTCTTTTGGTATAACCGGCAAGAATTGTTTCGCTGCAGCTTTAAATTCAGATGGTTGCAAAGGAAAATTTTGGCTCTGCAAATTGAATCCATATATGTAACTATCAATAGTATTCCATGCATAGTCGGTCAGTTTGTAGGAGAAACCCGCACTTAAAAGGTAGCCGATTGTTGTATCGACATACTTCAGCATGTTTGGCCCTACATTAATACCAGCAACAAACTCATGTGCTGCCCACGGATGCTGGATGAGTGTTGCTCTCATCAAGTCAGCACGCTTGCGCAATGCATCTTTCCAGTCGAAACAAGTTTCGAGCGAGGGGATAGATGGTGTAACTTCGTCGACCATTTCAGCGATCAATTCATTTTTGTTTTTAATGTGGTGATAGAGTGACATCGCTTCTACGTCTAATTTATCGGCCAGTCTACGCATGGAGAGGTAAGATAAGCCGTACCCATCTGCTAATGCTATAGCCTCAGCAACTATTTTGCCACGTGATAACTTTGGGTTATTTTTTTGCTTGTCTTTCATGAAAATATGTATTAACCTTACAGTGTAAGTCTAAACAATTACATATAAATTTGCAAGTACAAAGGAGTACATATGAAAGATAAACTGGATGAACAAAAAGTAAATGTACGCGTAAAGCTAGCTGCATTGTGGACGAGTTTTATGTTTCTCTACATCTATGTAGATTATTTTGCCCTTTATATGCCAGGTAAGATAGAAGATATCCTGAACGGGAGAGTGTTTACATTTGATATTACACAAGGATTTATCTTTACGGCACTCTTCTTAGCTATAATTCCGATGCTGATGATTTTCCTTTCTGTTGTTCTGCCAGCTAGAGCAAATCGAATAACAAATATAATCGTGGGCACGGCTCTTATCCCTTATATGTTGTTTAATTTGGCAGGAGAAGCTTGGCCACATATGATTTTGGCCGCTGTTGTAGAAGTCGCTCTCCTTGTACTAATTATCCGTTACGCATGGAGATGGCCAAGAGCTGGAAGTCCATCCTAATCAAAAAGCTCACCTAATCCTTGGGCTTGGATTACTCGCTGCAACAATATCCTTCGATTTCAATTTCAGTCTGGGCCCAAAAAAATTATGACCGAATCAAAGTTCTGACTTCATCTATTACGGCTTTGCCATCTAGAGCATGCCTCTTAGTCGCTTGTGTACTATAGGGGTGGAGGACGTTCGAACGAGTATCACATCTTGACAATAGACCAGTTGCCCTCAATGCGTTTTAAAGTTAGTATTTTTTGAGAGTTGCTATTGAGCTTATATTGCACCACAGCGTTTCTATAGCCACCCTTTGTCCAAATAAAATCAGTAACATTACTTTTCTCATGAGATTGTACAAAAGTTTCTAGTTCATATTTTACTTCAAGCTTCGCATTTACGACTATCGGCTCACCTTTATTGATGTCTCTAGCAGCATAATCACACTGCTTCGTAAAGTCTGAGTACACAGTAGGATTGGTAGAATGATTGGTGTATCTTGATGGTTCAGGGAACAGGTACAACTTTCCATAGAATGAATGTACAAATTTTCGCTCGTTTTTCTGTAGATTATCAAATTCACTCTGAGATATTAGTTGCAAATTCCAACGTTTAACTAGTTCACCTTTCTTGAAATTCCGACCTGCGTACAGTCCTTTGCCGTCTAGTTTACCTTTACCAATAGTTATGTCAGACATATTGGTAGTATAGTAAAAAACATTATATTTATATAGTGAAGGACGTTTGAACTAAACTATTAACCTACACTGGGTCTTTTAACAACTAAATCTAATTCTGGTTTGTCTTTTTGCAGATTAACAATAATTTTTTCTACTAGGTAATCTGGCGACATAAAATTTGTAAAGTCTTCTGGTAACGCTTCATCGTGTAAGTGAGTTTTTGTACCACCTGGGTAAACAGACAGTATTTTTACTGGATTACTTTTATTTTCTGCTCGTAGAGCATCTATATACCCTCGAAGAGCCCATTTACTAGACGCATACAACTTTGCTCCAACAGACCTAGATGCATCGAGGGCAGCACTTGATAAAAGATTTAATATGTAACCTTCCTTCATATTTAATAATGCTGTTCTAGAACCAAGCACAGCACCGAAGAAATTTACATCAAACATCTCGTGTGCTCTGTTCATATCCAATAATACTGTTCTGGGAAATTTCATAAATAGGCCAGCACTATTTACCCAAATATCGATATTGCCAAAAGTTTTAATGGTAAATTCTGCAAGGTCTCTTAAGCCCTGCTCATTACGAACGTCAACAACAAATGACTTAGCACCAATTTCTTTTGCTGCATCATCAAGTGTTTTTTTAGTTCGGCTTGCAATAACTACGTTTGCACCCTCAGCAACTAAACTTTTTGCAAATTCCTTGCCTATGCCTTGGCTGCCGCCAACCACAACGACAGTTTTATTATTTAAGTTCATAGAATAATTATAACCCAAACAAAAACACTATGTTTCTATAGTGCTTATGCTTGACTCCAGAGTGAGATAGTCCAGTAGACTATTGCAAGGGGACACACTCTAGAAAACTTGTTTTCTAAGACGTGGTGACGAGGTCGCGGAACGTGACTGGATATAGGTCACACAACAAATCTGTGCGCCGAGTGTACTCGGGCAACATGCTTGTTATCGAACCTAGCGACCCACTGTCTTGCAAGGCAATCCAGGGTCACAGGTGAATCAGTCCCGAAAATAAACTAAAAACAGACCCTGATGGGTCTGGTCTTAGTTTGGCTCGCAGTTGTGGACATGATGCGAACTGTGTAGATAGACTTTTTTATATTTTTTATTTCATTCAAACCTTGTAGCTATTGTGTTTTATCGACTTCTTTCACGAATATCCATTCAGAATTAGTATCTGTACGAGTAAGATAGATCAGAGGAAATTCAGATAAACCATCCACACTATAATTTACTTCAACATTCTTATCATCCTTTTCCCACACAATCCTGGAAACCTTAACATCTGAGATGTTTTTAATAGACTCAATTTTTGACACGATTGCGGCTTGCTGTTTCTTAGCTTCATTATAGCTCGCAATACTTACACAGTTTAGTCCATCAAAATTGTTTATGCCACTATGAGTAGCTTGGCATAACAAATACTGGTTCGTGTAGGTATTCTCGGAATAATACTCATTGTCTTCGGGAGCTATCAAATCTGAAAGAACGAAACCTTTACTTTTTATATATTCTTCAATTTCAGCTTTGGTAACATCAGATGCTTGATAGCGAACCCCGAATAACTTCCTTATACTTAAAGGAAGTTCAGTAAGATATGCATTTCCGGGTTGTTCAGTTAAATATTCTGGATTAGGAAGAGATTCAGACCATTCTGTAAGACCTTGGATGGTTTCTTCGATAGAGCTCCAGCTAGTATCTGCGAGATTATTCGATACATTTGTAGTTGTTTCTTTGTTCTCATCCACTGGTGTCAAAGCTACAATTGCAATTAAAAGTCCCACCAAAAATATCGCAGATAAAATTAAACTTATCTTGAGCCATTTTCTGGATTTTTTCTGAAGATTATCCATCGAAGGATAACTATTATTCTTAGTTTTATCTTTAGCATAACCTATGTAGATAAAAATAATACCTACAAAAAAAGGTATTAAGTATAAGTAATTTTGGGCTAAAAATATCATCGAACCAGATGTAATTGAAATCAAATAACCAATAATGTAGTACATCCTTGCAGTACTAGATAACTTAACATTAGGAGGTTGCTGAGGTTGCTGAGGTTGCTGAGGTTGCTGAGGTTGCTGAGGTTGCTGAGGTTGCTGAGGTTGCTGAGTAACCTCAGTTTGCTGTGGAGGTGTACTGCTAGTCGTATTTATATTATCCTGTTGTTGATTATCTTCATTATTATCCATAAACACTCCAGTTATTATTTAAACTATAGCATTATAGAGATAAGTAGGGAATATATAGAGAGCAAAACAAAAACACTATGTTTCCATAGTGCTTATGCTTGGCTCGCAGTTGTAGACATGATGCGAATTATTAAATAAAAAGCGATAGGGGATAGAGTCAAATTGCTACCAAGGTATAATTAGAGCAAAGAACCAGCTAATAGCGTCACCAATACTATTTGAACCTTTTCTCATCATGAATGCACCCATTAACATAACTGCTAAGCCACCAATAATTCCTAGAATTTTGTAAAATAAAGTGAAATCATTTAGGACCGATACAACAACTGCAAAAATTCCAACAATTACCAAAAAGAAACCCATAACTACAAGAAGTGCTTTTACAATTGTTTTCATATAGCCATTATCTCACAAAACAAAAACACTATGTTTCTATAGTGCTTATGCTTGGCTCTCTGCAGTTGAGGACGTTCGAACTAGTCTTTTTGACGATTCATTCTGTAAACTATAAGTGGTATTATCGTATTATGAACAAAAATATTCTTATTAAAATTCTTTCTTTGGTCATTTCGGTTATTGGAATTTTTATTGCACTGAAATTTGTATCTATAAGAGACTATAAGTACATTATTATTGTTGGGAGTGGGTTGTTACCATTACTTGCCTTCAAGTCAAAAGAGCCAAAGGATTCTACAGATATTGAAAAGTCTGAGTTTTTAAAAAGCATTCTATTAGCTACGGTAATCTTTTTTAGCGGTTTAGGGTTTGTGTTTATCATAAGTTTTGCGTCTAATCTTGAGACCAAGTCAATTACTAGGGAGATTCCGTTCATAGTAGGGATGTTGGTAGTTTCATTGGCCACAATATTTATTATCACTAAAGCTATATACAGGTATTATAAGTCAAAATAGTTCTATCTCCAGCTTGGGGTAAACAAAAACAGAAGCCTTACGACTTCTGTTATTTATAACGCTTATGCTTGGCTCCGGAGACTGGATGGGAGGGACCTAATTCGCCTGTTTGTCGTAGTACGACAGGGAATTAGCGAACCAATTGCTACGCAATAATCTGGTTCGAGGCCAGAACTCGGAAGTAAATAAAATAGCCCCACAAATGTGAGGCAATTTATTTGGCTCGCACTGGCAAACGAACTGCGAACGGCTAGTATGGACTACGACAAAAGCGAAGTTCGTAACATCAAGGGACTGCTACTTAGCGTGGCATAGCCCCCCTATGCCTTGACCTTTGATATTTCAGAAAGCTCGTAAACGCACATACTACCTAAAAATGTGTCGCTATCAAAAAATCATTTGTTTTCCGAAATAGCCCAACAACTACAACGCACTAACAGTGGTAGCTTTGTTGGGAATAATTGTTAGAAAAAGACGATATTTTCAGCACATACCCTTACGGCTGTAAAATAGAAATATGACAAAGCAGATAACAAAGAAACAGCACTTCGCACCACGCTTTTATTTCAAACGGTTTGCTGTTGATAATATGTTACAGACTTTAGATATTCAAAAAGGCAAACTTATAAAAGCACGACCTTATAGCGGTGTTTGTTATGCCGACTTTTACTACGCTGTTGAAACTGGAAAAGAAGACGAAACAAGCCAAGTATTTGAACAGTATTTTAGCGACATTGAAGATAAGTTTGCCAAAGAGTATGACGCCATCGTTGACGCAATATGGAACTATCGCCCACTAACAGACCAGCAGTTAGATATTCTAGCGTGGTTTATGGCTTCCCTTTGGATTAGAAGTCCGCATATGCGAAGACAGGTAAACAAGACTATGGCTGATGGTATGAAGCAAATAACTACATTAATGGCTTCACACCCAAACTTTACCGAAGGGGCTAAAGAAGGTTTAGAAAAAGAGGGACATAAAGTATCTGATGAGCAGATTGAAAACGCTAGAAAGACGCTTGAAAGTGGCGAGTATGAACTAACCTTTGAGAATAACATCAACCACCTAAATCTGATTGCACACTGTGAAGAGTTTCATAGGTGGTTTCTTATAAAAAAATGGCGGTTTTATTTAGCCAAAGGCTCAAAAAAGTTCATAACTACCGATACACCAGTGATTGAAGTATTCAATAAAACTGGTAAAACAATGATTGAAAAAATGTACAGCAACCATATAGCCCAAAGACGACACTACTTTGCTTTGACACCCGAAATACTAATTGAGCTTATTGACCCTCTAACTCCTGGCAAGAAGCAAAAACGGCACGCACTATCAGACGATAGAGCGGTGATTGAAATAAACCGCCTACTTGTTATCTACTCAAAAGATTATGCCTACGCCAATGACAAAGAGTATCTTGAAGATTTACTACAATTCTATACAGGCGTACCACAGGAAGTGATATAGGGGGGGGTAGTCGCCCCTTGTTCTAGCGTTTAGAGACTCCGCCGTGTATATACCTAATTTGTGGGAGCAGAAAAAACCAAGTGTTTTTCTATACCTAGACTGACAACCTTTTGTCTTCGTATTCTTTCTGTTCAATCGCCTTTTGTTTTATCTTATCAAGTATGTCCCTCGGTCCAGATAGGTAGCTCTCAAACTCTTTAATGTTTGAGTCCTTAATCCAAAGCTGACCCTCGCCAACATTGCCCCTATGCTGACCTTTTGAGAAATACTTATTACTTTCAACATCGTGGCTAGAAAGCACCCAATACCTAATAGCGTCACGCCATACGCCGACCCAGACAAAAACATCACAGTGTGCAGGTTTTATCTGCTGAAAGTTCATATCAAAACCGTGTGTAGAGTCGCTAGAAAGGGCTTTGTTAATAAGCGAGTCGCCACTTTTTCTTTTGACAGCCCGTGAAGCTTTTACTTCAATGCGAACACCCTCATACCAAAAATCATAATCGCCTGCATAAGCGTCGTGGTAGTCTTTTGAGGGACGCTTTAGCTCAGGTGCAAGCTCATTGAGGTGTCGTTGAGCCCACGTTTCGCCGAAAGTTCTAGGTGCTGTAATTTCAAAAATATACAGATACTTGTTTTTCTCAAGATAGGCATTTCTTATCTCAAGGTATTGGTCTAGGTTTAATATGTCTTCCGCAATCAAGTGGCTAATAACATACTCAAACTTGTTAAAAGGAAACACAGAGTAAAGACTGTCTAGTGCTTCATCGCTCAAATCATACTTATCGCCACACTTGTCGTGTAACCTTTTAATTTCTGCCTTTAATTCTTCAATCAGTTGTTCCATATACTTCCTTCTTTATACACTTTATCTCAATAGCACTTATCTTGTAATAGTTGTAGATAAAATCTTGTAGCTTTTTATCGTCTGTTTTTCCTAAAATAACGTCATCAACCATATTGCTAACAACCTTATCTGTCTTGCTGTCTATTTCAGGAAACGGTAGCTGTAACAAATTGCCTTTCAAGATTTTAATCTCACGAAATAGCTTCATATACAAATACTGATAAAGTTCGGAGTTAAGAAAAGCAGAAACAGACTTTACCGACATATTAGGCACGTTTGGAACTAGTATATTTGCACTATTTAGAAAAAGGCTTGCCGAATCATCAACAGCGAAGACTAGTTTTTTAGAAATGAACTTATAGACAAGTTTTGGTTTTGCTCTGTAAATCTCGTCTTTGGCAACCTGTTGAAGTTGACTGCGGTCATATCTTATGTAGTACTTTGAAGGCTTCAAAGTATAAGGAGCAATTTCTTTACCTGTGTATATTTTTTCTAGGTCTTTCTTTGCTTCAAGATGAAGCTTCTCTTTATTGCTACCCGTAACAATCCCTAATGCCCAAATACTCTCACTCAAATCGTAACGCTTTTGTTCTAGAACCTTTTCTATGATTGACTCGTCTGTTGAGTCAGATAGTCGGAAGATATAGTTAGGGTTATCGCTATAAACTGCCTTTTCTACGCCCCACGAACGATTAGCTACGTCAATTTCAACTTCACTTGAGTTGCCTGAATAGTTTGCCGTGAGTGCCACATACTTAGTAGTTACTCCGCTAAACAGGTCAGCGTACATTTTTATAGCAACTAAATCAGCTTTGGTCAGCAGATAATGACGAATATCTCTGTGAGTTTTTACATTAAGAATTGACTCGGGTAGCAGAAACCTTAATTGACCAGATTTTTTCAATCGTCTGTGTGCTTCTACCAAGAAACAAGAAAATGTTTCCCCTGATATAATCTCAGGATAATTTTTTGTATTGGTTACTGAAGCACCCCAAGGTGGATTAGTAACTATATAGTCAAACTTTAGGTCTAAATCTTTTCCGTTAGAGCTAAGAAAGTCATCATTGAATATGTTGACGACCTTTGCCTTAGGAAACCTTAGAAAATAATTGAACTTAGCAATCATAACTGCGATAGGGTCAATGTCAGTTGCAAAGATATTTTCTGGCTTGATATTAGGTATGTTCAAGAGGTAAACAAGACTACCGCAACAAGGGTCTAATACTTTACTCGCCGATGTAAGTTTTATGTCTTCAACCATATCTCTCACGACACTCTTAGGCGTGTAGTAAGAGCCTTGGGCATTTTTGACACCCTCTTGTAATAGACATTGGTAAATTAAGCCCAGTAAATCACTTTCGTCTTTCGGAAAATCGTCTATATTCAAATCTTCAATAACTGAATACCCACAGTCGTCAAGAAACTTGCTAATCAAAGGGTTACTAGCTACATTTGAGTCTTTTACAATGCCGTTTAATGCTAATAGTTTTACGCCAACTGAAAATAACACTTTACCTGTGTCGTCATACTTTTCAGCAAGCTTTTGAGTTATGTCTTCAATTTTCTTAATGTTCGGCTTGCTGTCAAAGTACTCAACAGGAGTTATACGCTTTGTGGAAAGCCTTTTATTCGCCCTTGATACTAGCTTGCCTTCGGTTGTGTTTACCCCTAGCTTTTCCCAGTTTCTCTTCGTGGCTTCTGATACTTGGTTATTTGTTTTCGGCATATTCCCTAATTACTTTTTTCAATAAACTTTATTAAATCGACTTTTTTGTATCGCATAGCCTTACGACTACCTAGACGGAACGCCTTCAACGTGCCGTTTCTGTCCCAATTACGAAGCGTTGGTTGACTGACTTGTAGAAACTTGCTTGCTTGGGCGAGTGTCAGATATTCAGGTTCGTCATTTTTAGCGTTCATACTACCAATATCATATAATAAGTACTAAGTACTTGGAAGTACTAAGAAAAGACGTAGCGAAATGGCAGATGACAAAAGTAGTAAAGAAGTTTCACTAAACCTAGATGACCCAAAATATAGTAAGGGGTTGTCCGTTGACGAGTGGCAAAAACTTTCCAAGCAAAACCCTACTACTCTAACGCCTTCACAACAAAAAACACTTACCCAAGCAAACGATAGTATTAGAGAAGCCACGAAAGGCATAAGCACCCAACTGGCAAGTATAGTAAAGGGTGTTTCAATGCCCGACATACGCTCACTTATGCCAGATATTCCAAAGTCGCCAGCCTTGTCTATTTCCAGCCTATCGTTACCACCGATTGAAACCTATCAGCCAAACTTTGATGATATAGACTTTACACCAGATACAACGATGGTTGATAACCAAATCAAACAGACCGCTTTATTAGAACGCCTGCTTGAAGTCCAAAGCCAACAGCAACAAAATAGCGATTTGATGAAACTGATTGAGCCACGTTATGACCGCAAGAAACGTGTTATCACGTTCGCCAATACTCAAACAAGGCTCGTTGCTGACAGCGATAATGAAATTATATGTAAAAAGTTATTTTGGGACGGACGCCCCGTAAGACGCCCTGTTGAAAAAGGCGACATTATGGAACTGCTAGGTACTACTGACAAGAAGGCTTTCTATAACAAGGTTGCTTCCTTGAATAAACTCATTGAAAAAACGACAGGTGTTGATAAGCTATTTGATTTTGTTGATAAAAAACTCTGGTTCAATACCAAATACGTAGAATTACCTCTGTAAGACGTCTGCGGACACCTACTTTCACATACTGGAAGTATGGACAACCAAATAGAGCCAAAGCCAAATACAACCGTCATTGACGAGCCTGAATTGGTATTAGACGAAGACGAGCAGTTTCAACTCGCCAAGTTTCTTGACGCTCTTTTGGAAGCCGATATGACCAATAAAAGTAACGAAAGGCAACGCAAGCAATGTTTGTAAGTGAAGTCAGCGTAATGCCCGTCAAGCCAAACAATGGCTTGATAGCCATAGCCAGCGTTGTTATAAACGACTGTATCTACCTCAATTCTATTGCCGTTTATACCAAACTAGACGGCTCGTATCGCCTGCTTTACCCGACAAAACAAGTAGGTAATAAGTCGGTTGGTTATCACTACCCAATCAACCGACCAACTAGCAGGTTGATAGAAGACGCCGTGTTCAAAAAATGTAGCGAACTATTTCAAGGAAGTAACGATGATAGACACGGTAAAAATACTTTTGACTTATAGCAGTCAGCCAAAATGGGTAACGGAAGCCAAGCTATTCACTAACGTAGACGCAACTAAAGGCGTCTTCGTGGCATACAACAACCCAAGTAGTGCCTATAAGAAACTAGGCATTTACCAGCCACGCCTTACATATACCGAAAGACCAAGAGGTAGGCATATCAAGTCGTATCAACTTGCCGTTGAGTTTTCCGCACCGAAGCTACTTTTCAGCAACAACTTCACGGAACTAACGGACGCCGACTTTGACGCCGTTATTGCCAAGCTGTCAGAAGTACTACGCACGACTTATGGCGTTTGGGTATTTCCGCACTTATTGACTAATGCCCAAGTGGGTAAAATAGACTACTCAAAAAACATCGTGTTTGATGACCACACACCAGTTTCAACCATTACAGAAATACTGCGTAAAGCTGACATATCACGCCGTTACGATGTTCAGCATACCAACTTCAAGAATGGCGGACACGTCTATCACATACACACTAACAGCCTTGATATTGCCTTCTATGATAAGGTTGCCGATTTACGCCAAAACAAAGTCAGTGAAAAGCGTAGTTATGAAAAAGGTGGCTATACACAGTTGAGCCTACTAGACGAATTAGAAAAGCAAAAGACAGTCAGCGTTGCTCGTTTTGAGATACGACTAAATGGCGTTGCCAAACTACGCAAAGAACTAAAAGTTATTGGTGTTGATAGTACCGACATTACCTTTCGCACACTTTTCAAGACCGACATATCACGCAAGGTACTACTACGGCACTGGAAGAACATATTTGATGAACTGCCCAAAGCACCGTTTGCCGTATTAGACACTGCTGAACAAAACCTTATTTCGTATAAACAATCATACCCATACGCCAAGCCAGCCGAAACAGCCTTTGCTGTAATGCTCGCTATGATACGCAAAGACCACGATGACGAACGCTATGTTCGCAATGTCATAGAAGAATTGTTTGGTAAGCACACCTACTACCGATACAAACGCAACGGACGCTCGCCACCTACCAAAACCCAACTCAAAACTTTACTACATATAGAAGCCACACTGACAGAAATGAAACCTGTGAGTATTGACGACTATACGCTGTAAATTATAAGGTATTAGTAGCAAATATCATCAAATATCACTATAATTCAACTATGAAAAGGAATAGCCACTATGAAAAACGAAGTAACTGACTACGAAGGCGTCAAAGCCTTCAACATTGCTCGTGTATCAGACCCACGACAAACAGACGCCCTACCAGCACAAAAACTACGCCTAGACGCTTATAGCGACAGGCTAAAACTAAACAGCGAATACTATGCCTTTGACGAAACTGCCTACAAGGAAGACCGCCAAAAGTTTCGTGAGATTGTTGATAACATCAAAAAGTACCCGAACTTCTGTATCGTGGTATTTGATAAGATTGACCGCTTCACAAGGGACGCTTCTAGCGACATTGTTCAGACTATGAAAGGCTTGGTCAAAGAAGGTAAGATTGAACTACACTTTCCGTCTGACAATCTGATTTACCAAAAAAACTCGCCTGCCAGCGACAAAACACGGCTCGGTATGGGTATGGTTTTTGGCGAATACTACTCATCGGCTATTAGCGACAATGTGAAACGCCGTCAAGACCAGAAGGTAAGCATTGGCGAGTTTCCTGGCAAAGCACCAGTCGGCTACAAGAATATCAACATCACAGACGCCAACGGCAACATCATCAGCAAAAATATTGTTCCTGACCCTGTTCGTAGCAAGTATATTGTCAAAGCGTATGAAATGCGTCTTGACGGAAAATCATTTAGAACAATCGCTAAACAACTCAAAGAAGACGGCTTACGAGCCAACACAAAAGGACAAGGCATTGTTTCCCAAAGCCAGATACAGACTATGCTTATGAACCCGTTCTATTACGGCGTAATGCGGTATAACGACAAAGAATACCCACATAAGTATCAACCAATTATTGAAAAACGATTGTTTGATAAGGTTCAGTTTCTAAATGAGGAACGTAATAACAATAGCCACAAGACGCTGACACGCCAAGTATTCACGTTTAGTGGCGTTGTTCGATGTGCCACCTGTGGTTGCTCGTACTCCTCATACGAAAAGAAAGGGCGTGTTTATATGCGTTGCTCAAAAGCAAGACGAGATACGATTGAATGTAACCAACCGCCAGTGCCAGAAGCCGAACTTTTACCGCAGGTTGATGACCTGCTGAAACGATTGTCTATCAGTGAAAATATAGTCAATCAGGTATTGGACGTCTTGAAGGGCGAACACGACAATATACAGTTGTTCTACCGTAACGCAATCAAAGAAACCAAAGACAAGGTTGATGTTATAGACAAGCGACTGGAAACGCTATATGAAGACCGCTTAGACGGACGTATTACTACGCCTGACTATGACAAATACGTAACTAAATACAAAGCAGAAAAGGAAGAATTAGAGTATAGGCTCGTTGAATACACTAACAATGACAAAAGTTTCATTTTGACCGCTACACATCTGTTAGAACTAGCCCAAAACGCCCGCAGTATCTTCCAAAGTTCGCAACCTGCCCAAAAGAACAAAATCTTGAAGGCTCTACTTGCGAACTGCCAAATCAACGAAAAAAGGCTTCAACTCAATCTGTTGAAACCTTTCTCGGTACTTGTTGAAAGCACTCTTTCACAAAATTGGCTCCGGAGACTGGATTCGAACCAGCGACCTCGAAGTTAACAGCTTCTTGCTCTACCACTGAGCTACTCCGGATTACAAGAGGTAATTATACGGTCTTACTCCTGTTGCGTCAATTGTAATCTATTTGGTGATTCGGATATGCGGTTTTTTCGTGTAGAGAAGAAACTTTTTTGACAGACGGTCTAATTTTACAAGGTGGGTGTGTTGGTGAACGACCGTTTTACGGTTAGAGAGTGGTGCTCGTCCAAAGTAGTCATAGCCCTGTAACTCGTAGGAAGAAACAATATCCATGAACTCTATCGTTTCGTCTCGGGTAAGAGCGCTCAGGGTATCAGTGTGTTTTTTCGGGACAATAAGTAGATGATCTGTCACTCCTTGGCCGTCCCATAACGAATACCCAAACAAGTTTTTTATAATTCGATACGATTTTGTCTCTCTAACAAGCTCAGAGCCTGTATCTAAACGGCAGAATATACACTCTTTGTGGTAGTGTTCTTTTTTTCGGTGCTGAGTATACTGTTTTTCTTCTTTTCGTGATCTTGTAGCCATAGAGGAAAGTATATAGGAGATGTAGATGCGCTGCGAATAATTAGTGGCGCAAGATACTGCTTCGAGTACTTTCATCTATTTTTTGCTTGTAGTCTATGTTGCCTCTATACTTAAGCTTAATATGTCTATTATTGAAGCGTTATTTTTGGGGTTAGTACAAGGGCTAACAGAGTTTATTCCTGTATCAAGTTCAGGTCACCTGTTATTAGCACATGAGTTGTTTGGGACCTCAGAGAACAGTTTGACCTTCGACGTGGCACTTCATGTTGGTACGCTGTTGGCGCTACTAATCTATTTCAGAAAGGATGTAGCGAGTTTGTTACTAAACATAGCCAAGAAAACAGCAGACGGTCGACTAGCAAGATTATTAATCATAGCGACAATTCCTGCTGCACTAGCTGGGTTGTTGTTTGGAGATTTGATAGATGAGAAACTACGCTCGACAACTGTTGTCGCTGTTACATTAGCATCGGTCGGAGTAGTGATGCTACTCGTAGACAGAAAAGTCGCAAAAGTTTCTGTAAGTGAAGTCTCTACGAAGCAGGGAGTCGCAGTTGGTTTAGCGCAGGTTGCAGCACTTATTCCTGGCGTTTCACGATCCGGTGCCACCATGACTGCAGGTATTTTCATGGGACTAGATAGAAAGTCTGCGGCTCGTTTCTCATTTCTGATGGCTATACCTATTATTGCTGGATCGGCCCTTGGAATTTTACTAAAAGATTCCTCTGAACTCGCAGTCAATAATGAGCTATTTATCGGTATGATAACAGCATTTATCAGTGGACTAATCGCTATAAAGTTCTTGCTTAAGGTAATCACCCGTGTTGGGTTAAAACCATTTGCCTATTACCGTATTGGACTTGCCGTTATCGTTTTAGTATTTCTGGTGTAGAATAGTCATAAGAAGTAAGGAGTTTTTATGACTTTTAATGTATCATCAAAACAATTATTTAGCGGACTACAGTTCGCGCTACTCATTCTAATAGTAGGGTTACTTTTATGGTCTAAGCCATGGGTTTCAGCAAACGGACAAGAATCACGAAAAATTACGGTGACGGGTGAGTCAACAATAAAGGCTGAGCCGGATGAGTTCATGTTTAACCCGTATTTTGAACTACAAGGCAGCGATCAAGAGGATATAAAGTCAAAACTGACAGCCCAGACAAATGAGACCGTTACGAAGCTAAAAGAGCTTGGAGTCGAAGAAAAAGACATCAAACTAGATGCGAGCAGTTATGATCGATGGTACTTGGATGAAGGTGAAGAAGGTATACTAAACGCCTACTTACAGATAAGCGTTAGGGATAGTGAGCTCGTCCAAAAAGTGCAAGATTACTTGCTCACCACTCCCGCAAAAGGTCAATTGACTCCGCAAGCATCATTTAGCGAATCTAAGAAGAAGGAACTAGATAATCGGGCCGTCGAGCAAGCAATAGAGGACGCAAAATCTAAAGCTACGTTGCAGGCCAAGAAATTTGATGCAAAAGTCGGAAAAGTACTTGAGGTTAATCAGAAACAAGATTCAGTGTTTCCAGTTGCGTACGGGGGTAGAGAACGAGACGCAACGGTAAGCGTGCAAGAGGCAACATCCTTGCCCGTTTTAAGTGGTGAAAACGAGTACTCACAGTCAGTAACCGTCACCTATGAGTTACAATAATAATAGAAAAATGAACCAAAGGAACATGGAATAAAATGGCAAGAGCAACCACTTCAAAAAAGACACTAATGATAATAAACGTACTGCTCCTAGTAGGGTTAAGCGGCACAACAGGCTATTTGTATCTGAAAAATCGTGACTTGAATGATCAAATCACCCTCACTACCGAAGAGAAGAACCGAAGATTGGTTGAAGAAATAAATAAGGTATTTGATTTGCCTGAGGAAGAACCAGTTGTCGCAATTGTTACTGATGTTGAAGAGTTTAAAAAAGAATATGCAACTTTTGATAATGCCAATACAGGAGACTACCTACTATTCTATAGAAAAGCTAGATTGAACGTTCTATATCGTCAAAGCGAAAAACGTGTGGTAAAGACAGCTAACGTGGTTGTTCCAATTGCAGTAGAGCTTGTCGGATCCGAAGCAGCTATTGCTGACACCGAAAAGAAGCTTGCTGAGTTTGGTAACCAGATTACTGTTACGCGCACGGTGAAAGAAGGCATTACACAGAGTTTTGTATTTGATATTGATGACGACCAGAAGGCTGAAGCCGAGAGTATAGCAAAACTACTTGGCATAGAAGGTGGTGCAACGCTACCGTCAAGCATCACTCCAACTGCCCAAACAGAAATAGTTATTGCGGTTACAGCAGAAAAAACTACACCATCAGCACCCGAGACACCAACGACTCAAGCACCGTAGTTTAAGACTTTCTGGTCACTGGAAGGTTTCCAATCATATCTAGAACTATTGGGTTGTTAGCAAGCTCTCCCAGTACTTTCATAAGTAATTCAGAGTATATATCTAAATGTTCTCTATTATGTACTTGTAAAAATTCTGGGTGAATTTTTATTTGAGATGGGGTAGGATCATCGATGTCGCGAAGTCTCATACCCTGCGCATACACCAAGCCGCGCTTCATTGTTTTTAATACGCCAGGAGCAATCTTCCCAGCAATCTCAATATAGTCCTCGGGTCCAATATCATCAGGAATTTCAGGCAACGTTTCGTAGTTAACATCAGATCGTGTTGCTATAAATTTCTCAGTTTCAAGTATTTTAGTTAGACTTCCAGAAGTTGCCACAGCTAGTAACAAGGGTGAAATACCTTCTTTAACGGTTGCATCTTGATCGTGCCATAAACGTCTCAGCACACCTATTGAGTGACCTCTCACCATAGCACCGTGAAGCCCCCGCAATTCAGCAAATGTCGGGGTGTCTGGAATAGTTCTGTAGATACGATCAACTGCCAGACTAAGAAAATCTAGAAGGTGTATTGACCGGTCCTCTCGTACAGTAAGTCCTAGCCCAAGAGCAAATGCGTCGACGGTCTCGTCGTCAAATTCAAGTATATCAGTATTGATTCCTGTGAAATCTAAAGCTTTACTAATAATTATCCCTGATCTATGAGGGGTATTGAGCTCATGCAAGCGGTTAGAGACATATACTAACCCGAAGAGTATGTCGGTAATCTCTTCATGCCCTGTGCCAAGCGTCACGTTAAATCCGTAAGGGTAATCATCGTCATGCTCTTCAGGTTTTAGTTTCATGAGTGTAGCCATATTTTTGAGAGTAGTTTGTAGCTCAGCGTCTTGCTTGCCAGATCTTAGCAAAGATTTATATCTTTTTTCAACGATACTCGCTACCTTATCAGCTTCCGTATAGTCAATTGGGCTACCCGTGTGAACTGCACGCTCATCACCTATTGTGGTTGCGGTATGAAGCTGCTGAGATTCAAAGTCGGGACTATCAGGATCAACTTCATATGTAACAAAGAATCCATTACTTAGTCTTGCGTGTTCGCTTGCGCTTTCTTGGAGCATTTCTAAGACAGGTAGTTGCGTGTATTTCTCAATCATTGTATGAGATATAATAACAGATGTTTACAAAAATACTACATGTAGTGTAGAAATTTGGTGGTACACTACTAGCAGTTTAGATAAATTAAACTTACTTAATAATAAAAACGCTGGAATCTTGTTTAATTCAAGAACTGTGCCGCAACGGTAAGCCACGACAAGTGGACAAGTCCGATCTAGCCAAATAATCCCGAGCAGGAAATAAATAAGCTGAAATTAGAATTTCATGCCCTCTTTTCTGTCTTTGGGACTATAAAGAGGGTTTTTTAGTGTCAACCGCAACATTTTTACAGCCGACTGAAACGCAATTTGAAGGGCTTATTGAGCATAGTTTTGGTCAGCCTGAAAGTTGGAAGCGAGTCGACCAAGCATATCCTGAGATTGAAGAACAAGCTTGGGCAGATACAAGGCGAGAAATTGGTGCTATTGCTCTCGATAATACGCTGCAGTCCCAACCGACTAACAATCAGAATTCTTCATCAACACTTATGTACGCAGCTAAAAGAGCACCGTACGATATAAAATCTTATCGACAAACTCGAACCAATGTTGAAAAAGAAATCCCAGAGAGACTACTTAAAGTTGGATTAGTCTCCGAGACGTTTATGGAGCATGAACCGGGCTTGGGTATTGTTCAAGACGGCAGACCTATTGCAGAAATATACGCAAATAGCTTACGATTTGCTAGGTTGCAGGGCGAGATGCTGCAGCGCGGCTCTATCGAACACAAAAACGCTGGAGTGATCAATCAGCTTGCAGATGCTGGGGTTCTAGATGAACACGACGTGCTTATTATGTCACTGGCTTCGACGAAAAAAGAAGTGATTGAAAGATATGGAATTTCTGAAAAATATATGGCCGCATCATTGCAGCTAGTGAGCAAAGATGAAAACGAAGTTATATGTGATACAGCACTAGTTGCAGGCAAAAAGAACCCAGAGGCAGAACGAGACGATATTGCTGCAGTAATAGAGCTGGCAAGGCGTCACGGCATAGATATAGATACGACGAATCCTGCAGAGCTACTCGATATCGTTATACTTATTCCTAAGGGTGAATTATCAAACGGTATCGCTGGTGTTGTCGAAGAACTAGATGAAATCAGAGGTGGGACGTTTTATGGGCAAGAAGGCGTTGCTCGCGAAGATTATGCAAGACACGCAGAACAACAAAGAGCGCTTAAGTTCGAGGATATTGTTGACGCTATTACCGACATACTTATTCAGGAGGCGCCGACGTTTAAGCACCCAATGCAAGCAGTGAAGCGGTTAGGACAATTGGCTGACTATTTTACCGTACAATATTCAATCGAAAACGACAATATCGATATAGACATTTTTGGTCCTACTTCAGCAAAACTCATTGCCAAAGCACGAAAAGCATTTAAAGAAGGAGATGAAATGGGTGTCATAGAACTGACGTCACTCGCCCATGATTCATCGACTAATAGCTCTTGTCCCATGGATATGTCGAGCGGATTCGATGAGTACGGTTCATTAAACTTTGACTGTCCTGGCTGTATGTCTATAAATACTAGAGAACCGGGGAAGTTATTACCAAATTGTAAAGAGTGCAATATGGAAATACCAAAGTGCGACTAAAACCTGTAGAGTAGAGTGTGAACATGGACCAACTAAACAACGATACAACTAAGCAAAAAGAAATAGCCAAAAATTGCTCATTAGAGTACTTTTGCGAAGTATGTGAGTATTATCCGCTCATACCAGTACACGGTCATTATGAATGTCCACAGTGTCACTATAAAACAAAGTGCTGTGAAGGAGCCCCGCAGTGATTTGTAGCTCCGGAAGAGCAGCCCACGCTTGGATTTATTCCAAGCATGGCACGATGAGAAACCGAGCATCGGTGTCTCATGAGGCGAAGCCGTCGAAGGAGCCCTGCAGTGAGTGATTTTTTAAAGACTTGGAAAGATAGAAAAAGACGAACCATAGTGTTCGCGGGCGTCTTTGATCCGGTTCATAACGGACATATAGCAGCGGCTGAAGTCGCACTGAGTGAAGGCTCAAAGGTACTATTTCTGCCAGAACGAGTGCCACAGCATAAACATGGTGCAACGCCCTATACACATCGACTAAACATGCTAGAGATCGCTATAAAAAATCAACCAGGCATGAGTGTTGTTGACTATCCTCGTAAGCATCATTGGGTTCAACCTACGTTTATCTGGTTAAGAGACAATCTACGCACGCAGAGGTTCATATGGCTTGTTGGGAGCGATGTAGCTCCGGAAATACATACTTGGGCAGGCAGTGAAAACCTCGCTGCACTGGGCGTCTCTAAAATTGTATGCGTCAAACGCCGAGATACTGAGCCGAAAGTAGATCATGTTTATGGAACATCAGTTGTCTATGTAAAACAAAGTTCAAAAGAAAATGAAAAAATAAGCTCATCAATGATTAGATCAGATGTAGAAAAATATAAAAATTTTTTACCTGACGACGTTTACGATTATATCAAAAAGCATAACTTATATAACTGATTCTTCCTCGGTGTCTGAACTGTGTGCGGCACTTTCAAAATGAGAGTGAAGATAGGTTATGTGCTCATCACGGAATTTTCTGAACTCACTCTTTTTCAGTCCACTTTTTCGTATAAAGGCACCTATTTTCTCAGAGCCAATATAATGTGGAAGCATGACATACCCAGCTCCCAAAGTATAGAGCTCTGCAGCCTGTGAAATACTGTCCGCAGTACTGATGACAACGCAATTAGGGTTAACCTGTTCGACAGTCGAGAGGAGAAACTTGTTCGTTTCATGATCATCAATTATAGAAATAATAAGTTTCGCGCTTGAGACTCCAGCTTCTTCTAGCATCTCAGGATCAGTTGCATCACCGTAGATGTACGGAATATTTTTTTTCTCAAGCCCTTCGATGATTTCAGGGTCATAGTCAACAACTGCATAAGGCCGTTTCATCTCTTCGAACACTTTAATAAACTCCAGACCACCTCGTTTGGAGCCAAACAGTAGGAGCTCATTAGCACGTGTGGTTTTTGTATCCCTTTTAGTGTGTTTTCTTTCAAAGACACTTAGGTATTTTTCAAATATAACGTAGAGTTTTTCGTCGTACAAAATAACATACGAGCTAACTGCAATTGTGATAAGTCCGACCATAGTCATGAGCGACAACGTCTCTGCAGTGATCTGTCCTGTCCTATTAGCCAACAGCAACATGACGAGCGAAAACTCGCTAATCTGAGCTACAGCAAGAGACGTTTTGAAGCTAGTTTTTTTAGTGTAGCCAAGCGTACCCATGATGATCATGACAATTATCGGGTTACCAATCAATACAAACGCTGAAAGTATAAGTGCTTGAGGAGCGATGTTTATTGCACCACTTAGATCAAGCTGAGAGCCAAGTACTACGAAGAACAGTACGATGAAAAAGTCGCGCAGTGGCTTAAGTCTAGATGCAGCTTCTTGTGCGTAGTTGAATCCAGCAAGACAAACCCCAGCAGCAAGTGCACCGACTTCAAGTGAGAAATCTGCTGATTTAAATATGGCTCCAATACCAAGTCCCCACGCTATTGAAAAAAGGAACAAAAGCTCCTGCGATCCTGCAATCGTTTTTGTGAATAGTGGCAATACGAGCTTGACCACTAGATATAAACCAGAAACCAGCATAAGTCCTTTGATTACTAACTCGAGTAGGTCATTTGCATTGAGGCCGCCGCTACTATTGGCGCTTACAACAAGAAGCGCAATTGTTGCTAATATGTCTTGGACAAGTAGAAAGCCTGTAGCTATCTTTCCGTGAAGACGGTTCTGCTCTTTTTTATCGTTAAGCAGTTTCAGGATGATAATTGTACTAGAAAAAGCTAAACCTATAGCGACATAGATAGTCGCTGTTGTTGTTAAGTCGGTTATTGCAGACACAAGGAAAAAGCCTACTATTGTCGTAAAAGCTACCTGGCCGAATCCAGTTAAAACTGCTACACGACCGACTTCTTTTATTACTTTTGGATTTAGGCCTAACCCAACTAAGAAAAGTAGAAGTGCGATGCCCATATCTGAAAATACAGTTAGGGTTTCTCCGTTCGTTACTAGGTTTAATACAGTAGGGCCAACGAGCAGTCCGGTTATTATATGCCCAATGATCAATGGTTGACGTAAAAGCCTCATTAATAGTGCTACTGCAGTGCCTATAGCGATGATTAAACTAATTTCTAGAAATAAATTATGATCCATGTTTGTTGTATTAGATAATTACTACTTTAATCTTACCATAAACCATAAGAATCTTGACGGTTTGCCATCTGTTCGATATACTATTTTTACTTCTGTAAAGTTGAGAGCAATTAAAAATTGCACTTGCAGAAACATAAAAACAATTAAACAAACATGCGAGAGAAAGGCTGATCAAATGTCAGTCGAAGTAAAAGTAGTGTCTTCTAGACGACAAAAAATAGTTGTCACAGTCAGACGAGCTAAATGGCGTACATTCCTCACGTACTAAGAGAAAAGTTAAAAGAGAGCCTCTGCGAGAGCTCTCTTTTAAATTACGGTTAGCTTAAAGTTACTGTGAAGTGTCTGTTGAGCCCTGAGTAGGATCTTCAGTGGGTGCTATTTCTTCTGGTGCAAGTGCTTCAGGTGTCACATCAGCAGATTCTGGAGTTTTCCCCAGAGCTTTGTCTATAAGTGCAGAGAACTCCTCTACTGTATCAACAGTAGACGTATCGTCAATCTTTACTCCGTTTAGAATGAATGTTGGTGTTCCAGACACCTGATACTCACTTTTGCCTGCAGCAGTATCTGCGTTAATAATACCTAATGTGTTGCTGTCCTCAACATCAGCTCTAAACTGGTCAATATCAAGCTCTAGTTGGGCTGCATACTGCTCGAAAATCTGGATAGCTTGCTGGATGGTTACTCCGACTTGATCTGTTTGTGACGGGCCGTTCCAGTCTTCTAGGTTCTGATATAACAAGTCGTGCATCTCAAAAAACTTACCTTGTTTGCTAGCTGCTTCTGCTGCTCTGTGTGCAGCTAATGCATTGCGGTGGATTTGTACTAGCGGAAAGTGCTTGAACTGAAAAGAAATTTCATCTTTATATTTTTCTTTGATCTGATCTACAATCGGGAAGAACGCGCCGCAAGCAGGGCACTCAAAATCTGCGAACTCTACAATTTTGACAGAAGAGTCAGTGTTACCAAATATATGTGACGATTGCTCTCCCGTGATTGAATTATCTTTTCCGAACAATACCGCTCCGGCGATAATCCCTACGACCAGCACTACGGCTATAATAGCTTGCTTCATGTGACTCCTTTTATCTTGATTCTCTATACATTCTAATGCATAAAGCTTGTACTTGACTACTGAATAAGCGAAAATAAGAATATGTCAGATTTTATTTTCGCTTTATTGCTTCTATTACTGATATTAATCTCAGCTTTTAGCTCGGGCATTAGTAACGGTATTTTTTCACTTAATCAGTACCAAATACGTCGTAAAGCCCAGCTTGGTAATAAAGACGCCAAGATCGTGTATCCCTTTAAAGCACTTGGCTATCAGCTATTAGTAACACTTCTTATTATTAATATAACTGCTAATGCCACGATTGCCATCATGCTGGATAGTAAAACTGGTGGTTTATTTGCGGTGCTATTTAGCACAGGGTTTATTTTAATTTTTGGTGAGATTCTACCAATGATATACATGCGTAAATATGTTGTGTATGTCACCGCTCGAGTTGCACCCGTATTGCATAAAGTCATTACTTTTATGACACCGATAACACGACCAATCGCACACATTCTAGATAAATGGGTAGGAAACGAAACGCAAGTATTTTATAGCAAAGAAGAGCTTATTAATATGTTAAATGGCCAAAAGCTTGCCACTGAAAGCGGTGTTGCAGTGGATGAGGCGCGAATGCTTCGAACAGTGTTGGAGTTTGACGAAAAGCTTGTCCGTGATGTAATGACACCGAGGCGTATGGCAAGCATAGTAACGAAAGATGATGAGGTTGGTCCGCTACTAATGGATGAACTGCACAAGTCTGGCTACTCACGGTTTCCGGTTATTGCCGAAGAAAAACATTTTAGTTTTGTTGGTACCTTGTATCTTCGTGACTTAGTCGGTGAAACAGGTACAAAAAAGGTTAAAGACCTGATGAGTCCCCACGTACGCTATATGCATGAAGAAGAATCACTTGATCATGCACTCCGAGCTTTTCTGAAAACACACCATCATCTGTTTGTCGTGGTAAATAACTTTGAAGAATTTGTCGGTGTTCTAAGCATCGAGGACGTCCTAGAAGAGATAATTGGCAGAGAGATAATTGACGAATTTGATAACCACGAGGACCTGCGAGCAGTTGCAAAGTCGCTTGCAGAAAAAGAACGAAAAAAGCGCTTAACAGCTCAAGACTCTGTTAAAAATAGCCCAAAAGTGATAAAGTAGCCTTGATATGACATATTTTGGTAACACTGATAATAATCTCCGGTCCGCAAGCTAGCCATTTAGGCGGACTAGCTGTGCCTTTAGGACCGAACCAGCCAAATATAAGACTAAAAAATTCTAATCAAGGAACATCATGGAACGAACATTAAGTAGAGACATCGCGTCTCACATAGGTAAAGAAATACTCATTAAAGGCTGGCTACACAAAAAGCGCCTACTTGGTGGGCTAACCTTCATAAACGTCCGCGACCGAGCTGGACTTGTGCAAGTGTTAATCGAAAACAAAGATGAAACCGAAAAACTTCGCGGGATGCAGATTGGTACAGTGCTTGAGATTACCGGAAGTGTCGTAGCAGAAGAGCGAGCCCCGGGTGGTGCTGAAATTCATGATCCAACAGTTACTGTAACCACACCAGTCACCGACGAACCACCTATTGAGATCGATAAGCCTATTAGTCATAAAAGTGAGCATTTAGACACGCTCTTTGAACACCGAGTAGTTGGACTTAGAAATTTGCAAGAACAAAAAATATTTAAGATACGTGCTGATTTAACCAGATATATTAGAGAATTTTTGCACGAAAATGAGTTCGTTGAAATTGATACACCGAAACTACTATCTGGTGCAACTGAAGGCGGAGCTGAAGTATTTGAAGTAAAATATTTTGACCAAACAGCGATTCTTGCCCAAAGCCCCCAGTTCTATAAGCAAATTATGGTTGGCGTGTTCGAACGTGTCTATGAGATAGGGCATAGCTACCGCGCTGAACCAAGTGCAACAAGCAGGCACCTCACAGAGCTCACCATGCTTGATATTGAGATGGGGTTTGTTGAGAGTCATCAAGAAGTAATGGATACCGTTGCTGACATGACAAAACGCGCCCTTCGGCGTGTATATGACGAACACGCAGCTGACCTCAAAAGCTTGCAAGCACCAGAACTCGTCTTAAACGATAGCGTTCCAGCTTTCACGATTGCTGAAATTCATGAGATGTACACTAATGCCACCAAAACAGATACTACTGATGAAAAAGATCTCATTCCTGACGAAGAGCGTTGGATTGCTGAGCATGCACGTAAACAGCTCGGAAGTGACCTAGTCTACGCAGTTGATTTCCCTAAGGTAGCAGGCAAGTTCTATCACAAATTCAAAGATGACGGTACGGTTGCATGGGGCGATTTACTCTTCCGTGGGCTAGAAATAGCCACCGTTCCACTACGCGAGAACAACTACGAAAAAATGATAGAACAAATGACTGCTGCTGGACTTGATGTTACGCATGATGGATTCAAGTACTACCTGCAAGCATTCAAATACGGCCTGCCGATGCATGGTGGGTGCGGATTTGGTATTGATCGCCTCGTTCAAAAGACTATAGGCCTCAACAACGTCAAAGAGGCGACGCTATTCCCAAGAGATATCAACCGCCTAGGACCTTAGTGAAAGTTATTTTATTCGATGCTGATGGAGTTTTGACACTAGCAGAAGAGTATTTTGTCGAAGTTTATGCGCAGTCGCGTGGGTTTGATCCTGAGCCTTTTGAAGAGTTTTTCAAAAACGATTGGCAAGATATTGTAACCGGTAAAAAAGACCTTAAAGAATCAATCAATGAACATGCCGACCTATGGCAGTGGCATAGTACAGCCGACGAGCTGATCGCTCTATGGTGCAAAACAGAAGACGTACGTAATGAAGAACTGATAAAAGTGGTTAAACAGCTAAAAGAGGCTGGCTATGCATGCTGCTTGGCAACCGACCAAGAAAAATATCGTGGAGAGTATATAAGAAATGTCATGTTCAAAGATCTATTTGAAGACTATTTTATTTCTGCAGAGTTAGGGGTAGCGAAAACAGATCTAAAGTTCTTTGAACTAGTAATAGAATCACTGCAAAAAAAGCACTCGTTGATTAAATCGGAAGAAATTATATTTTTTGATGACAGCCAAAGCAAAGTAGACTCAGCGAAAACAGCTGGGCTTGATGCACGTTTATATACCTCAGTTGATCAAGTACGTGCTATTCTTGAGTTATGAGAGTATTGATATTCGGTGATTCAATCACCCAAGGCTTTTGGGACGGTGAAGGAGGCTGGGTTTCACGCATTAGAAAACACTTCGATAAGCTTATTATTGCCGGCACATTAGCCGACATACCGACCGTATATAACCTCGGTGTATCAGGCGACAAAACTAAAGACATCATTGAACGCATAGAGCACGAAACAAAAGCACGAGAATGGCCAAATGAACCATTTGTTATAATGCTCGCTGTAGGCATTAACGACTCTATTCTTATTGAAAATAAGGCAGAACTGGACATCTATGAATTTCAAGAACAGTACGAAAAGCTAGTAGATATATCGAAAAAACTAGCAGGACGCGTTATCTGTGTCGGGCTAACCGCAGTCGACGAATCATTAACAGATCCATTTGCCGATAGTGAAAGCGGTAAGCAGCTTAAAAATAATCGAATTAACTTGTTTCAGGACACTATTAAGCAGGTTGCGTCCCAAAAAGAAGTTGATTTTATACCGGTGCACGATATGTTTCTAAAAATGCTCGAAAAAGGAGTAAACTCGTTGCAAGATGGTCTTCACCCTAACGACGAAGGCCATGAAATGTTAGAGAAAATTATCCTCCCAAAACTTCTAGAATACCTCGTCTAGTATGTCAAACATTGAGCTTATTATATTTGCAGTTGTGACTCTGTTATCAACAATAATCTCAGCGACTTCAGGTGGTGGTGCAGGATTTATTTTGACGCCACTTGCAATATTTATGGGTCTCACTCCGCAACAGACAGTTGCAACAGGTAAATTTGTTGGATTATCCGCAGCAGTAAGCGGCTTACGGGTGTTGCGTGCTCAGAAGCTTCATTCGCGGCTAATAGCTGGGACCATGATGGTACTTGCTGCGTTTATAGGATTGAGCGCACCACAATTAATCACTAGAATAGATAACGATACTTACCAAAAAGTTCTAGGCTTCATAATTCTCGTCATGATTCCGGTGCTATACATCAAGAAGACCGGAACATCGAAAAAAACTGTTAGCAGATCACGTCAAAAGTTTGGCTGGTTATTTATCTGTATCACGCTTCTTGGGCAAGCTGTACTTGGTGGTGGAGTTGGCACATTTGTTAATCTTGTCTTGATGAGTTTTTTTGGAATGGGTGCGCTCGAAGCAGCGATTACGAAAAGATTTTCACAGGTCATATTAAACGCAGCACTTATCATCGGCCTATTTGGTACAGGCCTGATCGTGTGGAGAGTATCAATAGTCGCTGGGATTGCAAGCGCTATAGGCTCACACATTGGTTCCAAACTGGCGATAAAAAAGGGCAATGCGTTTGTCATGAACATACTCATGATTGCCATGTTATTCTCGGGCGTAGCTCTGTTAATAGGCCTTTAACAACTCAAAGCGTCAAAGATTCCAGAAACCCAAGCACACGATAGCCCTGACATAAATATTTTAACTATTAGAAATAAACTATTGTCATAAACCAGATGACAAAGAACATCGAACAAAGTTCATTATATTAACGGTAGCCGGTAAAAATTTACTAAAAAATTCAGAGCCAGAACTTAGACAAGCACTAAAATTATGTCTCTCATAAGTACCTACGGAAGATGTAAAGACGTATATACTCTTCTGATTCATGTAGCGTATAAAATATAGTGGGCTATTAAAAAGTAAATAAAAAATCGCGGGTGAGTGATCCCGCGATTTTTTAAATCTGTAACAACTATTTTTGTTATGGGAGTAGTACGGCGTTGATTACGTGTATAACACCGTTAGATGCTTTAATATCTGCTGCTGATACCATGGCTCGTCCACCGTTAGCATCGACAAAGTAGACACCTGAGTCGGTTATATCGACAGTCAATGTACCGCCTTGTACAGTATCGACAACCATTCCGTCAGTGAGATCTGTGCTCAAAACACTTCCTGAGATTACGTGGTAGGTAAGTATGTCACCAAGATCTTCACGTGCGAGTAGCTCTTCCGCAGTAATGCCTAATGCTTCTAGTGCTGCTGCAAATGCATCATTACTTGGAGCCAAAACTGTAAAAGGTCCTACACCACTTAGTGTGTCTACAAGATTTGCCTCTGTTACCGCTGCTACCAAAGTACTTAATGACGGTGTAGCTACAGCTAATTCAACAATGTTGCTTGTTGGAGCCGCTTCTTCAGCAGTTGCCGCTTCGCTTGCTGATTCATTTGAACTTTCTTGAACTTCTGATGAAACAGTTTCGTTTGCATCATCGTCTTGTGTGAAAGCATAGATACCTATACCACCACCGATTAATACGAGCACAGCTACGACTGCTGCAATCATTGATTTGTTATTTTCCATTGTAACCCTCCAAAGGTTTAATTGATTGTAAGCACTACTATGAAGCTTCGTGTGTATATGACGTGTCTGTAGAGTGTAAAGCTCGCGTTAAGAAGGAAGTGAAAGCGTAACTGTAGTGCCTTTTTTTGGTGCGCTTTCAATTGTTTTTGAGCCACCATAGGTGTTTAAAATTTTCTGAACTATTGCTAAACCAAGACCGGTTCCCTCAATTGTCCCCGTATTGCCGGCGCGGAAAAATCTGTTTCCTATGTTTTCTAAATCTTTTTGCGGGATTCCAATTCCTTGGTCCTTTACAATAATCGTAATTGAACCTTTATATTTTCGTTGCTTAATCACAACCTTTGACTGCGGAGAAGAATATTTAATCGCGTTATCAATTATATTTTTGACAAGTCTTACATAGTCGTCAGCAGACATTTTTTTATGTATATCTTTTTCGGTGGTTACTTCTAGTTTAATTTTTTTGCTAACAGCTAGCGGCTGTAACTCTTCAACGACATCCAGCAAAAGATCAGAGATTGAAAGCATCGAGGGCTCTTGTTTATTTCGTCTTTCTAAGAAAAGGAGGTCTTCGTTAATGAGCACAAGACGCTTGGTTTGCCTTCTAAACGTTTTGACTAGTGGTGTAGCATCTTTAGTTTGTTGTAATGCGGCAGTCATTGCTGCAAGAGGGTTACGAAGTTCATGTGCTGCATCTTGAATAAAGCGTTCTTGAGATTCATATGCTTGCACAACTGGATGCATAAGTTTTCGAGCTGCAAAAAGGGCGACGATTGTTCCTGTAGAAACAGCTATCACTGAGGTCAAAGCGAGACCTCTTGTAACACGATCTGCCTCTTGCTCTTTGATAGAACTTGCGAGTGTAATAAAATGTGCTTCAAAAGCTTTTTGATCTTCCAGATATTCAGCAAAGGCTTCATTTTCATTTGCTGAAGAATGCACTTCGCTAGAATTAGCAGGACTTGCAAGTTCCCTTTGACTGTATAACTGCAACATTCCCCATGAAATACTAACAACAAAAATTACTACGGATAATATGGTGACGATAAATTTGTTACGAGTATTTTGTATAAGCTTTTCCACGTTATTTGCCTCCTATAGGATCGCTGAATATATAACCAACTCCAGGTATTGTTCTGATAATTTGAAAGTTTTTATCCTGAAGTTTTTTACGTAAATTCGCTATATGTATTCGAACAGGAGGGGTAACTAAATCTGATTGATCACCCCATGCATACTCAATAAGGTCATCAATCGGTACAAGTATTTGGTTATTTCTCATGAGTATCTCTAGCATACGCAATTCGAGCGTTGTTAATTCAATTTTTTTATTTCCTGCTATAAATTCAAAAGACAGAGGTCGAAGTTCAAAATTATCAGTTTTAATCGTTGTTGAAGCGTCAACTTGCTTTGCATGCGCATTAATTCGGGCACGAAGCTCAAGTAAGTCAAAAGGCTTTACGATATAGTCAGTTAAACCTAAATCGAAACCTTTAATTTTATCAACAATACCCTCTCGGGCAGTCATGGCGATCAGCGGATATTTATGTCCTTCAGCTCTAATATACTCAATGAGGTTAAAGCCTGATTTTCCGGGTAAATTTATGTCAATGATGGCAATATCAAAGTTTTTTTCATCAACAATATCAATGCCATCTTCTGCACTAGCTACCGCACTCACAATTGAACCCTCCTCACTCAAGAAAACTTTGAGTGACTCTCGCAGGTCTTGGTTATCTTCGACGATAAGAATTTTTTTTGTCATAACTGTATTATATCGTTCCTTGGTGTAAAGTGGGCGTATACTGCACTCAATTAATAAAGCTATAAAGACAGTTTGCTAGAAAAAATAGATGCAGCGTCATAGTTAAAACATTAGTCCAAGAGAAAACCTGAATCAAAAGGGTGAAAAGCTCAAATAAATTACGAGCATAATTTCTGATAATCGAGATGATGATGTTCTAAGCAAGGCTAAGAAATTTAAAGTAATGCTGAGGGTTTTATTAGGTTAGATGTTGTTTTTGTGTCTTGTATTATTTTCTGTTGTGTAAAATGGTAAAATAAGCATAAGTATGGAAGAAAAATTTAAAGAAGAAAACGAACAAACATCAGAAACCCCTGAAAAAGAGCTGGAAAATGTTGAATTCACCAATGATGCAGATGTCGATGCAGTCGTTGATAGGATAGTGAATGAGGAAAGTGATGAGCTCCTAAAAGCTGAAGATGATGCTAGGCAAAGATTCGCACCTCCTGAAATGAAATCTTTGAAGTCAAAACTCAAAGGTTGGATAGTTGCGTGGTGGGATAATAAACATCTTCGGTATGGTACTTTTGCCGGAATTGCTTTGCTGTTTATCATATCGATTTTCATTCCTTTTACTCGCTACGCAATGCTAAATCTTGTCGGCGCACGAGTTAGCTCTAGTTTGACGGTACTAGACATCACCACAGGACTTCCACTAGAAAATATACCGGTGCAACTTCAGGGTACAACTATGCGCACAGATGAAGATGGCTACGTGTCATTCACGAAACTAAAACAAGGTCCAACAACTGTTATGGTCGATAAGCGTGGGTATGCGTTATACGAAAATAAGGTCACACTCGGCTGGGGGAGTAATCGGTTAGATAATCAAGAAATTACAGCAACTGGTGCTCGGTTTACCTTCACACTGCAAGATTGGGTAACAGAAAAGTCCTTAGAAAAAGGTGAAGCTTCAAGCGGTGAAGACATCGCGCAGACAAACGACGATGGTCAAGTGACAATCACTATTGGCGAGATTGAGGGCGACACAGAAGTTGTACTGAGCGCAGAGGGGTATCGAGACGAACGGTTGAGGTTGAATGATATTAACTCAGAAGAACAAACAGTAAAAATGGTACCAGCAAAACAACATGTTTTTGTCAGTAATAGAGACGGTCAGTATGATTTGTATAAAATATATGTGGATGGAAAAAACGAAGAAATCTTGTTAAAAGCCTCAGGCAAAGAACGCGAAGTTCCGTTTGTGCTACCTAGCCAAACGAAAAATATTGCCGCCTACGTATCGTCACGTGATGGTGATATCAACAAAGACGGCTTTGTCTTGGATGGGCTATTTATCATTGACGTCATAAATGGTGATTCATTTAAAGTAACGCGTTCAGAACAACTACAAGTTATTGGTTGGTCAGGGGATAAGCTACTTTATGTTGCTGTTGTAGAGGGTGTTAGCGCTGGTAACTCTAACAGGAGCAAACTGTTTTCTTATGATGTTGAGACGAAAGAGCGCAAAGAAATTGCAAGCTCAAACTACTTTAACGACGTAAAGCTTGTTAACGACACAGTTTACTATGCGACATCAAGCTTTGCAGTCCCACAAAGTCAAGCAAAACTGTTCTCAATTAATGTCGACGGAGACGAAAAGAAAACAGTTGTAGATAGCCAAGTATGGAGTATCAAACGTGAGAATTATGAAACTTTACTGTTCAATGCAGTTGATCAGCAATGGTTTCAACAAACACTTGAAATGAATGAAGTTAAAAAACTAGAACAACAGCCACCTAACCAAGCTAGTAGAATTTATAGTGTCTCGCCAAATGGAGAAAAAGCAGTCTGGGTTGATGTTCGTGACGGCAAAGGAGTTCTACTAAACTATGACATTGGATCAAAAAAAGAAGAGGTAAGATTGACGCAGTCAGGGCTCAACGATCCAGTGTACTGGCTCAATGATGAGTACATAGTGTTTCGTGTCGAAACTGGTCAAGAAACAGCGGACTATATACTGCACGTTAACGAGGGCGAGCCACGCAAAATAGCGGACGTTATTGGCAATCGTTCCCGTTACTTTTATTAGTCGTAAAGGATTGTATAATAGGCAGTAGATGGAACAGCAATTCATTACTATTCTATGGCAGTTTTATGACAAAAACCAACGATTATTGCCGTGGCGACAAGCTGAAAAAGACGGACAGTACGATCCATACAAAATACTCGTATCAGAGATCATGTTACAGCAAACTCAAGTAGAGCGAGTAATACCAAAGTATGAAGCGTTTATAGTTCGTTTTCCAACAGTACGGTCGCTTGCTGAAGCACCACTCGCAGACGTACTCGAGCTTTGGACTGGGCTAGGTTATAACCGACGAGCTCGTTACCTACATGATGCCGCCAAGTCGCTGAGAGATAGCCCGTTTCCGAGTGGTATAAATGCGCTTACAGACTTAAAGGGGGTTGGCTATAACACAGCTGCCGCCGTATTAACTTATTCGTATAATCAGCCATACTCATTTATTGAAACGAATGTAAGAACAGTCTATTTGTGGCATTTTTTTAAGGACGCAACGGCTATTAGTGATAGTTTGCTACTAGAGAAAGTGGAAGCAACGATAGACAAGAAAAAGCCCAGAGAGTTCATGTGGGCGATCATGGATTATGGAACACATTTGAAGAAAACTGGTATTAAAAATATTAGTGATAGTAAACACTATAGAAAACAATCAATATTCAAGGGATCACTGCGAGAGTTAAGGGGTGAAGTTGTGCGGCTTGCTCAGAAAGAAATGAGTTTAGTAGAAATACGTCGACTTGTTAATGATAATAGACTCGACGGCGTTATAAAATCACTTGAATCTGAAGGCCTCATTGAAACTCATTCTAGCGTTTTGCGCATCAGTACACGTTGATTTTAAATGCTTATGCTACAATATCTCTATAGAATGAGGAAAAATATAGTGATGAAAATTAAAGTGGTATCTCTAATCGCATTTTTGAGTGTATTTGGAATCGTTATACCCGTAACAGCCCAAGAAGCAGTGGCTCCACTAAGTACTCCAGCCCAGCAACCTGAAGAGTCAGAGACTCGTGCACAGCGGCTTGAATCAATTAAACAAGCAAGAACAGAGAATCTAAACACGACACAACTAGCTCGCATAAAAACGCGCTGTAAATCTGCGCAAGCAAAAACTGCTACAGTGCAGGCACGAATGGATGTAGTATTTTCTAATCGTCAGCTAGTGTATACCAAAATTACCACTCAAGTTAGTGAACTGGTTGCGAAATTACAACAAGCAGGAATAACGACAACAACACTCGAAGCAACGCAGAAAGACATGTTGAGTGAGCTGGATACACTTATAAGTGCATTTGAAGAGCATAAAACTACTTTAGGCGACATAGCTGAAATGGATTGCGAAGTTGATCCTAACCTATTTCAAGCAGCTCTTCTGACTGCACGTGACCAGAAATCAGCAATTCGAACGCAGGCTGCAGCTTTTCGTGATTTTGTATCGACAAATCTAAAAACAGAACTCCAGAATGTTCGTGCACAATATCCTGAGACGACAAGCACAAAAGTAACCCCAAAAACTGAAGGAGAACAATAGCGATGGACGAGCCAAAACAACCAGTAGATAATCCAGAAGATATGGTCATCGGAACTGACGGAGTTTTGAATGACACCGCATCGAATGAGAATCAGGCTGCAGTACAGACAGAAGTAAGTCCTCAAATTAATGAAGTTACTCCGCCACCAGCTCCTGAGATTTCTACACCAGAAGAACAGACAATCGAAGTGAAGGTTGCGCCTCAAGAAGAAGTCGAGACGGAGTCTCATGATAAAGAGACAGAGAACCTTGCTCCCGTAGCGTCCGCACCTGCCGAAGAAAAAGATAGTTCTTCTGCTGCACCTGAAGCAGTACCGCCAGCTCAAGTTGAAAATCCTGGTGAGCCTGTAGTATCAGCACCTAATGACTCTGTTATGCCGCAGATACATACTGACAACAATGAACAGTCCGCTGCGCCTGCAGTTATGGGTGTTGCAGCCTCACAAATGAACAATAAGCACCCACATAGAAATAATAAAAAGCTAGCAGCAGTAGTTACTGTTATTGTTGCTGCTTTGCTTGCAGGTATAGTTATATTTGTTTATTTACGAGCAGACAGTAATACGGCAAACCAACCAACACCCGTCGCGTCACCCCGCCCCGACGAACCTGAAGCAAATTCAGTAGACGCTGCGACTGCAGATGATGTCGATCAAACAATCAAAAACAATGATGCTGCATTGAACGGTCTGGATGAATCAGCAGATTTTACTGATGAAGATCTATCCGATAGCACGCTCGGACTATAAAGAATAAACTAACTTTTCTTTTTACTTGGAGGTACAGAATGTACAACTCTCTGAGGAAATGGTATTTCGATGCCGTTCTTATCAAAAGCTATTTTTAACCGTTTACGAAGTTCGCCAGTAACTTTCCATTGTTTCATTGGTGCTGTTTTACCGGTGATTTTAATTTCAATTGCTGAATCACCGAAGTCATTAACTCGTAGGAATGTTGGTGGTTCAAAAATAAATTCTTGCCATTCAGGATCTTCACTCAGCGCTTCACCTACAGCGTTAACGAGCTTTTCGAGCTTATTTAGATCGGTATCGTAGCCCACACCGACATCAAGGTTCACGTTCGCGAACTCCATCGTCATATTCGTTGCGATCTCAATTTGGCCGTTTGGTACATGGTGTACCATGCCATCTAAGTCCCTAAGCACCGTTGAACGGAGTGTTACTTGTTCTACGAGCCCAGATACTGTTTGATTTATCTCGATAACATCCCCAACTCTATACTGGTTTTCAATTAATATGAATAATCCAGCAAGATAGTCTTTTACCATTGATTGCGCACCAAATCCAAGCGCTACACCTGCGATACCAGCTCCTGCAAGTAGTGGTGCGATATCAATACCTACTTCAGCGAGCAGCAGTAGGCCAGTGATAATCCATATTGAAACTCGAACACCAGCTCCAACAGTGCTTACGAGGGTATCTTCGCGTTGTTTTTCGTCTTGGATAGTTTTGAACGATTCTGGTCGAACTGCTTTATGGACAAGTTGACGCACGAATATCATCGTGAACCGACGTAATAAATAAGCGGTCCCAAGAATTATGAATATATTAAACGAATGTACTTTAAAAAAGTCTATAATGGTTTCTATCATAGTGTTAAGTATAACGGCTAACGTACCGATTGTGAAAGGTGATAACAGATGACATTCAATGACTATCAGAAAGCAGCCATAAAGACCGATGTTTTTGAGGGCGATAAAAGTGTAGGTTCGCTAGCGTTCATTGCAAAACTATTAGGGTTAGTTGGTGAAACTGGCGAAGTTGCAGAAAAATTTAAAAAAATCTATCGAGATAACGAAGGACACATTACTCTAGAGCAGACCGATGAAATGAAAAAAGAGCTTGGTGATATCCTATGGTACTTGTCAACACTCGCCGACTATCTCGGTATAGAGTTGGAAGAAATCGCTACGTTAAATATTGAAAAACTTGCAAGCCGCAAAACTCGTGGTGTACTAAAAGGTTCAGGAGATAATCGATGAAATATGACACACAGCGACCATATGCGGCGTCATACGCAATCATTCGAAACAACGAAGGCTTCATTGCGTTTGTGTTGCGTAGCAATACAAGTTGGATGAACGGTTTTTATAGTCTACCAGCTGGCAAGACAGAGGTTGCAGAGACTTTTATCGCAGGAGCAATTAGAGAAGCAAGTGAAGAGGTCGGAGTGACAGTTGCCGCAGAAGATATGACACACGTACTGACTGTCCACCGCTATTCCTCTGCTGCAAGCGAAAAAGATGGAGAATTTATGGAGTGGATTGATGTCTATTTTGAGGTACATAAATACGCAGGCGACATTTACAATGCAGAGCCACACATGCACAGTGAAGTTGCATGGCTTGATCCTAATAATTTACCTGACAACGTTATACCGGCAGTTTTAGCGAGCATAAAAGCACTGGAGGAAGGGAAGCGGTTTTTTGAGTATGGCTATGACAAATAACTGGAAAGAGGTTGATTACTACCCTGATGCACGGACACAAAAAGCACTCATCAAGGACTTTATTTTTAAGGATTTTTCGGAAGGACTTGAGTTCACGAATAAAGTTGGTGAGCTAGCAGAAAAAGCCAATCACCATCCTGACATAAATCTTACTTGGGGATTTGTTCGAGTGTGGCTAACGACACATAGCAGTCATTCTATAACTGAAAAAGATCATGATCTCGCAAAAGCTATAGATAAACTAGTTTAGAAAGTTTTTCGAAGCCACTCATCTAAACTACCACCACCGCCCGCGGTGAGGCAGAGGACTAGATCAGCGTCTTCTATATGCTTCTTCATAGCACTTTTCAATAAGTCATTTAACTCTGCTGGTTCTCTGTGGTTCGGTACTTGCATGAGTCTGCACAGTTTTTGCGGGGTTAATAACTCGAGACTTTCGTCTTCACGTGCAAGATAACTTGGCACGATATACAGTTTTTTAACTCCTTTAAATAAGCTTTTTAGTTCATCCTTGATAAAATGCTGGCGCGTGTTATGAAGGCCTTCATAGACAACAACAACGTTATCACCAGCAACTTCATGTGCAATCTGTAAGGCGCCTTGAATTTTCTCAACTGTATGCGCGTAATCGCTGTAAATATTTTCACTGATTTTTTCAAATCTTCGTGATACTCCAGGAAAGTTGTTCACAATTGTAATGCACTTATCTAATGGCACTTTGAATAGGACGGAGACGGTTTCTACAACGAGCTGTGCGTTTTTACGATTCACATCACCTATAAGTGTAAATTTATCTCTTGCGACTCCACCTTCACCCTCAAGGTTAACTTTCGCGAGATCCTCATTGTGTCCAAATACTTCACCACTACTATAGATAAAGTCTTCAAAAGCATCAATATAGCTTTCCTCCGTAGGATAGATGTCAGGGTGGTCATAGGCAATACCCGTTATAACAGCAACTTCAGGCTCGAAAGATAAAAAGTTACGGTCATATTCATCGGCTTCGTATATAAAGTATTCTGCTTTTGGATTAAACTCGCCCATTTCACCGAACGATAGCTTTCCTCCAACTGAATAACTAATAGGAATTTCTAGTTGCTTTAAAAGCCATATAAACATAGAGGTTGTCGTTGTTTTACCGTGGGTACCTGCAACCGCAATCATTTTTTGGCCACTGTCTTCAAGCAGTTTGTTTATGAAGTCGTCTCGCTTCGATGTCCGAATACCTAATTTTGTAGCAGCTGTTATCTCGGGATGATTTGGGTTTTCTCTTACAAGTGCAGACGAGTAAACGAGCCAATCGATCGGCTTCTTTTCATGTAACGTTTTAAGTTCAGCACCAGACTGCCCAATATGAATTTGCGTAATCCCTTGTTTTTTGAGGTATGAAATATAATTACTGTCTTGTTTGTCTGAGCCAGACACGTCGTAGCCTGCTTGACTCGCAATAAGCGCTAACGGACCAATAGCGGTGCCGCCAATACCTGAGAAATATATGTGCATATATCTAAGTATACAGATATTTGGTATAGTTGAGATGTCTAAAAAAAACAAAAATGTTTAAAAAATTCCTACATTCATTCGCACGACGACGTCATCCTTGGCGCGCTATGCAATTTGACGAGCTTGCAGAAATTTATACAAGTATGAGCTTGCGTAGCTTTGGCTTCGGAATTATTGGCATTTTTGTTCCAATCTATTTGTACAAGAATGGCATCGATTTACAGGGAGTTTTTTGGTTTTTGTCATGGGTATTTTTACTTCGTATCCCCGTTGCTTATGTTTCAGCATTTGTTATTGGTCGGATAGGCCCGAAGCACTCAATTGCGCTTAGCACAGTACTATTTATTCTATTCCTTAGTTTGCTACTTACCTTCACGGCTGTGGGGTGGCCACTTATTTTTCTTGCACTTATGTTTACTGTCTCCAACGGGTTGTTTTTTATCGCTTATGATACGGATTTTTCAAAAGTAAAAAACAGTGAACATGGTGGTAAAGAGCTTGGCTGGTTGTTGATTTTTGAAAAAGGGGGCAGTGCAATTGGTCCGTTCGTTGGTGGTGTGTTTGCCTCGGTTTTTGCACCTGAACTTACTATCGTATTTGCAATAACTGTTTTAATTATTTCCTTGATTCCTCTTTTTTTGACAAACGAACCTGTAAAACTACACCAGCACATCAGCTTCAGAGGTTTTAAGTGGCGTAATCATGTGCGTGAAGGGCTTGTTATGAGCTCACTTGGCATCGATAAAGCTGCCAGTCTCATGACGTGGCCACTCTTTATCGCAGCTGCAATTTTAACAGAAGATACCTACGTGAAACTAGGAAGTATTATTGCTGTATCAGTAGGGTTGTCTCTGTTTAGTGCCCGAATGTTTGGATCATTCATCGATAGTAAAAAAGGAGCTAATTTACTAAAATATAGTGCGGTTATGAACGCGTTCTTATATATGGTTCGACCTTTTGTTGGTTCAGTAGGGAGCGTCTTAGTGGTGACTACAGTCAATGAGCCAGTGATGCTGGGCTACCGTATGCCTGTGATTAAAGGGTTGTTTGATGTCGCTGATTCAGAAAAGGGTTATAGAATCGTCTACCTTGCTTGGATAGAAATGGCAGGGGCCGCCGGTAAACTACTGTATTGCACTGCAGTCTATCTGTTATGTTTTCTGTATAACGATATAGCTGTGCTGCGGTGGAGCTTCATGCCTCTTTCTTTAGTCGCGCTCGTTGTGCTTGTCCAAAGATTCCCTGCACTTAAAAAGACTTAAGCGCTATAATAGGGTTATATGAGCAAAAACCACCGTTCGGACCAGCGATCGTTAATTAAAATAGGCGTTTTAAGCGGCCTGACAGTATCTGCAGGCGGTTTGTTTGTCATAGGTATGATACAGAACGGCAATGGAGCAGTAGAGCGGTTCAATACACTCTCTGCTGTTGATAAAGCCGGCGGTGATGTTGACGGCGCGCTAAATGATCTTCGAACTTATATTTATTCACATATGAATACAGAAATAGGCGGTCCAAACGGTATATATCCCCCTATACAACTAAGTGGAACATACGACCGGCTAGTGAGCGCAGAAGAGCTTAGAGTAAATAGTATTAATGCTGAGCTGAACACTAAAGCGAAAGATTTTTGTGAAGCAAATGGCCCTTCTGGCTTTTCAGGTGGCAATAGAATAGAGTGCGTCCAGAATTATATTGATCAAAACGGCGCTAAAGCACAGACAATTAATGAATCTCTATACAAATATGATTTTGTCGCCCCAAGATGGTCACCAGATCTCGCTGGATTTAGTCTGTTGTTCTTTTTTATCTTTTTGCTGGCACTTATCGCTCATATCATTTCCTACGTTCGCACTAAACAGCTCGTCCACCTCGCTAACTAACAAGGACTTGATAATTAGAGCAAAATAGTAATTAATTTAAAGCAAAAATTAAAACCGCTTCAGCTGCTGAAGCGGTTTTAATGTAGATTTTAGGTTTTATATTATGGTGTTGATGGAGTAGTTGCGTCTTCTTCGTTTCCGTTTGCTGCGTTAGTCGGCGTATCGTTTCTTTGTGGCGTGCCAGCAGGCTGTGTAGCACTGTTGTTGTTCGCCGGCTGCTGTGTTGTTGGCGTTTGCTCACCAGTTGCTTTGAACTCGGTAATTGCCGTGACAACTTGGCCATCATTTTTTAGGTTTTCCCAGTAGAGAACTTTGTCTCGAGAGATGTACATAGTATCTTCTGGACCATGAAGCTCATTCCCAAGCTTTGCGAGACTAATATTAGGCTGTTGCTGTTGGTTTGCACCTTCAGGCTGAATTGGGTTTTCTACTCGAACATAATAAATATCTTGTAGCACATATAGATCTTTATTGAATACAGCTAGTTTACCAAAATAAACTTGCCCGTCTTGACTGTTTAAAAATACTGCTTGGTATTTACCAGTATCAATAAGAGCAGACTCTTTATTCCCGGTGTCTGTTTTACCACCAAATACTAGAGCGACAAGCATGACTACTGCGAGCAGTGCGACGCCGAACAATAATAGTTCAGAGCTAATCTTTCCAAACGTAAATTTCTTTTTCTTTTCAATCTTTGGAGTTGGCATATTTCCCATGCTGTTATCACTGCCCGATTGCGGAGCAGGTTGTTGCTGTTGCATCGGGCGATTACCTCTATTGGCAAAGTCCATGGACGTCCCACCTAACCTTTCGTTAAACTATTAATATGATTGTAAGTGTAATGCATAAGCATCATGAAAGGCAATAGTCAAAATGTATATTTTTCAGGGATTATAAATTATTGAAAAGGGTTGACAAGTGTTGAGAGGAGGGAGTATGGTGGAATCACTAACTAATGTTAAGAGAGGAAAGGTGTAAAACTTTATGGCAACATATAAGCACACAAACTCAAAAGGTGTCACATACTATCTAAACTCAAAGGCTGTAACGCTTCGCGGTGGAAAAGAACAGACAATTTATTACTTCTCTAAGGATGATCGTCCTGAAGGCATCTCAGATGTTCCTGACGGAATGCAAGTCAATGAAAACCCACGTAATGGTTTCTTGACTGTCAGCCGCAAGAAATAATTTTTCGGTACTTATCGTAAAATAGCCCCATGGTTTATTCTGTAGGGCTATTTTTGTTATGCTACAACTATTCATTGTAAAAGGACTTAATATGGGAACAAAGAAAAGCGATGATCAACTAAAAGTAGACATACAAAGTGCGGGTGAGAAGATAGTCCTAGGTGGGGTATATCAACACTACAAATGCAGCGACAAACAATATAAAATCTTGGGATTTGCGACGTTTGAAGCTACCAACGAATTATGTGTTATCTACAAAGCTCTTTATGGAGCTGAATTTACTTTTGTAAGGCAGGTTTCTATATGGCTAGAAACTGTAGAATGGGAAAGCAAAACTGTGCCACGATTTAGTCTAGTAAGCGATCGTGTGAAGTGAAAGACGGCTATCGACTTACGAAAGAAGACTTTAATTATATCTACGGCAAAGTTCCTCGACTGAATGTTGAGCTTGTGATACGCGGTGATAAGGGAGTGCTACTCACAAAGCGAACTATCGAGCCATGCAAAGGACTATGGCACCTACCAGGAGGAACCGTCTATTACGGTGATTCTTTTATGGATACCGTGAAAAGGATCGCGAAAAGAGAGTTAGATATCTCCGTTAAGGAGGCCGAAATGATTGGCTATATAGAATATTCTGAACATGTTAAGAGTGGTTATGGCGACCCTAGAGGCCTATCGTTTCTCATCACTGATTACAGGGGTGAAATAGTGCCAAACGATGAGTCTGATGGCTATGAATGGTTCAATGTTTTACCAGAAAATATGCACCCACACCAAGGCGAATTCTTACTTAGTAAAAACCTCATAGAAAAATCGACACAACAGATTGATTTTAAAGCTTAAGTGTGATATAATAGTATTATAATGTCTAAAAATGTACCTTCGCCAAATCAACCGGATCTATTTGCATCATTAGCAGAGCCAGTACTGGGGAATAATCCTCAGCCATTATCGCCTTCAGAGGCTTTTAAAACAGCTCATCCTGATTTTGTCGAACCTACGCCAGCAGAACGGATAGTTGATGCTGCTCACAGGAGGGTTGCTGAACGATCTGCTAATGTAGGAGGAGGAATAGCTGCTCTCTACAGGGGTGAACTAGAGACTGATCAAGTAGCACCAAATAAAGAGAAAGTAGATGATATAGAAGTGCCCACATCAAGATTAAAAAGTTCTGACGCAGCACTTCAACATAGAATAGCTAGAGACACAAGAATGCGAGGGCTATCAAAGGTACGAGAAATTAAACAAAACCAAGGTCGGGAGTAACCTATGCCAGCTCGAGAAACTAATGAGCACTACTATGTTCGACGTTTAGAAGCGCATCTTCCGGACAGCGTCGGCGAGCCTTTAGTCACGCCTACAGTGAACGACTTTCCAATTGTGAGTGATTCAAGTTATTTTGGTGATATAGCGGAGAGAGTAAAAGCAGCCTATGAGCTAGATCTTGATAAGCCAACATTACCAGGTCTAGAACCAGAATCTATTAATCCTATTGAGCTAAGACGAAAGCAGAATGCAGCAGTTGCCATTGCACGTCAACGAGAAGGCGCTGGTGCGGTAATGCAAGTTATTGTCACTACATTCAACCAAGATACATCGGGTGCACTATGGTGGTATCAAAAGCATGGCGAACTAATTCCAGTTCTGGAGGATGATACTCCAGATAACTTATATACTCGAACTCTTGACCATGTTGACCAACTGTTTGTAGCCGCTGCTCTCGCAAGAGTCGTTCCAAGCCAAACAACCCGTGAAAAAGGTGAAGCAGGACTTAAAGAAAAATTTAAAGCTAGAGAGGACGAGGCAGTTTTTCCGCTGTCAACCTTTGTCTGTAGAAACAGTGCCCGTATGAGAGAAGTATGGCTAGAACAACTCGAAGTAACTACAAAAGGCTACAAGTACCTACCAACTGCAGCAAAAAAAGAGTTATTGGCGTACATTGAACAAAGACCTGATAAATTTATGATGAAACCGGATATGCACAGTGTACTAGCGAGCTTGCATCCAAAAAATACAGGACGATTTCGTAAGCGTGCATAATGAGTAAACCGATTTTTATTTTGGCGCCGATGGATGATGTGACTGATACGGTTTTCCGGCGTATTGTTGCCGATTGTGCGGCACCTGACTACACGGTGACGGAGTTTGTGAATGTTGACGGTCTGTGTAGTCCAGGCCGGCCGAGCCTGATTCGTAAACTAGATACCACACTAGATAGTGCTCCAGTCATAGCTCAGATATGGGGAAGCAAACCAGAAAATTTTGAAACTATTGCCAGTGAAATAGCTGATGGAACAATACCAGGGTTTGTTGGGATAGATATTAATTTTGGCTGTCCTGCTAAATCAGAAATACGCGCCGGTTGTTGTTCTGCACTACAACAACTAGAGCTGCGTCCTGACGCAGAAGTTATGATCAAAGCCACGCTAAAAGGCGCTGGTGATTTTCCTGTTAGTTTCAAGACGCGGCTTGGATTTAACAGTATTGATTATACGTGGCACGAGTTTTTGCTTGGCTTTCATCCGTCACTACTTACGGTGCATGTTCGTACGACGAAACAAATGAGTAAAGTCCCAGCTCAGTGGGGTGCAATTCAACCAATTATAGAGTTACGAAATAAGCTATCACCAGGCACAAAAATTATTATGAACGGCGATATCATGAACAAGAGTCACGGATTAGAAATAGTAGAAAAATATGGTGTTGATGGCGTGATGATAGGTCGTGGAATATTCCATGACCCTTATGCGTTTGCAGATCCAAGTCCGTGGCAAGCTGTCAATCAAAGCGACCGTATAGAACACTTTAAAAGACATGTATTGCTCCATGAAAAGCAGTGGCCAGACACTATGAAGCCCTTTAACCCTCTAAAGAAATTTGCTAAAGTATATATCAGTGAATTTTCGGGAGCAGCTGATTTACGAGCACGAATCATGGAAGTTGAGACTGCTGAAGAAGCATTACAAATAATTAGGTAAGTATATTTCAACTTAACAATTTTATAAATATACTAATGGTTGTATCATGTAGATACTTACTTATGGTTATGACGTCTAAGAAAACAATGAAACCTCTTCGAGCTCACACGCTCTTTGGTTTGCTCAAAAATGATTTAGAGTTTGTCGATTCTCAAATTTTGCGTCAAAAAATCTATGATCAATCAAGATTTTCTATTTTGTATTTCATTTTGCTTATTGGCTCGACACTTGTTTGTACACTAGGACTTCTCACCGATAACTCTGCAATTGTTATTGGCGGTATGTTGATTGCACCACTTATGTGGCCACTTGCTCGATTAGGATATGGAATTTCACATAGTTCACGGACACATTTGATACGCGGAGGGGCATTATTACTGGCTAGTATTTTAATTGGTGCGATTAGTGCCTATTTTATAACTAGTATTTCGCCAATTAAGGTGATAAATAGTGAGATACTAGCCCGAACGTCACCAACACTCATGGATTTGTTCATAGCATTGACGGCAGGATTTGTGGCGGCAATTGCTATTACACAGAAGAAAATAGCTGATTCATTGGCTGGTGTAGCAATTGCTGTATCTTTAATGCCGCCGCTTTGTACTGTAGGAATTGCTTTGAGTTTGAGAAATTATCAATATAGCGCCGGAGCTTTATTGTTGTTTGCTGTCAACGCTGCATGCATCACATTTGTGACGACACTGGTACTTGCTTATAACGAATACGTGCGTACCAAAAAATTTCGTATTGCAACAAAAGCAGCAACGATCAATGCATTGCTAATTCTTGCAATGGCAATACCTTTAGTTAGTTTTTTGCGTGCATATAGTTTCGAAGTGTCGACATATAGTAGTGTAACAGCAGAAATGGAAGATTTCATTGAACGTAAAAGTGCAGGTGCATCATTTGAAAACATCGAAATATCTCGTGCCAGTGGAGATAGCATGTCGATTAATGCCGATCTATTAATAGCAAATGATTCAGTGTTTAGTTTTGAAGACAATGAACTGCTCATATCATTACTAGAAAAAATTGTTAATAAAGAAGTTTTAATTAATTTGCGGATACAGACAATCATCGAACCAATCAGTAAAGACCAATCAGAAAATGAGCAAAAGATCACCACAATTAGTAGTAAATTAACTGAAGAGCTAACTGCGCTCAACGACAGCTATAAGATTAGTAGTATAAGTGTCTCTCAAAACGTCGCTAAAGATGGCTGGGTAATTAATGCGGAGATATTATCTGATCCAGAGCTAGTGCCAACTGGTCAATCACTTGTCAAGATCGATAATACAATAACTGAACATGTGAGCGATGAAATTGAACTTAATTTAACATTTTTGCCTCGTCTAACATTGCGTACAGATGATCAAACGCAGTCTCAAGAAACACGAAAAGCAGCTGAAGCAGTTACGAAAACACTCAACTCTCAAGCAGAGCTTAGTTCTTTTTCACTTATTCAAAACGAATCTCAAGCAACAGTTGCCTACACGATTACTTCTGCCAACCCATCTGTATTTGATGAGCTATATCTCAACACGGTTAAGCAGCGACTTGGTAGTATTGTTAAAAAGGACGTTACTCTGCGCGTAAGACTCGTCACTGCAACGGACATAGTGCTGTAGTCCTATATTAGTTAGTCAGATTACGCACACCAATAATGATTAAATCTACGCCATAAGCACCGACGACGAACCCATTTAATCTCAGGATTATTTCTGCGTTTTTATCAAATGCAACAGTAAATTTTCTAAGTAGTTTATGACGCATAAGCATGAGTGTACTAACAATTATGAAATTAAGTATCATGACGATTGCGATGATGATGGACCCTTGAATAGCATTTTCTACTTCGCCGATTAATATGCTTAGCGTGATGGTACCTGCACCAACAATAAAGGGCAGTGCAACTTCTGAGGCTATAGTACCAATTTCTCCACGGGTGTTGATCATTGATTTTTTGCCCTGCAATATAAAACTTAGAGCAAAACTAACTAACACAATACCACCGAATATTCTAAACGCTTCGAAATCTAGCTGTAGTATTTCAAATATCTTTTGTCCGAAAATAGCAAAGGCAGTGTAGATAATAAACGAAATAACAGAAGCCCCTGCAAAAATACGAAAATACGTACCAAGCCCCTGTTCTTTATAAAGCGGCAACATATATATAAATAGTGCGAATGGATTAAGAAGCACCAAAAATGAAAAAATAAATGCGATCATACCGCATCAAATCATAACAGTTTTTTAGGCTTATAGGTAGAGACAATTAAAGAGAATATTTTTCGCCCCATGCTGCCATGTTTTGTAAAACTTCCTGGAGCTCAAGGCCTTTAGTTGTAAGCTGATATTTATAACGAGGTGGATGATCATTGTACAGATTTTTTTGCACGATTCTACTCGATTCTAGCTTAGAGAGTCGGGCACTTAAGGTGCGGGGGCTAATACCGCTCAACATCGTCTCTAAGTCGCCAAATGTCATTGGTGACGATACGAGTTGGCCAATTAGTAGGGGCGACCATTTATCTCCAAGCACACACAGTGCGGACTGAATGCAGCCGGCTCTTTTCTCGACTTTTTCTGCTGCTGGTTTAGGGGTAGTAAATGCCATGAATATATGTGCTTTCTTGCTTCCCTGCTAGTGTAACATAATTTGTACTTTACAAAGTATAGTTACTTGTTCTACACTAAGAAACACATAGTTACTACACTAAGTATAGCCACAAATAATATAAACAGGAGAATATCGAGTATGACTAAAAAAATAAAGCTTATCATAAGTTCAACCCGTCAAGGACGCGTCGGAAAGCAAGTTTCTGATTGGCTCGTCTCTGCTGCTAAAGATAACAGTGTTGAACTTGAGGTTCTTGACCTTCAGACAATCCAACTACCGTTTTTTGATGCTATGGTGCCGCCGGCATATATGCCAACTGAAACGCCAGAAGGTATAGCGTGGGCGAAAATGATTGCAGATGCAGAAGGCTTTGTGTTTGTGACACCTGAGTATAACCGCTCAATTCCTGCTAGCTTGAAGAATGCGATTGATTTCTTAGTTGCCGAATGGAAAGAGAAACCAGCAGCAATTGTCAGCTACGGTTATATCGATGGTGGTGGTAGCGCAGTAAAACACTTACAGGACATATTCAACTGGTTGAAGATTCATGTTGTTAATGAACCAATGCAAGTGCAGCTGACACAAGATACTTTTAACGAACAAGGACAGTTCGTTGATGTTGATGCGACGCTAGGACAGGTTAAAGAAGCTTTTATCGCTTCGTTAGAAGCAATCAACAAAGCCTAATCACGAGGTTAGAGAGACTTATGTGTAAGGTTCAAAGTCTTAAAAGAACTAGTCGAATCAACGACTAGTTCATTTAAGTTGGAATCTAACAGAGTAATTCAGTATAATGCTAGGTAACTCAAGAATGTTTTTGACGAAAGGTTTAGCTCAGTGGTTAGAGCAGTCGGCTCATAACTTAAAAATTTAGGACTTTAATGGCGGGGGTATAGCTCAGTGGTTAGAGCAGTCGGCTCATAACCGATTGGTCCCTGGTTCAAATCCAGGTACCCCCACCATTAAAGTCTTTAATACAAGTTGAATGGTCACTGGTGAGAACCGCCTGTAGCAGTATAGTCAAGGAAACTTTCTCTCAAAAAATTGTTTTTCAAAGAAGAAACTTCGGGCCAACGGTGACGTGGGCAAATCCAGGCACCCCCACCAAAATTATTTTTCGTGTAATATATATGTAATGGATACGCTTAAAACAATACTTCAAGATATTCGTATAAAACTCGGCACAAAAGGATTCGATGATCCAAGGTTGCTTGGGTTAGTATTACTTGCCTGTGTTGGCTTAAGCGTCATATGGAACGGCGCAAGAGTTGTCCAACAAAACTACGGACTCATTCAGAAAGTTGCCGTGTTAGAAGAACAAAACCGAATTTTAGAACTACAAAATCGTAATAAAGAAATTCAAAATGAGTACTACCGCACGCCAGAGTTTGCTGAACTAAAAGCCCGCCGCGTAAACGGCAAAGCTTTACCTGGCGAACAAGTATATCTTATCGAGAACGAGACCGCACTTGCAGGCCTTAAAACACCACAACAAGAGACTGTCGAAGCCCAGCCTGAGAACAAGCCACAATATCAGCAAAACTTCGAAGCATGGATGGATTTCTTCTTTGGCGACAAAGACAGCTAGACGTTCTAGCGGATCTTAGTCTTCAATTTCAGGTTTGCCATGTAATGTTGCGGGTTAACATCGGGATGCTTGTGTAAATAACTCATGTGTTTATCAACAAATGTTACTTGATGATCAGGGTGTTTTTCACTATCTGCGCTATAGCTCGATACAGTTTTGTATCGTTCGTCTTTCTGCATAGCAATGAGCGACTCCTCAACATCTTTTGCTTCGTCAGTATCGTAGAAATTCGGTCGTTTTTTGTAGGACATTGGACTACTTTCTTATAGAACTTTTTTCAACAAATGTGAGCGCATTACCTGTTTTACCCGCGCGTCCCGCGCGTCCAATACGGTGGATATAGTCATCATATACTTTAGGTATTGAGTAGTTCACAACGTGAGAGATGTCAGCAACATCAATACCGCGAGCAGCAACATCAGTTGCGACGAGAATACTAATTTCATTGTTCTTAAACTTTGCAAGTGCTCGTTGACGCTGACCTTGTGTTTTACCACCGTGGATTGAATCTGCATTAAATCCTCTTGTCACCAGCTCCTTGCTAAGTCGTTCAACACCACGCTGTGTTTCGTCGAACACAATAACTTTTGAAACTTCGTCCTTATTAAGTACATCGTGAAGTTTATCCATTTTCTCTACATTACCTTGATATGAGACAACATCTTGATGGATGTTTTCGCTCGTTGTGCTGGCTTTAAGCGAAATAGTAACTGGATTATTCGTGAAGCTATCAATCAGGTTTCTGATTCGAGCGTCCATTGTTGCAGAGAAGAAGAATGACTGACGGTTTTTTGATACTTTACTTAAGATTTCACGAACATCTGGCAGGAAGCCCATGTCGAGCATCCGGTCGACTTCATCGAGCACAAGCATGTTAGTATGTTGTAGCTTGAGCGTTCCACGCTGTATGTGGTCTTTTATTCGTCCGGGCGTTCCGATGATGATTCGAGGGCGACGTTGTAGTCCTCTTAGCTGAAAGCCCATGCTTGATCCACCGATAAGTAGTACGCCAAATAGATTGCTACCTTTAGATAGGTCTTGGCATTCTTTTTCGATTTGTTGTGCTAACTCACGTGTCGGCGCAATAATAAGCGCACTGCTTGTTTTGTCTTCAAGTAGTTTGTGAAGCATTGGTAGCGCAAAAGCTGCAGTTTTACCCGTTCCCGTACTTGCAATACCGATAACGTCTTGGCCGTTTAGTGCAGCTGGAATAGCCTGGTCTTGAATAGGAGATGGTATTTTGTAACCTTTTTTAGCAAGGTTTTTTTGTAGTAATTCGCCAAGCTCAAAGTCAACGAAAGAATGTGTCGGTTCGTAGACATCAGCTTCTGCTGGTGTTGATGCTGCTTGTACGAAACGAGCAGGATCAATATATTGTCCTTGGTTGCGTCCACGGCTAGGTGGTCGTTTTTGTCCGCCAGTTCGGCTTCGTGCATATTTACTTGCAACTGAAGAGCTGCGGCTTGATTTATAAGAGTATCCCATTAGAATATGGTCCTTTTTGTTTAGTTTATGTACATATATTGTCTGTTGAAGACGAGTACGTGCATCTAAACAACTCATATCCAAAATGAACAATTACACTAATTTTAGCATGAAAATATATATAAGTCAAAATCAAAAACGATTATGTCTACTGCTGCTAGTCGTGGTAAATAGCTTTGAGCACGTTCATACGTGCAGCTTTACGAGCTGGCCAAGCAGCGGCAATGACACCAGCAATTATTGAAAGGATAAAGTATATAAGTAGTTGTACGAACGAAACGTTATAGCCAGAAATTCCTTCAGATGCTAGAGCTTTTAGTACGGCCCACGCAAAAAAGCTTCCCATTCCAATGCCCAATATAGCACCAAATAACGCGATGATGATTGATTCATAACGTATCATACGACGGGTTTGTTCCCGAGTCATCCCAATCGCGCGCAGCATGCCAAGTTCTCTTGTTCTTTCGCTGATAGACAGCATCAGTGTATTGGTGATGCCAAGTACCGCGATAATAATTGCGAAGCCAAGTAGTCCCCAAAACAATCCAAGGATCTGATCAATTTGTTCTTCAGCAGTTTTGAAAATATCACCTTTGTCTTGGACTTCAGTCTGTGGATAGTCAGTTAACACGTTCTGAACTGCGACTTTTCCATCATCATCGCTATAGCCATCAGCGACATTCATTGCGAGTAGCGTCACACCTTCGTCGTTGAAGTTTGTACTATATGTTTCGGTAGAAATAATGAAATCACTATCAAACGCTTCTGTGAAGAATCCAACTATCTTTATCATTTGTTCACCATTTAGTGCGTATTCAATTGGTATTTCTTGCCCTACACTCCACCCTTTTTCATCATAGACAGTTTTCGAAACGAGTAGCCCGTTATCAGCCAGCGCTGTGTACGAGCCTTCGCTCTCACCAATATTTATTACATTTCCAATTGTTGCTGCATCCACACCAGCAATAAATACTACTTGACCATCTATTTTTGCTCCTTCGAATTCATAACGAAAGGCCGAAACATCTGTTATTTCAGGTAATGTTGCGATGTCCTCCCCGATAGCGCTACTGAATTTAGCAGAACCGGGGCCTGCATCCCCAATGTTTTTTGACAAAACAGATAAGTCTGCCGGAAAGCTATTATCTAGAATGGTTGTGATATTTGATTTAAATGTGGTGGCTAAGATAGAGAGCATTGTGACAAGCGAGACGCCAATCATGAGCGCCGCTGCTGATGATGCAGTACGCCTCGGTGTGCGCTTCGCGTTGTCACGAGCAAGTCTTGCCGTAATCCCGCGTGTTTTTACAAGTGGCCAGCTAATTAACTGTGCCAAAGGCACACTAAGGAGCGGGGCAATAGTTGAGACGCCTATAAACATCAATGTCACGCCTGCACCAACCGCATAGAGCGGATTGTTTACGTCACCATTTAGCCCATAAGCAAGTAGCCCAGCACCGATTATCGTTGTCATGCCTCCAACCGCTCCACGCGTAAACAAAGATTTACGATTAGAAGCGCTTGCTTCATTTTCACGCATTGCTTCTATTGGTGATACTTTCGATGCTTTAATAGCCGGTAATAAGGCCGCAAATAACGTCACGAACATTCCAACGCCTAGCGACACGACAATTGTTCTAGGTTCGATTGAAAGTGGACCTTCTGGTAAGCCAAACCCGATAGCATTCATGAGTGAACGAACGCCGCTTGAAACAACTAGCCCGAGCAAGATACCTGTAACAGACGCGAGTAACGCAATAAAAATTGCTTCGTATATAACGAGGCGAACTACTTGCACTTTCGTCGCGCCAATTGCACGCAACAACGCAAGCTCTTTTGAGCGTTGAGCGACAATTATCCGGAAAGTGTTTTGAATAATAAAAGATCCGACAAAAATAGCAATTCCAGCAAAAGCAAGCAGCGCAGTGTTTATGAACCCTAATCCTTGGTTAATTTCATCAAGCTGTTCGTTTGACTGCTCTGTGCCAGTAATTGACTCATATTCAGCAGGCAGTATGCTGTCTATTCGTGCTTTAAGTTCTTCCGGTGAGACGCTATTGGTTGCCTTTAAATCTATCCCGCTATAACCGTCATCGTAGCCTAAAACACGTTGAGCTTCGCTTAGTTCAAAGGCTGCTAAGGTTGCTCCTGCGAGTCCGTCTGCGCTACCGAATTTTGCAATACCTACTAGTGTGAATTCTTCAGCTGGTCCCTGTAAGAGAATTTTTACTTTATCACCAACAACAAAACTGTTAGCATCGGCGGTTGCTTTGTCGATAACAACTTCACCAGGTGCTGTCGGTGCTCGTCCGTCTGCTTCGTCGATTGTAAATACTTGTAAGCTTGGTTCGGTTGTCCACTCAAATCCTAGAGTAGGTGGCCCTTGTCCGCCAATGAGCTGTTCATCCTTTCCGATTAATTGAGCGTATCCAGCTACTTCGGGCGCGACCGCACTAACACCATCAACGGCCGATACTTTATCTAATAATTCTTGCGAAATAATCCGCTTCGTTGAGCCAAAATCAGCTTGCTTTGCACGTACCGACACATCAGTGCCTGAGTACACTTCACTGAATAAATTATCAAATGTACTGCCAATACTATCTGTGAAAATGTATGTTCCAGATACAAAACTAACACCTAGAATAATAGAGAAGCCGGTCAAAAACATGCGCAGTTTATGACCAAGCAGATTTTTTATCGCTGCTTTAAACATATGGTTATCCTAGTTCCCTAGTTTTTTTAGTTTGTCTAAGATTTTATCGACAGTCGGCTTGGCCACTTCATCGACTATTTGACCATCTTTTAGCATGACGACACGGTCTGCATATGCAGCTGCATTTGCGTCATGAGTTACCATGACAATTGCTTGTCCGTATTCGGTTGCAGCTTTACGGAGAAATTTTAGTAACTCGGCGCTAGATTTTGAGTCAAGGTTGCCACTTGGCTCGTCGGCAAAAATGATGTCAGGCCGTGATGCTAAAGCACGAGCTGCCGCAACACGCTGTTGCTGGCCGCCAGACATTTCGCTTGGTAAGTGGTTAAGTCTGTCTTGCAGGCCAAGTGTTTTGACTAGGTCAGCGAACCATTTCATGTCAGGTTTCTTTCCAGCAATAGAGATAGGGAGGAGGATATTCTCTTTTGCAGTGAGTGTTGGTACGAGGTTGAATGACTGGAATATGAAGCCAACGCTCTTACGCCTAAGCATAGTCAGCGCCTTGTCTTTTAACTTTCCGACATCATGCTTACCAATAAGCGCTTGACCTTTATCGAGCTTATCGAGACCAGCTGCACAGTGGAGAAGCGTAGATTTACCTGATCCACTCGGTCCCATGATCGCAGTAAATACTCCTTCTTCGAAATCTATTGAAACGCCGTTAAGTGCACGTACCTCTGTATCATCTTTGCCGTATATTTTGTAAGCATCTTGAACAGTTGCCATTATTTTTGCTACTTTTTTTGCTTTTGGCTTCGTTGCTGTTGGCATGGTTTTTCCTCGTTACTTGTTTATAAGTATAGCAACTTTTGTGTAGGCTACGAGCAGTAGTGTGATAACTATGAAAAGGTGTATAATGACAGTAGAAGGAGTTTATTATGATTCAAGTCAAAAAGTACTCAGGGTTTCTAGTTGCTTTGTTTGGAGCGACTGTATTGTTTATGGGGATTGCGAGCGCTCATGATTTCAGGTCTGGAACGAGCGTTGTCGTTGAGCAGGCAGCGGTCATCGATAATTCGATATTTGTAGCGGGCCGCACTATAGATATTAATGCAGAGGTATTCGGTGATGTATTCTGTGCAGGTCAAACGATAACTGTCTCTGGAACAGTACATGGTGACGTTATCTGTGGTGGTCAAACTATCACCATCTCAGGTATTGTAGACGGTGATGTGCGGTTGGCTGGCCAAACAGTGACGTTACAAGCGGCTATTGCTGGCAACGCAACTATTGCCGGTGAAACATTTACGCAATCTTCCTCATCAGAAATAGGCGGAGACTTAACAGCAGGATCCAATGACATAATATTGAATGGTCGTATCGGCAGAGATGTCGCAGTCGGAGGTGGAAACGTCATATTGACGGGAGAAGTAGGGAGAAATATTAAAGGTGACGTAAACCAACTAGAGCTATTTAAGGCTGCAAAAGTTGGCGGCAATATTGCTTATACGAGTACAAATGATATTAATGATGCTGGTGCGAGCGTTGCTGGTTTAATTTCGCGCACGGACGTCCAGCAATCATCAAATCGTGGTGAAATGTTCGGGCTCGGTCTGGCTTGGTTTATATTCTTATTTGTATCGATGTTATTAGTTGCGATGGCAATAGCGCTCATGTTCCCAGCCGTTTTGCGCAATGTAACTGATCGAGCGCTCCCAAGGCCATGGAGAGCACTGCTAGTAGGGCTAGTCGCCAGTATCGTAGTACCAGTATTACTAGTCATCGTTGCAGTGACAATTGTCGGCTTGCCGCTTGCATTCTTGCTTGGGTTGCTATGGCTATTAGTCTCAATGCTGAGTGGACCATTCAGCGGATACTATCTCGGCAGATTATTGCTTAAAAACTCACAGCATACTCTGAAGATAATGTTGGTCGGTTCGTCTGCGCTATTAGTACTGTATTTTATCCCGTTCGTTGGTTTCTTCGCACTTATCACTGCATATTGGATAGGGAGCGGCATGATCTTACTTGAACTTACAAGGCGTACTCCGAGACCTTTGTATGCTACTACTACAGTAAAAACAAAAGCTACAAAGAAAAAATTAACATAGCCCTAAATTAGAACCGAAGCACAAGCAGTTTTTTTGCGATCCAAAAGATAATAGAATAAGTCAATGAGCTCAGAAGTATTTATTGATGGTTTGCGAGATGCCTATAATCAAGGCGACGCTGAAGGCTTTTTGTTGGAGCAACACGAACGTTTGGCTGAAACAACTAGACCTATAGATTTTATCGGTGCAGGCTCTAAGGTTACCTATAACTATATCCACCCTGAGAGTAGGATACAGATTACTTTAAACACTAAGGGGTTTAGAGTAAATGATCCAAACGCACTTATTGATTTTGGTGAAGCCGTATTGACGATTAGTCAGCGAGATGACGAAGTCACTTCTGATAGATTAGTGATTGATGCTGCACAATATGCAATGTTTAAATATTACAGTATTGGTGACAGTCCAGTTGATGAAAAAGTGCGAATGAAATTTCATCCACGTTTTCTAAAAGGTAAGACACGGGATCTACATGAGGTACGGGAAAGTGGTACCGCAATGTGTAGTGAGCGGGCTGCCTTAAGCCATAACTTCACAACACTCGGTGGTCTCCCGACTGCATTTGCAACAGGCATGATGGGGCCAACACCAGAGTCGGCACGGCCACATGCAACACAGATTGTTCGAGTAGACGACGAATTTATGCTATTCGATTCTGCAAACCCAAGTGTTCGGGTGAGTAATGGCCGCACTACGTTAGTCCCAACAACAGCAGTAGTTGATCCATATAAAACATTAGTTGATGGTCTTCCTCAAGCGGTGAGAATGAGTAGGGAATATGATACGGGCACATACGTTATGGATGTTGAGTTTACTCATACTGCGCTGTACCCAGCGACGTTTGAGGGATTTGATAAGTTAGGGCGTCTTGGAAAGGCCGCTATAGCTAACATGTCTAATGCAGACAAAAGAAAACTTGGAATAGAAGACGCAGCAGAACGGCTTCAAGCATCTAAGTTTATGCAAGTTTGATCTAGCTTTTCAGTAAATCTAGGTCAACATCTATGTCGTCAAAGCGATTTTGAAGTATTTTCTTAGCGTCTTTAACCGCTTGATTGTATATGTCAGGACCAATACTTTCTGTTACGATATCAAGAATATCTTCAGCTGCGATCACACCGATTTTTTCGTCTAACGTTTCATCAAGCCTACCAATAATCTCATTGATGCATTTCCTTTTGGTTTCATCCGAACTGAGTTCAAACTTTCTTTTTATCGTCATAACTATTAGTGTAACAAAATAAAAGGACCTTCACTTTCTAGCGAAGGTCCTTTTACGGTAAATTTTACTATTTATTTCTTGTCTTCAGAGCCTTTGATTGCTGACTCAATGACATCTCTTGGCAAAGCTGCAGCGTTTAGTAGCGCGTCGCGAACAGTTTCAACCGCACTTCCCCCAACACTAGTAGCCGCGTCCATAGCACCACCAACAGCTGATTTTGCTGCTTCTGCGGTGTCTTCTCCGACGTCGCCAGCTGCTTTAATCGCACCTTCAACAGCAGACACGGCTGCTTTACCAACATCACCACCAGTTTCAGCAGTTCCTTTTACGACTCCTTGAGCTGCACCAAATACAGCGCCCATAACGTCACCACTAACTGATGAAACTCCCTTTATAACACCACTCATTGTACCGGTGATCGTCTCGGTGAGCGATGAACCGACATCATTTGCGGCTTTAGCAGAGCCACTCGCGACTGACGCAACCGCTTCAATAGTTGATCCAGCCACTTCACCAGTTCCACTTATAACGTTAATAACTTGGTCTTTAACGGTTGTTGTTACTGTGCCGACGATATCACCAGTCCCTTGGATAGCTGCACTCACTGCGCTAGTTGCTTCTTTTATGATTTTATCTAACATTTTAACCCTCCAGTTGTTTATTCTTCCATATATAGTGTAGCATCTAACAGGTTTGGCAACTCAGCGAATTTGTTCGACGGAGGCTTGCTGCTGTCAGCTGTGCTCTTTAGTTTTATTGGTTAATATTAGTATAGAAAGCACTCAGCAAGCCGCTTGTTTTTAGTAGTTTTTATTTTGAACGTATGCTGTTTACAAGTTCGTCAAACCCAGATTGGTATGAGCTACCATCGGCACTTGCATAAAGCGCCTTCACTATCCCAGATCCGTAATCGAAGTAATAGGTTTTGACGGAAGTTTCTCTGCCGTAAGTTGAGGAAGCTAAATATTCTGTTTCAGCAACGAGACTCCGCAAATCGTTAATAAATAATGACTTACAAATATGTTTTCTGACTTCTTGAACGTCCTGAATCTGGCTACATTCAGTAATGTTTTCTGAACTTTCAGACAGGCTGATGCTCAGTTCTGGATTGTTACTACAGTCAACTTCTGGAGCGCTGTTTGGCCTAAAATTAACTGAACCAGAGCTGGAAGGGCAAGTAGATTCAGCCCACCCATCAGGGAGTGCGTAACTAACGAGTGCTTTTATATCTGCATCAGTAGCGGGGCCTGCTACATCAGTAGCGGTTTCAACTTCAGCAGCAGGGGTTGATAAGCTGCCGTTGTCGTCATTGTTTGAGCCAACGATAAATCCTATTGCTAGAGCGAGTAGAACGATTAAACTGATAATTCCAATATTTTTATACATGTATCCATAGTACTCCATGCGCGCAAGCATTCATTACCTCGTGCCTATGCTCAGCAGTAGAGCCGAATAATTTAAAAACTATATAACAGCTACAAGTAAGCCACCAAAAACTTGAACTGCGAGGTAAAGCCCAAGGATAATTAGGAGTGGGTGTATTTTACGTTTTCGGTCTTCTACTCTAACTTTCGCCACGTTGCCATTTTCGTCTGTAACTTCTTTGTAACTAAACAATAAGCTATTTTCCTCAGGGTGTTTCTGGAGGTAGAGCTTGTAGTTAATAACAGCAAGAATCGTTAATGTTGCATCGACTATACCGGCAGCAGCAAGGAGTCTAAAGTAGAAATCGCCGAAACTCTCAGTATCCATCCAGACGATGGGTAGCAATAGAGCAATTACAATGAGCATGAATACATAGTTTAAGTAGACAAGGCTATCTATGAGTGGTTTTTTGTTGACCATTCCGTAAAGCATCTCACCGTGCAAACTCGCGAATGCAAGAATTCCGTATGTGCCGTAAAGCCGTAAAACTACTTCAACGTCGAATAAATTCCATACACCAAAAACAGATGTAAAAAAACTTAATACTAAAATTACAAAAATTATATTGCTGAAAAACTTCAGTTCAGTACCGTACCTTTTCGTAGAATTATCGATATATGCAAGGCTAAGCAGTGCATGAATCGTAACAAGAAATAATGTGAACAGTGCTTTGCCTAGAGCATCATTAAACTCTCCGACAAGTACAGAAACCACTGCAATACCAGCAGCACCAACCAAACTTCCAATCATGATCTGAATGGCTAGTTTTTTAATATTTTCCGTAGTTATTAGTTAACTCCTTTTATGATTTTAATTATACAGAGAAGGGGGTTGGAATGCTAGTTTCTATTGTTAGTACTCCTAGGTCTTCGTCTACGACGAATATCCTTGAGGAGCTATCTAGGTGGAAATTGGTACTGAATCAAACTCACTAACTCCTGGGTCGAGTCTTCTAGGTATTTTTGGTCGTTTACGTCAAAAGTTTTATCACTATCGCTTATTATTTCTAAGTTTCCAACGACGTTTCCGTTTGCTTTCACAGGGACTACAATTATTGAGTTGATAGGGTATCCATGAAAATTTTGATTGCAGTTATTACTGATTTCCGCTATTCCAGTACTTGCTACTCTTCCATTGGTGTTTTTGTCAGGCGTGTTTTCAAGTGGATTTACTAAATCTATCCAAACTTGAGGCATGTTATAACTTGCTCCGCAACGGAGCACTCCATCTTTTTCAAATACAACCATGATTGCCCCAGAAGAAGCGCCCAAATCTTTGACTACTCTTTCTATGTATTCATCCATATAGGTATTGTCTCATAATATAACAGAGTCTAAAAAACCTCTGTTAAATAAGCTTAAGCATAATGGTAGCCCATGTATCTTCGTCTAGGAATAACATCCTCGGACGGGCTGAGTCGATGGAAACTTGTCTATAGGGGTGGTGCTAGTTTAGGTAGCCCTGGCATGTAGGTGTGGACTATTAGATATTAGCCATATAGTTGTGAATGAGTGCCAATCTTAACAAAAATTGTTGCGTCTTCCTTTTGTAAATACAATGCTCGATAGTCACCAGTAATATTGATACTTCTATAGCTTGAATATTTTCCTTTTAAAGGGTGGTTACGAAGACTTGGATGGAGAGGGTTATCGCGAAATAACTTAATGCTTTCGTACAATTTAATTTGTAGTTTAGTCGGAAGCTTCTTGGCTTGCTTAATAAATTCCTTTGAAAAGGTAACATTCATTTTATGTTTAGTTTTTCAGCTAAAAAGTCGAGCGCTTCGTCGTTATCCTTAAATTTGTAGTAATCTCCAGCTTCTATCTGCTTTCGAGAAGCAGCTAATTCTTTTGCAGTTTTTGCATTTGGGACCTCGGGCAAGTCAAATGTAACACTCTGCTCAGTAGCAAAGCGGCGAAGTTCATTATTCAGAACTGCGCTCACGCTAATACCAAGCTTATCAGCTGTTTTAGCTGCAAGCTTTTTTAGTTCAGGATCAGTCTTTAGGTTTATTACTGCATATTTACTCATACCAAAAGTATATACTATTGGTATTAATTATGTCAATAGATTATTCGCCATTGATGGGCCAAAAAGAGTGACCATCTCAATCCAGCCGCCCACTATCGAAGGGGGCTGTGACTGATATGCAAACCTGCGAAGGGTAGAGGGGTCACTCCAACGCACGATGTCAGACTAGCTCTGAGCTATTCCAACATCTAACTAAAATCTGTACAAATAAGAAATTTGACAGAGTTCGAACCTCCCGCGTTGCGGGTTAGGTTTGGAGTCGTGGAACTGGTACCAAAACGAAAACCCACCAAATGGTGGGCACTTGTTTTGGTAGCGGGGCCAGGAGAGGGAGAAATTCCGCCCGTCTTGCTGTAAAACAGCTGGGGGAATAGCGAACCTGCCCTTTCAGGGCTATCAGGTTCGAGGCTTGACTACGTCATCAAGATAAAAAACCGACACGAATGTCGGTTGTTCATCTTGGTAGCGGGGCCAGGACTCGAACCTGGGACCTCATGGTTATGAGCCATGCGAGCTGCCACTGCTCCACCCCGCGCCATTGAATTGCGTTTCTTTTATGTAAACAAAAGACGTTACTTTTTTGTTTACAATCATTGAAACGAAATTCGCTCCTACTTCCGATTCAAGATTCCTCTCTTGAATCGGCAAAGCTGCATAAATATGCAAATTGACTGAAATATATCTTATCAAACAGGGGTAAAAAAGTCAACACTTGCGTGTAGGGTGCTATACTAAACCCTAATAGTGGGAATCATTCTAAACAAGGAGTTCATATGCCAAGTATAGTCGTAAACCCTAACACTGAAGGTCCTGTTTATGCACTTTTTGAGGTGCAGCCAAGGAGAGCAAACAGGCCAGAAACCTATGATATAGCAACGATGAGTTATATTGATGGATCTGCACCTATAAAATTTGAGCAGGGTGAAAATGGGTTATATACAATGATCTCAACAGCCGACAGAACAGACGGTTCAAACCCAGAGCAAAGAACTGGCTTTAGCGTTAGAGAAGGAGCGTCGGGGGTCTTATATCTAAGTGGATTGAGGACAGAAGATTTGCGGGTAGAACTTGTCGACATAGAAGGAACAGTAGTAGAGCGAGTAAAGCCGTACTTACGGCCGACTCAAATAACAGTTCCTGGGCAACGAGCAGATACTTTTGCTTTATATGATTCCAGAACCAGGGCTAAGACACGAGCTGGATTTATGGGCTTAAGTGTTTTCACGGCTGCTACTCAGGTAACGTTAGATCGTTATGCGGTCAGGCCTATAAGAGTTGATATTGATGGACAAACAACTTCTTCAACTCGAGCAGTTGCGTAGTTGGGCTTTTTTGCCTACACTAGTCTGTAATGGCTGAGAGTTTTTTTCTGATTAAAGGTAAGCAGGACAAAATGCCTGTTATATTTTCATCGTTTCCTGACGGTGATATTCACTGTATTGTTGAAAACGTCGAAAAGTGTAGGGATAAATCAGTTTTGTTGTTCCATCGACTGTATCCAAACCAAAACTCCCGCTTCATGCAGTTGATGTTAATTGTCGACGTGATTAAAGAACACAAGGCCAAAGACATAAGTATTTTTGTACCGTATCTCCCGTATAGCAGACAAGATAAACGCTACATACCAGGAGAATCGATCAGCGCCGATGCCCTGTGTCGAGTGCTCAAGAAAGCAGGCTGTACAACGCTGTATACACTTGATTGTCATTTCATGAACGGTGAGTTAGAAACAAAACGCGGTGGTCTCACTATCAGAAGCATATCTGTTGGTGACGAACTGATCGCGGCTTATAAAAAAGCAGTTGGGTCGTCGAAGTTTGATGTAGTTGGACCAGATAGCGGCTCGAGCTATTTGACAAAAAATCATGGTGGCAAAAATATGAAAAAAACCCGTGGTGAGTATAAAGATTTGAATGAAGAAGATAGTAGTAGCTACCGTGATATTGATGACCTGCTAGACGACCATATTGAGCACAAGCACAATAAAGTACTCATAATCGATGACATGATTAGCACAGGTTCAACTATTATTAAAGCAGCTGAACGCTTACGAGAAAAAGGAATCAAATCAATCGCATGTGCCACCACACATGCTTTTTTCTTGCGTGGAAGTTACGCGACGATAAGTAACTCGCTAGATATGATGATTTTCTATAGTGATAGCATTGAGCAACCAAACGCTGTAGTTAAGTGCGAGAAAGTTTTTGAAAAACAAATTGTGCCGATGTGGCAGAAAGGATAATCTTTTATGCCAACAATAAAACTACCCGGTTTAATTGATGTACACGTTCATCTGCGAGATCCAGGACAGACACATAAAGAAGATTTACTATCAGGTACCAGTGCTGCGCTAGCAGGTGGATTTACCTGTGTTGTCGATATGCCAAACAACGCTGAACCAATAACCACTGTTGAACGCCAGAAGAACAAACAAGCAATTGCGCAGGAAAAAGCAGTGAGTGATATTGGATTTCACTACGGTTCTCTTGGTGACAACTTAGAGACGTTCGAAGAAGCAGCTAAGTATTCAGTTGGCTTGAAGCTATACCTAAACAATACAACTGGCGGCTATGTGCTTGATCCAGAAAATCTCAAGAAGATTTACGCAGCTTGGCCAAAAGACCAAGTGGTACTGTTACACGCTGAAGAAGATTTCATAGATGTCGCAATTGCTTCGATGGAAGGTCTAGAAAGACCGATTCATATTTGCCATATGCCGAGCAAAGAAATTCTGGAAAAGATCATCAAAGCTAAAAAAGAAGGTAAGCCGGTCACTTGCGGAGTATGTGCGCATCATCTATTTTTAAACGAACAAGATGTTGATAAAATTGGTGTCTTTGCGGACATGTTGCCGTCGCTAAAGCCACAAGCGGACCAAGACTATTTATGGAAAAATCTTGACTACATAGATATATTTGAATCTGACCATGCACCTCACACCAAAGAGGAAAAAGAAGCCGGCGCACACGGCGTCCCAGGGCTTGAAACGACGCTTCCTCTTTTACTGAAAGCAGAAGCAGAAGGTAAGATTACCAGAGAGCAGATTATTGATAAATGTCATACAACACCCGCTCGTATATTTGGTATTCCGACAGATGAGAATACCTATGTAGAGGTAGATATGACACCGACAACTATCAAAAATAGCGAACTAAAAACTAAATGTGGCTGGAGCCCATTTGATGGTTGGGAAGTCCCAGGGAAAGTCTGTAAAGTGGTGCTGCGCGGTGAAACCGTCTACGAAAATGGCGAAGTCATAGCAGAACCGGGCTCAGGCAAAGTTTTATAAACTAGCTTTTATCTCTTCGGCTAGCTTCGGATTCCACATCGCGCCAGTAGCTGATTGAACACAGTTAGCTCCATGTTTTATATAGTGTGCGTAATCATCTGAAGTCATTACTCCTCCAACACCTATAATTTGGTATGTGTAGCCTTTTTCCGTACGAAGCTCATCTAGTCGCTTCACCATATCTAACCCAGCCCATCTAACACCTGCACCACAACAACCACTTTTTAGTCGTCCTTCACCAATAAGTGCTTGATCACCGTTTTCGTCTACGATTGCAGCAGGTATGGTATTTATTGAACTTATAGCAGATATATACGGTGAAATTCCTTCAACAATTTCTTTAAGTAGCTCTTGTTGCTCTTCAGAGTAATACCCGACTTTAGCTACAAGCGCTGTGTCGCCAACGGCTGTTTTTACCCGTCTGCAGATCTCTATAACTGCGTCTTTTGAATAGCAGAGAACTCCTTCAGAAGCTACATTTGGGCATGATAGGTTTAACTCAATTACTTTTACACCTGCATCTTTTGCGAGAACTGAAGCTTTAACAAAATCGTCGTAATATTCGTCTGGGGTGAATCCATCTTGGATGGTTCCAACCACACTCATGATGAGTAGCTGGCCTTTACCAACCCCAGTAAGCGCTTTTTTGAGATCGTCAACCCAAAAATCAGGACCCATAGAAGGGTTTCCGAAAGAGTTCGTAATAGTAAGAGTTTTTGAGTTTTCAGGGAAAGTTCTAGTCCCGACTAAATTACCAGCCGCTTTCTCAAGTGTTAAGTCACCTTCAACATCTAAAGATAAGACATGTGGAAATTGGTTGGGCTCAAAACTAACTGTTCGTTGAGTTTTGTAAACAACAACATCGAACCCAAGCCTAAAAGCTGCGTTTGTATGCTTAGATGACGGTAAAGGCCCAGCAGGTATGCCAAAAGGTGTAAAAACTTTGAAACCTAGAAATTCATTAGTAGGTTCGCCAGAACTTATAACGTCTTCAACTTCTGACACAAAAGGCCCGTTCTCGACATTGTCTTCGAATGTCTTGTTAGGGTCATAAAAATATGCTTGATTTGTCATTGTAACTCCCTCTATTTAGTACTACTATATCACGCTTAACTCCTGTAGAATATCTATAAAGGGGACATCAGCTTGATAGAAAAGTTTATTACGGCAGCACAAAAAAATAACTCGCTTGTGTGTATTGGGCTAGACCCTGACATTGCTAAATTACCTAGCGGTGTTGACCAATTAACTTTTAATAAAGCAATTATAGACGCAACGCATGACGTCGTTGCCTGCTACAAGCCAAACTCAGCATTTTATGAAGCGATTGGAGCTGAAGGCATACAAAACCTCAAATCGACCTGTGACTATATCCATGAAAATTATCCAGAGATACCCATCATATTAGACGCCAAAAGGGCAGATATTGGAAACACTAATAAAGGCTATATTGAATATGCATATGATTATCTTGGTACAGATGCGGTCACACTGCATCCGTATATGGGGAAAGAATCTATCCAGCCATTTCTAGACCGTGCAGATAAAGTATCAGTAATACTCTGTCGAACATCAAACGTCGGTGCCGGAGAGTTTCAAGATTTGATAGTTGACGGTGTGCCGTTATACAAAAAAGTAGCCAGTAATGTTGCAAATAATTGGAACGAAAACAACAACTGCATGCTAGTTGTAGGAGCGACGTATCCAGATGAAATGCAAAAAATTCGTTCAATTATAGGAGACGACATGTGGTTTTTGATTCCCGGTGTTGGTGCCCAAGGTGGAGACGTTGAACAGACCGTGAAATCTGGAATCAACTCAAAAGGTCACGGCATGGTGATCAGCTCATCAAGGGGAATAATATTTGCATCAAGTGGCGATGATTATGCTAAAGTTGCTAGAGAAAAAGCAATCGAACTTAGGGATGAAATTAACAAATACAGGTAGGAGCTAAAAGTGGCAGAGGTATCACAAGAGACTAAGAAAAAAATTGCACTAGGAATCGTAGAGTACGGATTATTTAACTTTGGAGAATTTACCTTCAAATCAGGAATAAAGTCACCTATGTATATGAATCTGCGAAATCTGCTTTCGTACCCAGAATTTTTAAAAGAAATCGCAAAAGCATACGCTGAACTGATTAGTGACTTGAGGTTTGATCGATTGGGTGCAATTCCATATGGTGCAATTTCAATGACTGGAGCGTTGTCATTAGAACTGAATATGCCTTGGATTTGTGCTAGAAAAGAATCCAAAGAATACGGAATGGGTAAAGACCTTATAGGTGATTTCAAAGAAGGTGAAATAGTACTAATGGTAGATGATCTGGTAACAAATGGTGACTCAAAAGTCGAATCACTCGGTTCGTTTACCGGTAACGGTCTTGTCGTAAAAGATTTTGCAGTAATGCTCGATTACGATAGGGGAGCAACTGAAATGCTAGCTGAGAAAGGGTTTAACCTACATAGAATGATGACGGTCAAAGAAGCTGTAGATATCATTCATGAAGAGGGTAAAATTGATGACTCCATGTACACAAAATGTATTGAGTTTTTAAGCAATAAGTAATTTTTACCTAGCGAATAAACTCTCGAGTAGCGCCATGCGCATGTAGAGACCGTTTTTTACCTGGTCGAAGTAGATGGCTCTAGGATCGCTATCAACATCAATAGTAATTTCATTGACTCTTGGAAGTGGGTGCATGACTACTGCATTTTTGTTTAGCTTTTTCATAATTTCTGTATCAAGTATAAAACTGTCTTTAATAGCCATATAATCTTCTATGAGCTTAAAGCGTTCTTTTTGAACGCGTGTCATATACAAAACATCAACGGCGCCAAGTATATCGTCCCATTTTTCATACATTTGATACTTGGTGCCAGCATTATTCAAAATTTCTATATATTTAGCAGGAAGCTGGAGTTGGTCAGGTGCAATGAAATAAAGTGTAACGTCGTAAAGACTTAGAACCTGAAGCAGAGAGTGTATTGTACGTCCGTTTAATAGATCACCAACTAAACCGATCTTTAAGCCGTCAATTTTGCCTTTAGACTCAAACAATGTAAACATGTCCAGCAATGCTTGAGTCGGATGTTCTCCGGCACCATCTCCGGCGTTGATTATAGACACGTTTGAAACTGCCGCTGCTTTCGCTGCCGCACCTACTTCTGGATGACGTAATACTATTGCGTCTGCATAAGCACTAATCGTCATAATCGAATCTTCTAACGATTCACCTTTAATAGCCGACGAAAAACTTCCTGCGTTTTCAGTACTTATCAGGTTAGCACCAAGGTTTTGAATAGCCGTTTCAAAAGATAAGCGTGTACGGGTACTCGGTTCATAAAAAAGAGTCGCTACTGTCATGTGTAGCAGTGGCTTTGGATATTCTGCTAAAGGCATTTTTGAAAACTCATGAGCGCGCTTAAAGAGTTTATCCAGCTCTTTTTTATCGTTGAACTGCGAAATTGATGTGATGTGCTTCATTGCAAACTATTGTACTGAATTTAGGCAGTTAAGTATACAAAATAAAAATCCTGCGATTTTCACCGCAGGATTTTTCATGAATGAAATTAGTATTACTTTTGCTTTTTAGGTTTTTTGATTTCTCGCTTTGGTCGATCTCGTCCTGGCATAAAACTACTCCTCAAATAATTAATTAGTTAAATTTCCTGTTCGAGTAATTTTATATCTTCATGAATGTTTACTCTCTCTTTTTTGTATGGAATTATTCCAAACCGCTACGCTTTAATAGTAACATGAAAAAATATACTTTATATAGTCTGAAAAATACAATTAACAATGGTGCTTATAATCGAAGATAGGGATTTAGTTTATAAAATACACACTTTTTATTGATAGCAAACGTTATGTTTTGACAATTGAACTGGACGACTGTGGTCTAGCTCCAACTAATCATACTATTGAAGGAAACTTCAAATTACCAACTAGACTGACCGAAGTCTTGTAAATTTGTTGATATTGGTACAATCTTGAGAACTATATATTCGCCTGCATTAATTCTAGTGATTGGAGCAAGTTTTCTACCCTCTTTGTAGTCTTTAAAAGAGGCTATTTGATTCCTAACAGCTTTTATTATTTCTTTGTCCATAACTTCTTCTGCAAACCCTTTTACATATAACACCCTAAGTGATCCTGAGTTATGGATTGTTAGCGCTACAGAACTGTGTTTTTTTGCGTTTATTGCTTTTTGTGTTTTTCTCTTAGTGAGAATATAGAAGTTCTCCTCCTTATCTACTTCAAAATGAACAACTGACGCGTGAGGGTTACCATTTGCATCAACTGTTGATAAAACGGCTGTGTCATCCATCCTTTCGATTTTGTTTAATTCTTTTATTGAGTCAAGAGCCGCTGTATGATCAATTAAATAAGGTTGATAACTAGTTTCTTTTTGGGAAATGGCAGCTTTTCCCGCGACAACTGTCTCTTTGTTGATATCCTTATTCTCTATATATACTTCTATATATTCGTCGAATATTTTTGCGCATTTAATATTCACAAAACGAAGGGTATAATCTCTGACTCTTGTATGTAAAACAACTCCTGCAAACGGGCCAATAAATGTTGTCTTTACTCCCGCGACTACTTCATAAGTAATTTCGTCCCAGTTTTTGTAAAAAGGTTTACAGTCCAAGAAAATAATTCTCTTGTCTGTAGCAACTAACATCCCTGAATCGATTGTTTTATCAATTCTGCCGTATATAACGCCTTTTATATGCTCATTTTCATGGATGATTTTAGGCAAGTAGCTTGTATCAAGTTTCATAAGTCCATAGTTAGACATACCCGCAGCTTGTAGCTCACTATTAATCCTTTGGACATGCTCAAGATTTTCCATATAAAATACTCCCTATATACTAGTATGCTCTAATAGCTAGCACTGTTCAAGTTTGAGCAATAAATAAATAAAGAGTACTTACAGTGATTTGTAAGTACTCAATATTATTTTTAAAAAGGTGGTTTATTTACTAGGATTCGTCTGTTGAATTAGAATCGTCTTCAGGTCCGTGCGGTCCATAACCTCGATGTCTACTGCCTTCGCCTTTTTCCGGTCGTATAGCGTCTAGATCGATACCTTGTTCTTCTGCCCAAGCTTTGAACGCGTCTCTAGACTCTTTCATCTGTGTACGTATTTCGTCTCTGGTTGCTCCAGAATCTTTTAGAGCTTGCATTGCTGCTTTTTGCTCTGCCTTCTTTGCGGTCATTGCATCGGCTTGTTCTTGAGTCAATGTTCCGTTGGTGACAAGTCCTGCAAGTCTTTCTGCTTGTTGAGCTTCTCGTTCTACTTTATTTTCAGCTTTGATTTCATCAAATGCACTTTCTACGGCGCTTGTTTCAACGCCTAGCTTTTCTGCGAGTTTCGACGCGCGTTCAGTTTTCTGTTCACTTGTCTGAGCACTTGCCGCGCTTATACCTATGATGCTACCAGCTGACACTGTAGTGATGAGTGCTGCTACTACTAGGTGTTTATTAATTTTCATTATAATTCTCCTTATATTTATTATTATTTGTTCACATGGATTGCTGTATTGTTCGTCCGCATATCTGCGCTTACGATTGAATGCATTCTCAAGGAACAAGACCATAGTACAAACTAGTACTTAAATGATACTTAGCTGCAGCTGAGTAAAGTCTGAGAAATGAGGTTACATTGTTTTTATAAGAGTGATTACATCAGCTATATTGCCTACTGAACTATCAAAATCAATAGACTCTAGATCGTCCAAGTCAAACCACTGCAACCTTGAAAGCTCACTGGTTTTTATGACATCCGCTGTGCCGATAGATACAAAGAAATATAGATTACAGCGTGGGACAGCGTCAGACTCATGTCCTGTCGTTACGGAAACGACGTTATAATCACAAGTAATTGAACTTTGAGCAATGCCTAGTTCTTCTTCAAGCTCGCGTGGCAATGCCTGTCTAATTTCTTCACCATGGTCGATACCTCCGCCTGGAAAAGACCACCCTTCATTGCCATTATCTTCTGCTAGCAAAATCCTATCGTCGCGAATAATAATAGCTTTAACAGCTACTCTGTATAAACAGTCTTTAATTTTATCTAGCCGCGAATCAACATTCATAGTAAGAAGTATATCAGCTCAACGGAAGGGTGATCGTAAATGTTGAGCCCTTAGGTGAGCTGGTAGCAGTAATTGAGCCGTTATGTGCGTTTACAATTGATTTAGCGACAGACAACCCAATACCATAGCCATTTGTCTTGCTCTCGGTTCTTGATTGATCTGCTCTATAAAATCGATCAAAGATATGTGGTAGGTCTTTAGTGCTAATCCCACTACCTTGATCTGTGACAGAGATCACTACTGACTTATTTTGCGATTTTGTTGCGATTTTGATTGAGGACTTTTCTGGTGAGTATTTGACCGCATTTTCTAGTATCGCGACCAGCGCCTCTATGATGCTTTCTTCATGTGCATTGACTTTTTTTACCGCTATTTTCCCGACGGTTATTTTCTGGTATTTGTTTTTAGCAAAGGTGTTAGTTCTATTTACAGCGCTGTTTATGGTTGTTTCTAGTAAAACAGGTTCTTTCTCAAGTCCACCGTTCTCTATCTGAGCAAGCTGTAGTAACCCCTCTGAAAGAGCAGTTAGTTTATCAAGTTCTTCTATGTTGCTCTCTAACTGTTTTTTTGCTTGAGCGACGGTTAGTTTTGGCTCGGTTAAAGTTATCTCAGTTTCAACCCGCATTGCAGCAATAGGGGTCCTCAGCTCGTGTGACGCATCGGCGGTGAACCTGCTTTGTGCTTCATGTGCATCTTCAATTGGACGGAGCGTCTTACGCGCAAGGTAATAGCCGCTAAAAGCACCACCTATAGCTATTACGACATTCAGAACAACGAACTGGTATATCAAATTACTGCGTGCGTCTTCTATAGCTTGGTCTTGAACATCACGTAACTCTTGCGCGAAGCGATTGTTCTCCCTACGCAATAATTGCTCGACAGGTCCGGGCACTCGAAGAACACTTGATCGTATTTCACTGATAGAGACGTTGTAGAGCCAAAAACTAAAAGTTAGACTTATAATCACTGTAATGATCATATAAGCTGTGGCTAGTTTAATTGAGGCATTGTGGTAGATATTTGATTTCTTGTTATGCATTTTTATCCCCAAAATAATAACCAAAACCGCGCCGTGTGTTGATTAGGTTTGGCAAGTCGGGGAAGGCCTTGTCTATCTTGTTTCGTAAGTAGCCAATATATACTTCGATAGTGTTTGGGAGTATTTCTGAGTCGTAGTCCCAGACATGCTGCATGATATGATCTTTTGTTGTTATGCGTCCATCTTGCATCATTAGGTACTCTAACAGCGCAAACTCCTTGGCGGTCAATTCGATGTTCTTACCTGATCTTTTTGCGACAAAACTATCTCGGTCTAACTCGACGCCACTAGATTCGATACTCGTTTCGATTGATTCTTGCGGACGACGAAGCAATGCGCGTACACGAGCTATGAGCTCTACAAACGCGAACGGTTTAATAAGATAGTCATCGGCGCCTGAATTAAGACCTTCGGCGCGGTCGAGCACCTTATCTTTTGCGGTAAGCATCAACACCGGAGTATGGATTGAAGACTCTCGCAGGGTCTTCAATATTTGCATGCCGTCAGTGTTTGGGAGCATACGGTCAAGAATGATTAGGTCGTAGGGCTCAGTTGTGGCCATAGCAAGACCGCTGTCACCTTCGTAACTTACATCAACCGCATAACTTTGACGTTCTAGGCCACGCTTCAGCGCATTAGCAATTTTATGATCATCTTCTACGATTAGTATCCTCATTTGGTAGCTTCCTTAGCTCATAGCATAATTTTTGTAAGTATCTTATCGGATAAAACACCTGTTTTATCACTCACCATGTCTTCAGACATGCTTCATTTAAAGAACAGAAGTTTTATCTCAATAACCTAGCTTCCAAAAATCACACTTTGAACTGAGGAAGCTACCTATTAGTATACGTGTGAAGCTGAGAATAACTTGAAAAACAAAAACGCTCCGATTTCTCAGAGCGTTTTTTGTGATTTTTCTTATAAAAGAATTATCTTTGTTCGCGTTCGCGAGCTTCGCTGACATGAATTGTGCGTCCGCCCAATTCTTTGCCATCTAGGCCATCGACTGCTGCTTTACCTTCGTCGTTTGAATCGAATTCTACGAATCCGAATCCACGAGAACGGCCAGTTTCACGGTCTGTGATAACTTTAGCGCTTGAAACAGTACCAAAAGCTGCGAATGCTTCGCTTAGCTCTTCGTCTGTTGTTGAAAAGGGTAGACCCCCAACAAATAGTTTCATGATGTAATTGTTACTTTCCTCTTAATATCTTTGCAGATCGACCAGTTTAGCGAGGATGTTGTAACGTTGATTGTTCTAATTCTCAAGTACTTTTCTCTCATTTATTAACTCTTGCACTTATAATTAAACCACAAAAAGAATAAAACAACTAATCAATTAACACTTAAAATATAGTTAGCGGCATTTAATTTTAGCAGCGCAGAGTCGAACAGCTTGGCTCCAAGTTGGATATGCGTGCATCGTGTAGTCGATTTTGCTGGCTTTCATGCGCCATTGAACGGCCATTGTTAGCTCTTGTATCATCTCACCAGCGCGTGGAGCAACAACTGAAGCACCGAGGATTCGACCTTTTTTGTCTGCAAGTATCTTCACGAAACCTGTATCTTCTTGGCTGGTATTTGCTCTTCCGATGATGCTAGTAGGTAGTGCGGCAACTTGGTATTTGGCGCTCTTGGTTTTTAGCTCGGCTTCAGTTGCACCTACAGCTGCAAATTCAGGATCGACAAATACACAACGGGGAACGGCGCGGTAGTCAGCAACGTGTTTTAGCGTACTAAACATATTATGACCTGCTATTCGACTTTCATAACTGGCAACATGTGTGAACATATAGCCACCTGTGACGTCACCAGCTGCGTAGATGTGTGGATTAGATGTTTGCATATGCCCATCGACTGTTATTCCACGGCGCGGGTCATAATCAACTTTTGCATTCTCAAGTCCAAGGTCTGTGTTGGGCACCTTACCAGCTGCAAGCAGCACTTCATCGACTGTAATTTTGGATACTTTACCTAGCTTCTCGAAACTGACAACTTTCTGGCTACCTTTTTTCTCGACTTTAACAACCCTAGACTCAACATGTACACTGACACCATTATTCTCAAAAATTGCTTGCAAAAGCTCGCTCATTTCTTCGTCTTCTCGAGCCATGAGGCGAGGTGCGAACTCCATAAGATGTACTTCTGTACTAAAGCTTGAGAAGTAGTGTGTAAACTCTGAGCCAATCGCTCCACCACCAATGACACATAGTTTCTTAGGAAGCTTCGTAAGTTCAAGCGCTTCTCGGTAGCCAATATAACCAGCTTCTTTAAGCCCGGGTATCGGCGGCACAAGATCGTGTGTGCCAGTCGCAATTAAAAACTGATGTGCTGTATGTCTCTTGCCGTTTACGCTAAGTGTCCATGGATCGATAAAGTGGGCATGACCACTAATTACGGCTATACCGTCTGATTGATATGCAGCTTTGCCTTCTTCAGTACCGGTGTTTTTAACAGCTTGGTCTTTCCATGATTTTATGGCAACAAAATCAGCTTTTGGCGCATTTACTTCAATCCCAAAATTATGAGCATGTTTGATCGTCGTAAAAGTTTCGGCTGCTTGTAAGATTGCTTTTGTCGGGACGCAACCGTAGTTAGGACACTCACCACCTAATTTTTCTTGTTCAATAACTGCTACACGTTTGCCTTTGGCAGCCGCCATGTGTGCTGCAACACCACCACCAGCGCCAGTACCTATGACGATAAGATCATATTCAGGATGAGTCGGTTTTTTAGGGTTTGTTTTATAAGCCATAATTTCTTCTTTCTACCAGACTACCCGGTGATGTAAGTACATGTATGCCGCGTCTGGGTGGTAAGCCTTCAAATGAGCCGCTGCAGTATGTCGTATATCATTACTGGTTACTTCGTATTTTTTCTCTATCCATAGCGCCATATCTTTGGATACTTTGTCAGCAATGAGTTCAGCACTCCCACTTGGTTCTCTGACTGATTGACAAGCTGAGAAAATGCTGGCGTATAGTTTTCGATCCTCGTAAAGTTCGTTATGACCAGCTCGTTTTACAATATGTTTCATAGGTTATCCAAAGTTTATTGTGCCATTGGCAATTAGTATTAAAATCCAGCCTAGCGAGACGAGTAGTAAGCCCATAAATAGTCGCATAGTACCCTTAGAGTCTTCTTTCCACTTGCTGACATCACTTATCTTTGTCCCAGAAACAATCATTCCTAAAATAACGATTAGCGGAGCGACAAATATCAGGTTATAGAGCAACATAAGTCCAAAAGCAATGAGGTTGAAATCTATTCTCAGTATCGTGATGATAGCAAGGTAAGGCGCACCAGTACAAGGTAGCTCAACTGCTGCAACAAAAGCTCCAAGAAGCATAACCCCCCACAAGCTTTGTTGTTGAGTCGACCAGTCATGAATTTTGTTCGCATACTTAGTAGGAATTTGTAGAGAGAACCCTTTCCCGTACCAGAAGAAATCTTTTATTTCTAAGATACCGGCGCCGATAACAAGTAGCCCGACAGCGATACTCAAGTATTCAGCAATGACAATAGGTATCGCTGAGAAGAAGTATACGAGCCCAAGTCCGGCTATCAAGTAAGTAGCAAAAATTGCGAAGATGTAGGCTGAGCCCACTTTTAGTAGTCGCGCAGGTGAACCACCTTGACCAAGTACAACAGAAACCATGAGGATGAGCACACCTATTGCACAAGGGTTGATAGAGTCAATAGCTGCTGAACCGATGACGAGTCCAAGTGTTGGTAAATCTAACATATTATAGGTCCTCCAGATTGAACAGTTCGTCTACTGCTTCACGTAAATTACTAGTTTCAGACTCGCTGATATTGCACAGTTTAGGGTTGAACTCTGATACACCGAATGACTCACAACGATCTTTATCACGGACACCGAATTGCTGACATAATTTATCAGTTCTTGATTTTACTTTGTCGAATTCAACGACAACACAGTCTCCCGGTGGCACTGTTGATTCATCTCTCATGATGTAGCTCGCAGGATTTTGTAGTTTCGTCTGAGAATATGTATCGTTTTCTTTGTTGAAACTGATGAGAAAGGCTTGCACTTCGGCGTAGCCTTGATCTGAACAGCCGTTACCGTTTTGCATTGCAAGTGTTGTTCTCTGTTGACCATCATCATCAGATTTTACGATGAATTTTTGTACTTGTTCTTCATCGCCCGATACAACATCTCCATCAACATCGTCTTCGAATATTTGATCGTCGTTTGTCGGGATAACTAGTTCAGAAGCAGATATACTGCCCCCCGTTACTGTCATGAATTTTCCAAGCGACGCATCTATTTCTTTGTCTATGACGACGCCTTCTAAGTGGATTCTTTTGTCGTCGTGTTCATGGAAAGTGCTCGTTCCGACTTTGTTGCTCAAAAACGCGTAAGGATCACGGAGCTCAATTTCTTGACCGCATACCCAGAATTCTATATCGGTATGCCAGTGAACCGGACCTTTAGAATCGGACACGGTGTTTAAGACAATGGTTGATCCAGTCATATAGATAGATGGAACAATTATGGTGATTGCAATTAGGATGAATAGTGGCTTTTTGTACTTATCATTTTTCTTATTTTTATCTTTAATTATTCTGGAAGATACAAGAACCAGTGTAATAAGGATCAAACTTGCCACCATAACGGTCTGGATGCTCGTAGACTTTATCTGATCTTCTAAATTACTGTTCGCTAGCGTCGATAGTAGATTCATAATTATTTGTATTGCCCACCCTGTAAATTTTAATTGCTTAAGCTTTAAAATCACTATAACATGGAGCGTATATAGGAGCAATAAGTAAAAAGGATCAAAAATTATGGGGTGGTTTCAAAAGGACTCAAAACAGGTAGCTAAAGAGCAAACAGTCGCCATTGAGCACGGTCTCAGTTCAGTTATCGCTAGTCAGAGACTAGAAAAGTTTGGTCCAAACCAGCTTCAGGCAGGCAAAAAGATCAATCCGTTGATGCTATTCCTCGGTCAGTTTAAAGACGTGCTGGTTATTATTCTGCTTGTTGCTGCAGTGGTGTCTTGGGGAGTTGGACTAGTTGGGGAGTCTAGCAATAATTCAAATCAGTCTAGTAAGCAAAATGAAACCCCTGCTTACTGTGCGTATACTACAAGCGAAGAATGTTTCTCATATGCTATAGCTACAGACTCACAAAAAGAACCAGCAGACGAATCTAGTGAAGGGGGTCAAGAAGCATTACTTATATTTGCCATTGTTATTGCTATTGCGGTTATTGGGTTCTTTAATGAATACAAAGCCGAAAAAACAGTTGAAGCACTGAAGAAATTAGTCGGCTCAAAAGCAACAGTTCGCCGTGACGGCAAAACTATTGAAGTTGATGCAGTAGATGTAGTACCTGGTGACATCGTGTTATTAGAAGAAGGCGCAAAGGTACCGGCAGACCTTAGGCTGGTGCAAGTTCGCAACTTACAGATAAATGAAGCGAGTCTAACAGGCGAAAGCCTGCCGGTTAATAAAAATATAGACACGATTGCTAAAAACGTCTCCCTCGGTGATCAGAAAAACATGGCATTCGCCGGCACGTTTGTCACCCAAGGTACCGCCGAAGGTGTGGTCGTCGAGACTGCTCAGAAAACTGAACTTGGGAAAATTGCTACCTTGGTGAATGACGTTGAAACCGAAGAAACACCAATGCAGAAAAAGCTTGATGATCTTGGCAAGAAGCTAGGACTACTTATACTTGCCATTTGTGCAGTTGTCTTTGTTATTGTTCTGTTGTTAGTTGATGAAGCTCGGGATAAGGAGTTCGTCGCAAGAATGATATTTGCCTTTACTGCAGCGGTTGCACTCGCAGTTGCGGCAATACCTGAAGGATTAGCATTTGTGGTGCGCATATCGCTCGCTCTAGGAGCCCGGCGTATGGCAAGCAAAAATGCACTCGTACGCAGATTAAGCGCAGTTGAAGCACTTGGTTCGACGGACGTCATTTGTTCAGACAAAACGGGGACACTAACAAAAGGTGAGATGACTGTGCGCGACCTTGTCGCAGCTGGCCAATCAATGCAAGCTACTGGTACCGGATACGGACTTGAGGGTGATTTTGAATTAGACGGGAAGAAAGCGAAGCTTTCTGCGGTACACGAACGATTATTATATATTGGTGCACTTTGTAACAATGCACGCTTAAAAGGAGATATAGTACTTGGCGATCCAACGGAAGGATCATTGCTCGTCTCTGCAGGTAAAGCGGGTATGTCATATGAAACGCTCCAAAAAGATAATGCTCGTGTTAACGAAGTACCGTTCACTAGCGACCGTAAATTCATGTCCACTGTTCATAAACAAAAAACAGGATTTCTTGTTGCTGCAAAAGGCTCCCTCGAAGCAACGCTGGCTAGATGTACACACATGCTCGATCCAAAAGGAAAAGTGGTGCGACTTACACCAACTGACAAGCAAGCAATTATTGAACAGAATAATGCGCTCGCCTCGAAGGCGCTGCGAGTATTAGCATTTGCACAAAAAGAAGTTAAATCTGAGCCAAAATCTGAGAAAGATATAGAAAAAGGCCTTGTGTTCATCGGTTTGCAAGCAATGATGGATCCACCGCGCGAAGAAGTAATCGAAGTCATTCACCGTGTGCAAACCGAGGCTGGGATGCGCGTTATCATGATCACCGGAGACTATATTGAGACCGCCAAAGCAGTTGCAAGCGAAATAGGTATAAAGGGTGGCGCAATCAGCGGCCTGGAGCTAGAAGCGATGACGCAGAAAGAATTCGAACTTCAGGTAGAGAATATATCTGTGTATGCGCGCGTAAATCCTGAGCACAAGATCCGCATCGTGAAAGCATTGAAGAAGCATGGTCATCAAGTCGCAATGACTGGTGATGGCGTTAACGATGCGCCAGCAATCAAAGCAGCTGATATCGGTATTGCAATGGGCATTAATGGCACTGATGCAGCAAAAGAAGCAGCCGATCTTATATTATTGGACGATCAATTTCTGACGATTATTAATGCGATAGAAGAGGGGCGTGGAATATTCGACAATGTGCGTAAGTTCGTTAACTTCCTCATCAGCTGTAATATTGCCGAAGTGCTCGTCATCTTGTTTGGTATCTTGTTCTTTAATAACTTGTTATTAACAGCGGCTCAGCTACTGTTTATTAACATCGTTACTGATGGTTTGCCAGCAATAGCACTTGGCTCTGATCCGTCGCGAGCTGACGTGCTAAAAGCAAAGCCAGCACGTTTCCAAGAAGCAATTCTGACAAAGCGAGTGTGGATAGAAATCTTTATTTTTGGCTTTTTGATGACCGCTGTAATGCTCGTTCAGTACTGGTATAACCGCACGCATGAAGGTAACCTAGCCGCTGTTTCAGCTGCGTTTACCGCGATGGTAGTGTACGAGTTAGTTAGATTAGTAGACATACGAACAGACTACAAAATCAAATGGTTCTCAAATCCTATGTTAACTGTTGCTATGGTGATATCGCTGGCGTTACAGTTCGCCGTACTGTACGTACCAGCTATGTCCAAATACTTTGATGTTGGCCCACTATCCGCACATGACTGGGTGTTCATGGGCGTCGGGTCGGTGAGTTTATTTGTTATAATGAAGCTCATTAACCCTATATTAGATAGTACTGTTGGCGCTGAAAACCATCCTCACACCTCTAGTGGAACTATTTAAGAAAATTGTATTAAGCCCCAATTGTCACGACACCTACACATAAGCTATCCTCGACTTCCAGTAAACATTAAAGTATTCAATTGGTGGTAGGTTTTTGCAGCTAGAGTGACGCCTTGTTATGTTGTATTCGTCTTGCCAAGTAT
>JBGSRU010000006.1:0-1558 GCA_041737385.1 Saccharimonadales bacterium (SeqCode)
GGTAGTCGATTAACTGCCGACTAAAGTTAGTCGACTTGTGTTTTACCAAGTCGCGACTAACCGATAGCTAGTCGCGACTCGATAACCCTAACCCTAACAGATGGATTGAAGCAAAAAACCTAGCTCTAATAGATGAAGTGCAGCGAAAACAGAGCTGAGGCCATACTATGGCACGTACATACTGTGTACACACCAAAATCAAGTTACTCGTATTATATTCTACAACACTACCCTGGTAACCTTGAAAGACAGGACGGTCACGGCTTCGTGGGTAACCCGGATATTTAACAGGATGGTGCGACCAAAACCAAACTGACAAAGAACGCCATTGATATTCTTGAGTACTGGAATATAGAATAATTGGTTGTCAATGACATTCTTCAGACAAATTACCCCTAATTTAGAAGCGAAGAATAAATCGCCTCTAATTGAAAACGATTCGCCTCTTATTTGAAATTGCCACAATAAATCGCCTCTAATTGAAAACGATTCGCCTCTTAATTCAAAATTGCCACTGGTGCAATCCCTTGCTTTTTGCATTGCAAGATGTTACCACCGGCAGCTTCAACAAGCGTAGCATCATCTTCACTGACAAGACTATCTATCCATCTATTTATCTAAAGTTTATTCTATCTATTCCATTGCAATGGCAAAAAAACGTACTCTTCAAGCTGGCGTTGGGGCCAAAGCGAGTGTGTGGACAAAAGCTATACACCCAAAGGTACAGCAGACTGACGACGACCCTCAACACAGGTCAACAGTGACGTTGGTAGGTCGAGAGGAAAAGCTTGTGAACAGAAAGAACCAAATATGGTATACCTTCACTATTGATGGTGGCGTTGATGGAAAAATTTATTGAAACTTTATGCTTGTATTGAATTAGAGGGAGATAGAGGTAGCTTTTTGGACAAGCCAGAGGAGGAAAATAACAACGCACATGCTCACAATACACGTAACAGCAACAGCAACGAAAATAAGAGAAACAATAACAAGAATAACAAGTTTGTTGAGCCGAAGATAAAATGGAAAAAAAGCAAAGCAAAGAAAATACTTTACAATGCTATCATGGATGGGACTGTTCCACTAGAATCAAATAGCAATATGAGACTGCATGAAATATATTCAATCGATCCAGAGCTGTCGAAAGTTGATGCAATGGATATTGAACGCAGCAAGTTCTTACAAGATAAGTCTCGTCATTCGAAGTACTTTCTTTTACAATGGCTCGAGGTTTCCGATGCTCCTTCTAACCGTTTGGAGCTTTCTACAAAGATGATTTATCAACATGATCCAACGGAAGGAGAGGATGAAGTAGATCTTCCAATGAAATATTTTCCAGTGAAGAATAGACATCCAGTAATAGGTGAGTTTGGTAAACAACTTAGTTCAATGGAGTGTAGCCCGTACTGACATCCCACCAGTCAAGCGTGGTAAGTTTGATGATGCAAAACCAAAAAGCAAGGTTGCAATTGCCAAGGCAAGACGTGCAGCTGCATTCGCTGCTGCTACTTCTCCTGATAATGCAATGTCATCTTGAAACGAGGATGCCTCTGAAGAA
>JBGSRU010000038.1:0-2517 GCA_041737385.1 Saccharimonadales bacterium (SeqCode)
GATATGTAGCCTTATGAAGGGTAGTCAGTGAGAACGCGCGGGATGAACTTTAGAGCATCGGTTACATCATCGACGTTTACGACTAAGAAGTTGCCGTGCGCTGCATCATTCCGTACGTCGCCAATAGATTGAATGCGACGCCAAATAGGTTGCGGGTACAACGTGTCTTTCAGATTGTCGTTGTACTTTGAAAGTGACCCGCTGCCCGACCATGTAAGGCCGCGTGTATGTACGAGCTTGAGCATGTGATCTTCGAGGACGCCGCCCGCAATTACCATTGCCGCAATGTGATGCCCAGCCCGTAGCAGATCATTTGCTTGAGTAAGGAAGTCATCGTGGACGTTGGCACGCAACTTTGCTTCGAGTGATGTAAGGTATCCCTTGTGGACAGCTTCTCGGAGCGATTGCAGTGCGCCAACAACTGTTGGGACCAATGACTTATCAAAGCCAGCGTTTGCAATCTGATCAGCCACCTTGTCTTGCGGAATTGCGTTGTAGTATTCGCTGTCTTTTCCGGCAACTCGTGAAATCGCGGCGAGCGCACTGGTGACGAATGATCGAAACTGTTCTTCGGGAACGTCGGAAAAGTAAGCGCCGCCATCCATTTTGTACGACGCGGCAAGGCCTTGTCCTTTGGGGATCAAGTCGTCGAGTTGTTCCAAGACCTCATCCTTTGGGGACATGGTGCGACCCTTTGCCGAGTAAATTGAATTCGCCGGCGATGGGGCGAAAATATACAGCTTCGGGCAGCGTAACTCTGGGTCTACGGGCGATCAAGCTAATCGCTTGCGGATGACATGACACAGCGGATTCCCAAGGTGGCACACTCGCATCTGCATGAGCCTGTTGAGTTCTGGCGAATCCAGCTACACGTTGTGATACTCGCGGTACCAGTCGACGAATCGTTGGACACCCTCTTCGATGGGGGTTGATGGTTTGAACCCGACGTCGCGGATCAGGTCGTCCACGTCGGCGTAGGTCGCGGGGACGTCGCCCGGTTGCATGTCGAGCATGTTTTTCTGCGCCTTCCGACCGAGCGCGCGCTCGAGCGTCTCGATCAGGTACATTAACTCGACAGGCTGATTGTTGCCGATGTTGTAGAGCTTGTATGGTGCCTTGCTCGTGCCGGGGTCAGGATCGTTGCCGGACCACATGGGGTTGGGCTGCGGGATGCGGTCGGTGACGCGGATCACGCCTTCGACGATGTCGTCCACATAGGTGAAGTCCCGCCGCATCTTGCCGTGATTGAAGACGTCAATCGGCCGTCCCTCGATGATGGCTTTGGTGAACAGGAACAGCGCCATGTCTGGTCGCCCCCAGGGACCATAGACGGTGAAGAACCGCAGTCCAGTCGTCGGCAGGCCGTACAGATGGCTGTAACAGTGGGCCATCAGTTCGTTGGATTTTTTCGTCGCTGCATAGAGCGAGACGGGATGGTCGACATTGTGATGCACCGAGAAGGGCATCTGCGTGTTCAACCCGTAGACCGAACTGGATGACGCGTACACGAGATGTCTGACCGACTCCGAGTGCCGGCAGCCTTCAAGAATGTTGGTGAAACCGACGATGTTGCTGTCGATGTACGCTCGCGGGTTCTCCAGTGAGTACCGCACCCCCGCCTGAGCGGCGAGGTTCACGACGGCATCGAACGGTTCGTCCTCAAACAGCCGCTGAACTCGCACGGCGTCCGAGAGATCGATCTGATGAAGCGAGAACTTGTCGTGAGGCGTGAGTCTCGCGAGACGGTCTTCCTTGAGTTGCACGCTGTAGTAGTCGTTCAGATTGTCGAGGCCTACGACCGTATCGCCCCGGTCCAGCAATCGCTGCGACAGGTGCGAACCGATGAATCCGGCGGCTCCGGTGACGAGAATACGACTCATGCGATGTTTTCAAAAGATTTCTGTGTCACCGTCGAAACTGAAGAACCTGGGCATACGGACCTTGGAACTCGGGATGAGTGTTGAGCCATGTGTGTGCCTCTCCTTCTGTCGCGAATCCCGGGCTGACAACGTGGTCGAAGTATTTGCGTCCTGCACTAACCCCAATTCCCTGAGCACCTTCGTTCTGTGAATTGATGTTACAGACGTACCACATGTTCGGTTCCAAATCCTGTCTGTTTTTCGTCATCAGTTCATCCTGAGAACAGTGCATCAAAGCGACTACAGAGTAGTCGGTGAAGTATTAGGCGATCTGTGCAAGGGCATCAGTGCCTGCGGTGGGAGGGGGGAGTGGTTTGCCATCCTGCTGCCAGATCTCAATCCACTCGTCGACGATCTGGCAAAGCTCTGCGTACACGACTGTTTCGTCGTCGCCGTGACAGCATCGACCGATCACCCCCGGACAACGACCGACAAAGCAGCCGTCCTCGTCGGACCACTCAACAATCTTCACATAACGAGCACTTGGTTTCATGTGTCCAGTTCCTCAAGCAACTTCATCACATCTCGTTCCTGATAAGGCTTCGCATCGCTTCCAAGTTTACCAGAGATCGTAACATGAAGCCCACTGGGATGTTCG
>JBGSRU010000024.1:0-1740 GCA_041737385.1 Saccharimonadales bacterium (SeqCode)
CAAGCTCACCGTTTCCCTGCGACGCGGCACGGGCGACAAGGCGGAAGAATTTGATACCGAAATCACCCTCGCGGATAAACTGGCCCCTTACCGCCAAGCGTTCTTGGGGATTCTGCCTGCGACTCCAACCGACAAGGAAAAAGAACCGGGTGTCGTTGTGAGCAGTGTTTGGCCCGAAAGCCCCGCTGCAAAGGCCGGCCTGAAGAAGGGGGATCGGCACACTCAGCTCGGCGAAACAAAACTCGCACATCTGGCAGCGGCGCTCGAAGCGATGAAAGGCCTGCAGCCCGATGAAGACGTTGCACTGCTCGTGATGCGGGACAAAGAAGAATTGAAACTCACCGCCAAGCTCACGACTTTACCGGAAGACATTCTCTCGAGCATCGATCTTGAAACCGAAGCGTCGAAGTCTGCAATCGAACCGCGCGAGTTGGAAACACTCAAGCTCCCTCAATTCCCTCAAGAGGCGAAATTCCTTGTGCCCGAAAAGCCCGCTCCCCAAATGAACGGCGGCTCGCCGGGCTTGGTCATGTGGCTCGCCGACAAAGGCGAAGTGGAAGAAAAATTGCTCGTCGCGGCGTGGCAAGACGTTTGTGATCGCGATGGCTTGGTGTTGCTCATTGCGAAACCGGAAAGCGAGAATGGTTGGCAGTTTGAAGATTTGGAATATCTCGATTTACTTGCCCGCACGGCCCGGTCGCGGTTTGCAGCCGACCCGCAACGCACGATCATTGCCGGCCGCGATAAGGCGGGCCAACTCGCGTCGGCCTTGGCGCTCCGGCGTCGAGACTATTTTAGCGGTGTCATCACCGACAACGCCCCACTGCCCCGCACGCTCAAGGTCCCCGAGAATTCCCCCGGCTCGCGGCTCGCTCTCTTAACCATCTTGCCGAAGAATTCCAGTTTTACACCGCTAGTGAAGAACGACATCAAGCAGCTCCGCGAAGCTGGCTTTGCGGTCAGCCTGTTAGATCGTCCCTCAACCAAAGACGAAAACGACGGACTCGACGCCGCGACGCAAGCCGCGATCGCACGCTGGATCGCCGGACTAAAGCGGCTTTAGTTACTGTCATCCTGAGGCGAGCTCCGCGACCCGAAGGATCTGGCCTGCAGTAACTTCAGGTATTCAGAACGTGTGAGGTTTGAAGCCAGATTCCTCAAGTCGCACGGCTCCTTTCGGAATGACAGCTAATTTAAGAGAATCCTCCAATATTATCGTTCGCTCAGCGAATAGCCTCCGACACCCCCAATTGTAAAGATTCTGTTGCGGAGATTCAGATGCGGAGACTCTTATGATGGCCAGCGACCTTACCGCCCCCGTTCAAGAAAACCTGCTGTTCAAGGAAATCGAGTACCAGTGGGAAGAAACCGTCCTCGGTACCTGGCGACGGTATGTGTATCCCAATGGGTCGCTCTTCGCGGAATTCAAATCGCACGGCTATTTCGGGCCAATGCCGATTCTGCACTACACCTACGGCAAGTGCCCTGAAACGGGCCGACGAATCGTTGCTCACGGTTTCATCGCGATCGGCCGACTGGCTCGCGGCGTGATCGCAATTGGCCACGCCTCGGTCGGCATCATCGCCATCGGCCAACTCGCGATCGGTCTTGGCCTGGGCCTGGGCCAAGCATGCACGGGTGTCTTAGCAGTCGGCCAACTGGCCCTCGGGGCATACTTCGGCCTGGGCCAATTCACGACCGGCTACATCGCAATCGGCCAGTTCGCACTCGGTGGATATG
>JBGSRU010000012.1:0-13691 GCA_041737385.1 Saccharimonadales bacterium (SeqCode)
CATCATCGCTTACATCAACACGCGCTTAAACTCTGGCACGCTGGCCTACGATGGCCACAAGTACACGTATACTAGCGATGGTTGGGTCAAGTATGACGGCAGCTTCACCAATGTAATCTACAGCGTGCTGCCTACACACGATCTTACTGATGTGCTGGAGATGATGGTACATAAGCTAAGCTTATCACCCGATATGCCACTTGACATCTGAGCTGAGTCGTGGTATGATGGTAACATGACGGTGGTGAAGTGAGAATTCCAGCTAGAGGCTGGAGCGCATAGCGACGGGTAACTGTGCCCCAGCGGGTAAAACTGCGTAGTTATGTAAGCGTCTGAAACCATGCAGGCTAATATCCCAGTAACCTTTATCAGCCCATGAACGTCATGCCCATTGGGCACTATATGGGACAGGTTGACATCATTACAATTGGTGTCAATAGCTCCGCTATGAAAATCGGGAGGTACACAATAATACACCAGAACACGTTGATGCATCCAGATGCATGTCGAAGCTGCCAACAAATGGTGCTGCTCGCAACTAAGTCAACAAATGTTAACCGTTTTGCTCGCGCTTCACCATGCATCTTCACACCTTTTACACCGCTTGTTCGTCTTCGCTCACTACCACGGAACAAGCCCGCGCACGGCGGGCTGAGCACACTATGAAACCAATACTGAAACGTCCTTATGTTCCTTGCACCACATCATATAATCTGAACCATATGTTACCCAAAACATATCATGACAGGTTCATTTGTTATGATGAGCGCACTGTATTTGATGCTAACAAAGGTGTCACACTCAAGCGTAGTCGCTATGGTGATGTGAAGATAGGTGCTAAATGGTACAGTACTGAGGTGTTGTACCGCGCACAGCAAACTGGTGTGGTAGTGCTTAAGCGTCAACGTCACACGTATAACTGGTGGAACAAGTCACGTAAACAGAAGATGCTCTAGTCCCGGTCATGCCAAATGTGGTAATACCGCTTGTTAATCATGTACTCATCGAGATAGCATGGTGATGCAAGCAAACATCGTATCGGCATTAGACCGATACGATACACGCTTGACACAATACACTAGGGTGTGGTAAGCTGGTGTAAAGCTGACACCATAAGCGCAGCTCCACTTTACTGAGGTAACATGATGAACTACAATAAGAAACGTGATGGCCACATTGCTCTATCTATACTAGGTGCGGTGTTGGTAGTGGTACAAGCGTGCTCACCGTCTAATAAGTCAGTGCCGACAGATGTCAAGGTGTCGCCTGCTATTGTTGAGGTTACACCTAATATAGGTGTGGCATCCATTCGCAGTGACCGTGACCTAGAGGTAATCGACGCACGCGAATTTGGTGTTCTACCTAGCGGTAATCAGTTCATCGAACCTATATCATCGAATGGTGGGAAGCTAGTAGTTGTGTCATTTGAAGTTACTAACACTGGTAATAAGTCGGGTAACTTGACATTCAGCACGTTCACTTTGACAGATACCCTCGGTCGTGAGTATACTGAGGTAGGGTTTGAGGATTTGTTCACGTTTAACTACTGGGCTGAGTCGCAAGGGTATGCTGCTCTCACCGCACAACTGTTCCCTGGTCAGAGCGTAACAGCAGCTAAGCTGTTCAGAGTTGCACCTGATGCCACCGTTGATACTCTAGTTGTTAATGATGTGAGGTACAAACTCTAGTCCCGGTCATGCCAAATGTGGTAATTTTGAATTATGAGATACACCACAAAACAGGTGTTTGATGTTCACGCAAAAGAGGTGTCAGCACCTGCCGCTGATGCCATGATGGTAGACAAGTTGAAGGCAGCTATGACAGCACCACAAGTTACGCTTGAGATAGGTGTTGATAAGGTAGTGTACACCGTCCGTACTCGTACTACATATGTGGTGCATACACTACATGACGGTGGCAGAGAAACCTTTGAAATTGCCACTTGACACCCTGACCAACTCGTGATAAGCTGGTGTAAGTGATGACACCACGAAGCGCATCCACTATTAACTTCACTGAGGTTCCACATGGACACAACAATGCGCCGTGACTTCCTACGGCAACTCGCAATTGGTGCTGCTATCATCTTGTCAGGTCAGGTTCTGGCATCGTGCGATGATGATGATGATGCGGCTGACAGTGATGATTACTGGAATAGACGTGCGCCAAGTGGCGACTATGAGGATGACGACCGTCGCATGGTGACACGCTGTGTCTCACCTTGATACACTTGACACCTTTGATCAACTCGTGCTATAATTGAAACATCAGGCGACACAAAACCGTGTCGCCATTACCCCAACAAGGAACACCATGACATACTCTAACGAAACTGAAACCATCGAGTCAGCTACCATCATTGATGAGTCGAAGCTGGCCTACTATGACAACGTGACCCAACTGTCTGGGTTGACAGCAGCTGCTCAGAAGGTGATGAGTTCGCCTAACTTTTTGGCCTTCTGTCAAGATCTCGTGTCAGACCTTGATGAGAATGGTGAAGAATCGTTCACCGATTACCTGCAAGGTGTCATCGAGTACACCAGCGGCATCTACTACACGCTTGGCGAACTGATGGCCAGCGCACCGCTTGCACAGCAGCGTGGCCTGTCCGCATCCACAATCAGCAAGTTGCTGGCTGATGCTAACACTGGTGTAGCTAGCACCGCTGCTCTGCTACGTGACCCTGAGGTCTGCGTGTTACCATCGGGTGGAATCACCCTAATCGGCGGCAACCACCGCGTTGCTCTGCTGTACCTGATGGCATTGCACGGTGGAGCTGATGAGGATTCTGCACTGTCGCTAAAGGTGCGCGTGCTTCAGTCCAGCATCAACATGGAAGCCATCTCTAACCAGATGACTACTGTGGATGAGAATGGCGACGTGGTGTATCCCCTGAAATCGGATGTGCTGAAGGAAGCCAACAAGCTTGTGCATATCCTTTGGGTTGCCAGCAACCAGAGTCGCACGATGGTATCCACTGAAATCAAGGATGCTAAGGCATTCTCGAATGGCGTTGATAGAACCGACGCATCGGCCATCTTGGCCGCGTGCTTTGGCGACACACCTATCATCAACAGCTCTGATGCTGTCCGCATGTTGGCTCGCCTCGCTGTGCCACAGTACTTCGCGGCCATCACCGATGACGCTGGTAATCCCATCTCAGATACGATGGTGGTTCCGGCACAGTTCGAGGTAGGTGTACTGCGCCTCAACACGTTTGAGTCCTGCATTGCATCAGGGTTCGCTGCACTGTCCAAGATTTCACAGGAAGTGGTCAAGACTTCCAAAGACGGCTCCAAAAAGTATGCCAGCCACAAGGTTTGGTCGAAGGATGCCAAAAACCCTGCGTCACTCACTCGCTTGTCTGGCCTGCTAACCAAGCACCTTGATATGGCCATCACAGATACCCTTGCTGAACTGTCTGATGACAACCAGTACAAGGGTAACGTCGCCAGAAATGCTGCTGCGATTGGCAAAACCCTAGCGGATATCGTTAACACCGAGTATGAGCCTAGCTTCCCTTATGAAGCTACGCCTGCTAAAGCTAAGGCGTCCAAAGTCAAGCCGCGCACGAGCCGTTCACTGGCCATCTAGTCAACCCTAGGGCGTGTCCATCCGGGCACGCCCAAACAACCTTTTGAGGAATTATCATGAAACTACTTGCTGCTTTGTTTCTTCTGTTGTCCACCGCTGCACCTGCTGAAGCTGCCTACATGCGAGTTCGTGCTAATGACTACCTAGCTGAGGTGCAGGTGCGTACTTGCCCTAGCACGTCATGCCATAGCTTAGGTTTTGCACGCCCTGGTACGCGAGCATGGGCTGATGCTATGCGGTACTCTGATGGCTACTATTGGTATCTTGTTGAGTTTGACAATGGTGCTGGATGGGTTCGCGGTGACCTGTTGCAGTTTGATTAAACCCTAGGGCGTGTTCGTCCGGACACGCCCATATCCCATATTTTTCGATAGGGTTTTCAAATATGCGCTTACCATCTCCGCTACATTACTTTGACTTCAGCAAAGATGGTAAACATCGGCTTTTGTGGCCATCACATTCCTCGCTTACTCAAAACGCAACGTACAACCTAGCACGTTGTACCTGTATAACCCCTCACGTTATTCCCCTTATGATTAACCCATCTGACCTGCTAACACCCGCCATTGGCGATATAACTGACCGCTGTACGTGCCCTAGCTGTTTACGTGACCTGCCGCTGACACCTGACTTCTGGTATTACAACCGAGTCAAAAAGTGTTGGTCTGCTAAGTGTAAAGCGTGTAACGTGCGTGGTGCTGCCGAGCGCCGCAACAATAAGACGCGCGTTTGGGTAGCCCAGTTACCCAATGGTGATGAAGTTGAATTCAGGTTGCCCAATCACGTCACACACGTCAAAGGGGTACGCTTGAAGCCATGAAAAAGCACCATTTGGTATTTCGATTAGCTATGCATAAACTCAATTGTGAGGGGAGTGCAACCGACAGGTTGTTCCCATTTGTGCAAGCTGATAGAATCGATTTACTAAATGGTGTCGAACGCGAATACCTGTACACCTGCATTCGCCACATTGCCATCAAATATAATACAGCACATATGAAGATGAGTAATGGTGCGGCGGTCGGCCATTACGGGTACAAAAAAGCTGAATATCTCGCTGATTACATGCTTGACCGCGTGTTGCAGCTATACGACATCATAAAAACATTCCCCGATTGGGAAAATGAAGGTGTCGCCAAGATACAGTTCAGCTATAAAAAGCTGTACCCTCACTATGAGGCGCTGTTACAGATGGCACGTGTTGGCATCCAGCCGCCGACTACTCGTGACGGTAAGGTGTTAAATGTACGCCAGCAGGCATCACTACCTGAAGTTGCTGCGTTTGTGCTCTATTTTGCAGCCAAGCGCCGTAACCTAACAGGTGTTGAGCTGATGGAGGCGCGTGGTCATCACCTCAGCTACTACCTACAGTGTAAAACAGCAGCACAGATGGCGCAAGTTGAAGCTGTGTGTGAGCGTGCCAGCCTCGGTGAACATAAGCTAGCTGGGTTTGGCTCGGTGTCACTCGATGACGAAAACCTATTTGACGTAGATGAGGCTGAGAGTATTTATGGAAACACAGGTATATATTCAGTTCACCCCAGTGGTATGGACTGACATCTATAGTATCGCCGGATACTTCGCCCAGTGGGCAATACAGCACGAGCGCCCTATGTACAACCATGCAGCTATCGGCTGGGATGGTGTGTATTACAGCATGTCATGTAACAAAGGTGTAAGTTATGACCACGATACTGAGCACCAACTGCTAGTGCCCGTACCCGTAACAAAGGATTACGCTGAGCGTATCATCGACATATTTTGTTACAGAAAAATCAAGTACTCACGTCACGTAAACTGTGTAACATTCGCAGCAACCTGCGCTGGATATCATGACCTACGATTTGACACTGCTGACCAGCTACACGCTGCCCTTACCACCGAGTCATGAGATTAACAGAGATGTGTGGCACGAAGTCGAACGTGCTGACCAACAGTACATGCTGTGCCATAAAGGTCGCCGCTACAAAGATGTGACGGTGCGGAATGATAACCCGCGTCGGTTCGTTGACACCTTGACAGATGACACACCATACTACGAGCTGCGCGTCTACCTATTCAAAGGTAAGCCAGCGTACCTAGTGGTATTTTATGGCTACGACTACCCTGAAATGAGGATGTTCAAACACCATGCGTATTCTGAAATTTCCACGTCACCCAGGCGTGTTCACAGCTATGGTAGAATACATTAGTGACCCCAAGTTTATCAGAGCGGTACAGGGGTTGACAATTGGTGATGTGGTGGTGTATACTTGGCACTGTGCCACAGTTGCATACGCCATCGAGCCACCTAACCAGCTCAAGTACATGGGTGTACATCCCTTTCTTGTAATGGAGAACCTCGACACCTTTTACATACGTCGTAAGCAGGTGTTTCATGCGTCACCTGACTCGCCCTTTGTTGCTGAGCGCACGTTCTATGATTGGGCAACCAGTGATACAGAGCTACCTGTCACTCTGTACCATACGCTGAGGGTGCTGACGACACCCACGTTCTGGGAAAAAATTCTAATTGATGGTGAGCTGGTAGACGGCGCACCGTACCGTGCCCGTTATGACGCTTACGTGTTCAACAAACATATGGAGGCTATTGAGTATGATACTGCGCTGCAAGTCGATGTCAGACCCCGTAAGGCTAATCGTCGAGGGTTTCAGTTGCATCCTTGATGAGGATGCAATCGCTGAGTTCAATCGTGTAGGTGGACGCTTTCATGTTGACCGTTACGGATACCTGATGCACCGGCAGTCACTTGTACACCGCATCCTAGCTGGTAACAAGAGTCGCGGTATGCATGTTGACCACATCAACCGCAACCGTTTGGATAACAGGTTATCAAACCTACAAATCATTGACGAGCGCACCCACCTGAAGAAAACAAGGTTGGAGAGTGCCGTGGGTTACACCAAGCGCACCTCTGGGTACGAGGTTGACGTGTCATGGGATGGTAAGCGTAAGTATGTAGGCACGTTTGCTACACCAAAGCTAGCCCGTGCTGCATGGTGTGGACACCACCTCGAACATAACAGCCAGTGGCTAGATGATGTCGGTATGTACGATTGGATGCTGGTACAGCAGCTCGAAGCACAATGGGGGACATATGAAGAAGTCAGCATGTCCTAGTTGTCGCAAGGCAGGCAATGACAAGCACGGTGACAACCTCGCAACGTACCCCGATGGCGGAGCATGGTGCTTTAGTTGCGGGTACATGGTGAAATCAAAAAATAGTATGGCTGCATCCAAGACTGAGAAGAAGCGCGTCAAAGTACCCGAATACACTGTTGCCACCGACTACATGCAGCTAGTGTATGGTGTTGCCCCTAGCACCGCCGAGGCATGGGAGGTACAGGAAGAGGGCGAGCTGGACGATGACACTGGTGAGGTCGTGCCTACTGGTGTGGTCGTGTTCCCATACTTTGACTCAACACGCAGCCTAGTAGGTGTCAAGCGGCGTGACTACTACGCTGAACTACATGACCACAAGAAAAAGAATGACACCATTTGGTACAGTGGTGCGCTTGAAGTGTTTGGCCTGCACATGGTCAAGGAACACGACTCCCTCATCATTGTAGAGGGCGAGTCAGATGCCCTCAAGATGTGGGAGACATGCAACGAGTACGCTGATGTGATTGCCATACCTGGCAGCAGTCACGCTGCCAAGATGCAAGCGCACGGTGTAATGCTGCGCCGTTATAAGCGAGTGTACGTTGCGGTCGATGCCGACGAGGCTGGTCGCAAGCTGCAAGGTGAGCTGCGCGACATGATACCAGCGTACCTGTTCCACTTGTGCAACTATTCGTTGTTCGGTGCTAAGGATGCATGTGAGCTGCACAATGACGAGATACCTAAGCTGCTTGAGCGTGCTGTCAAACCCATCAACACGATGGTCGTGACAGGTAACGACATGATGAGCGGGTACATGGCGCATCGTGACGAGGTTGACAAGTATTCATTCGTGAGTACAGGGTTCGACTCGCTTGATGACTGCCTCGCTGGCGGCATCATACCGGGTGACGTGGTTATGTTGGTTGCCCACACAGGTGTAGGCAAGTCAACACTATCCGTTGACATCGCATATAATATGTTGTGTGAGGGGCATCGTGTGTTGTATGTGCCCACAGAGATGTCAAGCTACCAAACCTTAACAAAGTTTGTCGAGCGGCACTTGCAGATGAGCACATCATCCAAGCGCTGTACCCAGGAAAAAATCACAGACACTATTGAGATGTTGTCTGGTTGCCTTGAGATGTACAACAGCGAGGATTACTCGTGGCAAAACATTTCAGATGCAATATGTGCTAGCATGTACACTACTGGGGTGTCACTGGTCATCATCGATGTCATCAACAACATCGAGAACTTCAACGAGTGGCAGAACACTGCCATTATGATGACAGCCATCAACCGTCTGGCCGCTGGCAACACCGCTGATAAGCGTCCGCCCGTTGCTATCCTGTTGGTGGCACACACACGTTACACCGATGGTAAGTTTGCTAAGCGCATTGGCCGCTCGTCAGTGGCTGGTGGCACTGCTGTCATTAGGCAGGTCACTACATGCATCGGCATGGAGATGCTGGATGATGAGGAGGGTGACACGGGGCATCGCAGCATACGTGTTGTGAAACCGAACCGGTTCCGTGATTCGAGTGTGTTCAAAGGTGCGTTGTGGTACGATGCACAAACTAAGTCCTATTATGATGGTGAGTATGATGATTAGGAAACAGATGGTGTACAGATGGGGCGAGTTACAAGGTGTATCCCATTGGGAACTTCAAGCTAAGGTGGCTAAGGCCACAGGTCAGAACATCAAGGACAGTGACGTACTCTATGCGCTGCACTATAATCTGCGCTTGTATGGTGAGCCGGTCACGCTGCATGACATCACACCAGAGTACATGCCCTGGCCAGCAGACGAGCGTGTGACGTGCAACAAGTGTGGTATCGTGGTGGTTGATGGTAAGGTGAGGAAGGTTAACCGGGGCATCGTGAGCATCTTCTCACGGTCATGGTCAGTGTCCAAGATTATTGCCGAGACTTGGTTAACATCTGTGCATGACGGCCCGCACATCCACCATCGTGACAAGAACTGCGCTAATAGTCGTGTGGAGAACTTGTACTACAGTGACAAGCGGGCTAAGTACCGCTACATGACGGCGGATGGTATATTCAACAGTGTACCTGAGCTAGCTGCCTTCTATGGTGTCACCAAGAACAAGGCAACCGGTGCTGTGTTCGGTGGCCACCCTATGAATGGTGTGTCGATTAAAAAATACGAGGTGTAACGTGGATAGAAGCGCTTTCAAAAGTGACCTTGAGCAGTACGTGATGCACACGTTGCCAGAGGACACGCTGTATGAGCCAACCAAGCTGACACTTGACATCACGTTGAACACCATACCGGACTTCTTTGTGCCGAGCTATGGTATCATCGTTGAAGCTAAGGGTATGTTCAGGAACCGCTATGATGAACTCAAGGCACTGGCTGTACAGGCGGCGCTTCCTATCACCCTTGATGGTGTCGAGTACCATCAGTACATCTTGGCAGTGTCGTGCAGCAATGCACAACTACGGCGGTACTCAGAGGTTGGCGGCGACACCGCTGCACTGCACCTCAAGTTACCCAGTAACACGATGACTGGCCTCGACCTGTGCCACTGGGCGACGCTGCACGGCATCATATCAGCACCTGTATCACGAGAGAATCAGTTTTGGTTAGCAAAGGTGATAACAAGATGGAAGAATCGAAAGCAACGAAGCGTCACCCGCACTTGCAGGTACATCCCGACGGCACAGTAACAAGCGGCGGCATCGTTTGTGAACCCACACCTAATAAGAATGGGTACATGATGGTCGAGGACATGCTGGTACATATGGCAGTAGCTCGCCTGTATGTACAAGGTGAACTGTTCGGCCTATGGGTCAAGCACCTTGATGGTGACATCACCAACAATTGCCACGAAAATTTAGAATGGATATTGCACCCACCTAAGCGTGTGAAGGTGAAGCAGCGCCGCTATCGGTATATGTTTGATGGTCAAGTGTTCGAGACTGCACAAGCTGGTGCGGACTATATGAACGCCAAGCATGGTTACGACATCACATCTCAGGCCATCTCAGCAGCAGCCAACATGGGTTATAGGTGTAAGGGGTACGAGGTTACTAGGGAGTTGAGAAAAGCATGACACTGTATTCGCTGGACATTGAGACACGTGACCTGACTGCCCGCTATGACCCCGCGTGTCCAGTGTGGTACGTCGGTCTGTATGATGGTGAAGAGTACAGCATGTTTGAGACAGTTGAGGAAGCTCGCACCATCCTAGAAGGTGACAACCATTTCATCCTAGCTAATGCGACCTTCGACATCTCGGTGCTGAATGTGCGCGGTGTATACCCGAATTCATACGATGACATCATCTTGATGTCCTATGTGGACTCGCCAAGCGTGTCATCTGAGCACTCACTGAACGCACTGGGCACACGTTATCTCGACCGTGGTAAGGAACCATCACCATCGTTTGCCTGCCGCTCGCAACAGATGTACGACTACCTAAAGGTTGACCTCAAGTTGACCTACCTGCTGTACCCTATCATCAAGAAGCGCCTGTACCGTGACGAGCTGGCGTCCGCATACTATGAGGACATCGAGCTACCTTACTCGCAGTGCATCATGGAGATGCAACAGAACGGTATCAGCATTGACCGTGACGCATGGCAAGATGCTCATGCAGAATACGTCAAGCTTGCACAAGAGCACATGGCACAGTTTCATACATACTCTGGATACAAGCGTGGTAAGGTGGTAGCATACAAAAACATTGTGGTGTGCGGTAAGAAGTACAGCACCACTGACGGCGAGGGCATGTATACGCATTGCGAATTAGATTGGCTGAACCCTAACTCAGGTGCAGACAAGCTGGCCACGCTGGCCAAAGAGTGCCCCGAACTTGAGTTCAATAAGACCACCAAGTCTGGTGCTGTGTCCATCGACAAGTATGTACTAGAGAAGGCAGCGACTATATCAGAGTCAGCTCGCATCATGCTCAAGTACAGCAAGGTGCAAACACTTGTGTCCAACTTCCTGCACCCCATTGAGGAGTATACTCGTGAGGACACGGTGCTGCGGTGCAACATGAACCAGAACAACACGCGCACCACACGGCTCTCGTCATCCCAACCTAACCTTCAGAACATACCGTCTCGTGACGACCGGGGCGACACCATTCGCCGCATGTTCACACCTGACAATGCTGACGAGCGCATGGTGGTAGGTGACCTCGACCGCATCGAGGTGTGTGTCTTCGGGTTCTACCTAGAGTGGATGCTTGGGTACACCAAGGTGGCGGATGCCGTCCGTGCTGGCATCGATGTCCATCAGGTGAACAGCGACCTGTGGGGGTGCGAACGTTACGTGGCCAAGACAGGCATCTTCCTGCTTATCTATGGTGGTGGTGCTGAGAAGCTGGCATCCAGTTTAGGTCTGAAGTTGCCTGAAGCTAAGCGCATCTTCAAGCGCATCAACAATGAGATACCCATCGAGGAGTATCGTGCGGCCATCGTGCGTGAGGCTAAGGCGAACAACGGTGTGGTGCATGGCCTCATGGGTCAGCGCTTCTACATACCTGAGGTGATGTCACCTATCCGTAAGGTGAGCGCAGGTGGTGAGCGCAAGTGTGGCAACTACCCTATTCAAGGTACTGCTGGCGCAATATTCAAAGTGCTGCAACTTAAGGCACGACCTACTGTGTGTGTGTATGAGGCCAAGCTGCGTATCGTGGTGCATGATGAGGCGGTGTACACAGCGCACAAGTATTACGCTGATGCGTTCGCACACGAGATGACAGATGTGTTCACGGATGACACCATGCTTAACATGGATGGTGTTTGTGTACCTGTACGAGCAGAGTTTCACGTTGGTAACAACTGGCGCGAGGCTAAGGGTGCTTGACATTAGGGTGCAGGTCGTGGTATGATGTGTATAACACAACAGGAGAAAAAAGAAGATGCTTGATGACATTGACGGGTTGAAGCTATACAACATTCTCATGTTTGGTTACGGGCAGATTCACGGACACCCTGTAGCAGGTGACGTGAAGGAAGTACGCAAGCAGATGTCAATGCTTGACTTGTACATTGATGATGAGGATGCCGAGACACCGTGCCCTGCTTACACCGCGACCATGTGGTATAAGAAAGTGTTGGCACTTCAACTAGAGCGTAACATTTCGTGCCTGTTTGATTTCAAGTTTGACGGCGAGACATACTTTGCACCGATGCCGCTGCTGCATATCTTGCCCAACGACTACTATATACTGGAGTCAAAGCTGATGTGGTTCTACCACAAGTACCAGCACCTTAACTGGCAGGACAAGGACGGCCCGCTCACACCTGATGACAAGCGGCGAACAATGACGTGCCCTCTGTACGTCGAGCCTAAGTTTGATAGTGGTTACGTTCGCGCAGTATACACCAGCGCCCTTGACCACGATGTCAAGCTTGACATTTATGCAACTAAACCATAGTGCCGCTGCCATCAGACGTGTCATTGACAGATTGGATGCCCGCACCTACTCAGCTGAACGCACCTTGCTAGAAGCTGAGTGTCGCACCCTTGAGGATGCTCAAGCAGAGTGGGAAGCATCACAGCGTGAACCCGATTGGCTCCCGTTTGTTTGGGATTGCGTGTTGTTCTTGACACAGGGTATGATTTACACAGGGTTCCTCATTCGCAGCGTCGTGCGTCCCACTGCTGCCATCACGGATGCAGTGAAGTGGGCGCTCGAAGGGCGTCGGCGCATCGAGGAGTACTTTATCAAGGAAACGGATGAACACCAGCGCTTACGTGGTGGTGTATCACACGGGTTCCGGCACCACACTAAGTTGAAAAAAAGGGAGGTCGAGTGATGCAAGGATGGCGTGACGTGTGCGTGCTGAACAAAGGTTCAGTGTGTGTCCATGAACGGTACGGCATGTTTCAGATACAGAACACTCGCACCTATGAGCTGGTGCAATTGAGTTACGAGGACATCTGCATGTTGCTTCACCACGCCCATCAGTTGTGTATAACGGACAGTTGTACACCTGAGGACGACGGCGGGGAACACTTCTAGGCTATACTACCAGGGTACAACGCACTCGGTTATACACGTACAACAACAGGAGTTATACATGCTGAGTAGGGCGCTCGTGTTGTGCTGGTTGCTGATTATGGTAGTCGCCCTCGGCTACCTGCTCGGCCCAGTGTTCGCTCTGATACTTGTTTTGTTTCTCGCGTTTATTATTTACCCGGATTTTTTACCATGATGAACCTTCGCGTCCCATACCTTTCACAGATTGACAACCGCGAGAACCCCTATGGTTCTTGCAACGTGACCAGCGTGGCGATGGTGCTGAAGTATTATGGCTTCGTTGGTAATGGCGATGGCCAGTTTGAAGACCAGCTTTACAAGCGCATGATTACCAAAGGGTGGTCGCGCCACAGTTGGTGGGACTTGGCTAAGCTGGTGCAGACGTACCCTTTGTTTGACAATGTGACCGAGCGCGGCACACTGCAAGGCATCCGTGACTCGCTGAACCTCAAGCGCCCTGTTATCCTACATGGCTACTTCACCAGGTTCGGGCACATCATTGTGGTGTACGGTTACGATGCCACCGGGTTCATGGTGCATGACCCTTACGGTCGTTGGACATCTTCTGGGTATGAAGTAAACAGTGGAACAAACCAGGAGCGTGGCAAAGCGTTACACTACAGCACCAATGTGATTGCTCGCACCTGCTCACCTGAATCCACCTCTAACCCCAAACACATTGTCATGCATAGTATAGGTGAGGTGCAACCGTAATGTGGAGGGATATCCCAAACACGTTTCATCAAGTGTCTACTACTGGTGAGGTGCGTAACAAACATACGTTACACATCATGCGCTTACAGAAAGGTACCAAAGGCTACCACCAGCTGCGTATCTGTAACAAAACATACAAGGTTCACAGCCTTGTTGCAGCAGCTTTTCTTGGCACGAGGCCAGAGGGTTACGCTGTTGACCATATCGATGAGGACAAAGGTAATAACAGCGTCGGTAATCTACAGTACCTTACCAACCGT
>JBGSRU010000011.1:0-1690 GCA_041737385.1 Saccharimonadales bacterium (SeqCode)
CTACGGGGAAGAACAAGCTGTGCGGCAATCGAATTGAAAATAGCTGCCAAGATTTAGTTTACTGCCTTGGACGAAAGAGCATTAGTAAACCAGAACACATCAATTATGGGTTAAGCGACAGACTGATGTACATCTTGGCGCTTAACGCATGCGGTCACCTTACTAGGAGACCAAGCTATGTTTAGTGGGGCTTTACAGGGAGGCAATATGCAGAACAATAAGATGCATACCTTCTCGGCTGAATAGCTAAGATCATGTGTAGAAAAAGTTCTTTTCGCTGTGAGAAGCGAAATACATCCTATTGGATGTAATACTCTCACACTTATTTTTGGTCGGGCGGGATTTGTGCTTGAGCTTGCTCAGTCGTTCCCGAGGTGTCAAACAAGTCTTCACTTCACTTGTTGTGGTGCACCCAAAGGCTTCCGAGCCAACATTTTGAAGATGACGCAAATAGGGTAGCGTACTTATAGTAGATTGAAATAACGCACTCATGCCATGTCAAGATAGTGCATTAATTCCAGCGCAGCCTTTTCTTTATCACGTTGTTCACCATGAATTTATCCTTCGGATTTCGCAACAATGTCACTCATATTATCCATTCATTCCTTCTTTAAACGCTTTGTCAGTTATGGAGAGAACCACTAGAAATACAGATAAAATAATTTGACTCTAATCTGGTTGTCAGACTCATATTTTGATTGACACAGCAATCCTGACCAGCAGCTAAGGCAACTGACATCGTAACAAATATTGAAAACTCTGTTGGCGCCCACCCGAAAGCGAAGCGCCTCTACCAAAAATTCTGTTGTCGACACCCCCACTAGGAGAGCTCGTACTCCTTCACAGACAGCTGAGTGCATTGCCCTGCTCCAGAACAGGACAGCACGATGCAGGAGCCGCGCCGTGACCCCAACCAGGTAAGTTTAATATGAATTAAATAACTCCCAGCTACTAGCAATTCACCACGTCAAATCGCTTGCTGCATGCATTGGGGAGACAGATTCATAAGCAAGACTATTGTAGAACCTGGCTCTGACGTTGGAAATTGCCCTGTAATAAATCGCTCCAAGCCATAGGCTACTATATCCAGTGATTTGTATCTTTCGTATAAACAATCTTAAAGCCAGGTTTAGCAATAAACATAGATATAATAGACTCAGTGCTTCTTGTTCAAGTAATATTACGTTCATTGATGTGGAGAACGATCATTCCAATTGACGCTGGCACGAGATCCACATACAATATCTAGACGTAGCGATAGACGCAATTCGTTAACAATGAGGCATGACCATTTAGCAGAAACGTTAAAGCCCAGTTACCTAAAAATCTCTAAGAAATAGATTGATGTTTAAAATAAAAAACCGCCATGTCTCAAAAAGACACCTGCAATGCCCTAAATAAAAACGGGATATGTATTGCAAGAAGATCCGAGAAGACCGCTACAAACAAAAGTATTCCGATATCTCAAACGAAGACTCGCAGGAAATTTCTCCTCTTTCTGGCTTCAGTAAGCTGATATTCGTCTTGGGCATGTCGATCGTGTTCAGGACTACGGGGAAGAACAAGCTGTGCGGCAATCGAATTGAAAATAGCTGCCAAGATTTAGTTTACTGCCTTGGACGAAAGAGCATTAGTAAACCAGAACACATCAATTATGGGTTAAGCGACAGACTGATGTACATCTTGGCGC
>JBGSRU010000035.1:0-1732 GCA_041737385.1 Saccharimonadales bacterium (SeqCode)
GTGGCGGCGGTCGGCGATATCACGATCGAGAGCGCCACCGGCGACGCTGGCGATGTGATCATCGACGGCAAGTTCGATACGGACAACAAGATCGGAAATGAGCTCCTCACCGACTGGTTGAAGACATCCAAAGGCTACAGCCAGGACAGCGGCGCCGGTTTCACTGTCGCGGCCGATGACATCACCCTGAAAAACATCACCATCCGAGACTTCGCCTACGGAATTGATTTCAAGACCAACGACAACTTCGTGGCCTCCGGGGTGATCCTGGATGAGAACCTTCTCGGCATCAGAAACATCGGAACCGCAGCCGTAACAAATTTCTCGATGACCGGCGGTGCGATCAAAAACGGATACCAGGGAATATCGATTTCGGCAGATGCGGGCGGCGACTTCTCGAATGTCCTCCTGGACGGCACGACTTTCGACAACCTCCTGTGGAAGGGGATCTACTCGGAACTCGGCAGCAATATCGAGCTGACCGACCTCATCATGACAAATGTCGGGCAGCTTGGCCGCATCGGTTCGTCTGGCGGCGTCATCGGAAGCGATGGATCAGGAATCGAGTTCAACCTCAAGTTCGGGAGTTTCTCGGGAATCTACATCTACAATCCCACACTTACGAATGTCGGCCTGTCGAACGGGGGCGGCTTCCCGCATGCCAACGGTGCGGCGATTGCCATCAAGGCGCGCGACGACAGCCCGTCCTACTCCGGCAACCCGGCAAGCCTCGACGACGTCGAGATTGTCGGTGGAACCATCAGCGGAACATCCACCGGCATTCGTTTCGGGGAGCCCGGAAAGCTCAACTTCGGCCCGACCAATGCCTCTGTGAGTGGTGTCCAGATCTCGGGTGCGGTGCTCGGCGCCTACGACAACAGGACCCTTGAGCCCGTCAGTGTGACGCTATCCGGTTCTGACGATGTCGTGACGACGTCCGCCAGCGCGACCGGCCCGATCGTTTACAATGCCCTGGGCGGCGATGACACGATCACGGGCGGAAACGGCGACGACACGCTTAACGGTGGCGACGGCGATGACACGCTCGACGGTTTGGGCGGCGCTGACAAGCTGAACGGCGGCGTGGGTGATGATACCTATATCGCCGACGCGGATGACATCATCGTTGAAGCCGCAGGGGAAGGGACGGACACCGTCAAGAGCGTCGGAACCATCACATTGGCGCTCAATGTCGAAAATCTGGTTCTGACCGGCTCCGCGGATGTCGATGGGTCCGGAAACGCGCTGGCAAACATCTTGCGCGGGAACAGCGGACAGAACGTTCTCAACGGCCTTGACGGCGACGACACGCTCATCGGTGGAGATGGCGCCGACACCTTGAAAGGCGGGGATGGCCTCGACACTGCCGACTACTCGGCCTCGGCGGCCGTCACCGTAAACCTCAATTCCGGAGGCGTCGGTGGAGATGCGGCGGGTGACACCTATATCGACCTGGAAAATCTTCTGGGCTCCGCGTTCAACGATTTTCTGATCGGAAACGCGACGGCAAACGTCATTGAGGGTGGGGTCGGTGCAGACAAGCTGTTTGGCGGCGGCGGAAACGATACCGTCTCCTACGCTTCGTCAGCCGCGGCTGTCTCGATAAATCTCGCCATGGGAAAAGGAGCCGGCGGCGACGCCCAGGGCGATCTGATCTTCGAATTCGAGAACGTCATGGGTTCGGCGCATGATGACGAGATCACCGGCGACGCCGGCGACAACACGCTTCTCG
>JBGSRU010000021.1:0-1603 GCA_041737385.1 Saccharimonadales bacterium (SeqCode)
GGTTCGCAAGGGTAGCCTCAAGGAAGTCAGACATCGCAATATAGGTTCGATCAGTGTTAGAAGGTGTCGGAAAACCAGATTGAAAAATACTGATTTTATGATTGAGTGCACCCGTCCAAATCCATTCACTAAAATGAGGAATAATTGGAGCCATCAGCTGACAAAAAACAAAAATATACCTTTGAATGAGAGTTGGGTTGGGTTGAATACCATTACGGTCAAGATAGTCGAGATACTTATTTTTGGCTGTCATCATTCCATGAAAGCCATGCTTAACAACCTCCCGATAAATCATTTGTTCATAAGCTTGTGTACAGTCTTCAATAATTTGATTGATTCGGCTTTCAAATACGGAGTCAACAAAAAGACCCCGATCCGCTGGACACGAATCCACAAAATTGGATTTAATGATGCCATTAATCCACTCTTCTTCCCTTTTCAGAATCAAGATGTTGTTATTTGTCACTCCACTTTCAAAATTAGCATCATCATGCCCATCTCCAGCTGTTGCCAAGGCGAGACGTAGACTGTCAGCTGTAGCTTGAATAACAATATCTTCATCCTTTGACTTAATTCTCACTTGGCGGTTGGGATCCATCACAGCATCAATAGTAATAAAATTACCATTACTTTTGCACATTTTCTCACCATTAATATTGATGTATCCATTACAGACAAGGTTTCTGGGTAGATAGCGTTCATCTTTCCAGATGAAATAGTGATTGTAAAGGCACATCGTCAGATGGTTGCCAATTAGATCTTTGCCAGACACACGAAGATCAAGCGGATACCAGTAAGTAAATTCTTCCTTCATCTTTTCGACAATTTGACTCCAATTGGAATCCTGTTTAACCGTTTCTGGTATCACATCACAGAGATTAAAAATGTAGTCCCAAACATCCACAGTCAATCTGGAAGCTGGAATTTGGCTCTGTTCAAGATAATGGGCAATCGTGTAGTAAGCCATATAAATTGTACTATCTGAAAGAGAATCAATAATTTGAGTTTCATCAATTGGAAACAAGGTTCCCAAACCCGTTTGACGAGTACATGGCCAGTCACGAAGCCAATCAATCGCTTCACACAGACTTTTCTTTGTTTCCTTTGAATGGAAATTGAAAACCTGACTTTCGACATACTTTTTCAGGACTTCGCGATCATCATCTTGACCATAAGCGATATAGTATTGATCCAGAAAAGCCACACAGCAACGATCTCCAGCCCTTGAAATCACAAGAGATTCTGGCTCATGAATGAGCACAGACTCCCAAGCTGATTGCGGATTGGGGTGAGAATTATAATCAGTTACTAATGTCGTAAAATTGAGTTTGAAGTTTGGATGAGATTGATCAATTTCGAATTTGCTACCTGTTTGGTGGTTCAGTCCTGCACTTTGTTCAAACGTCATCATCATGTAACAACTCTCTTTGTTGCAATAGAGTTGAGTATCTTTAGCCATTTTCTTTGTTTCCTGATCAAAAAGAACATAAACTGGAAGACTGTCAAGTTCATCAACTTGAACTTGATGATAAGTTCGTTTGACTACCTTAACACCCTCGCCAACTAGACGATCATGATCGTTGCAAATTTGCTCATCTTGTGG
>JBGSRU010000018.1:0-2028 GCA_041737385.1 Saccharimonadales bacterium (SeqCode)
TTGCATCGAGAGTATGAAAGTTGGTCTTTACCGTGGGCGAACCGCAGCCGTCGGGGATCGGCCCGGCCGTGGTTAGATGCTGATTTACCACCAGCGGAGGCGTTGGTGTTGGCGTAGGTGTCGGCGTGGGCGTCGGGATGCTCCCGTTGCGCGCGTTGAAGATGTAGCGTCCTGTCACCCCCGAATTGAGAGACTTGTTTGTTAGGCCCGTCGATACATTTGTATCGAGGAGACCGCCATTGACCGCCGAGCCAGGCAGTTCAAGAAAAGTTCCGGCCGTCATTGTGCCGTTAGCATAACCTGCCCTTGCCGAGTTTCCACCCATGCCGTCCGTGCCGCCCGATAAGCCGCCGGTTTCCCACACGATCTGGTTGTAATTGAACTCTATGTCAAAATTATCCGTGCCGGTGTCGGAACGGTTTATTAGGATGAGTTGAAAAGAATTGAGCTTATCGACGCGGCTGTTGTAATAACCGACGTTTACCCAATTTACGCAAAAAGCGGCTCGGCCGCCAACAGTATCAGTGCCATACTGCACCACTCCGGAGCCGGTGCCGCGCGTATCGACATCCGCAAAAAAGGGAGCCATTATCGGAGTATTAGTTGATGCTAACGAGAATGGCGTGAACGTATTAAGCGGCCCGGTAAACGTTATGTGGCCATTGTTATTAACAAAAGTTTCGGCGTAGGTCGTGCCGAAATAATTGATTGGAAACGGCAGCGTGATTGCTCCCGTCGAACCATCGTCCGTCGCACCTAGAGTATTTGTCGTACAGCCCGGTAGGACCCTGATCGCATTTGCCACAGCCGCCCCACTCGGTGAAACGTCGTCGCTAACCTCTGTCTTGCCTTCTCGCACGCTCATTATTTGATGCATGATCTCGTCTTGAGCAAGTACTTCCGTAATTAGGTCGACCTTCGAGCCTTTGACTTCCTGTACACGTGCCGTTGGTGTGGCAGCCCAGCCGATTACTATCATTCCTAATGCAAAGATCAGAACAATTATGGTGTTTCGACTTTCCGTAAAAGCATTTCTTATTATTTTCATTGTCAAGATCTCCTGCATGGGCAGCCGTCTCGGCAGCGACCGTCCGCCTCTCTTTCGCAAATAGCTGAAATTCCCAACTCGGACGCCCTTTTCACACATCCGTTTCCATTAGTCTTTCTTGCGCGTTTGACCTGTGCCGAAAAATTAAGGCATTTTTGAGAAAAAGTAACGAAATCAAAACGAAATTTTTACGAAATTTGCTCCGGGTGGGTAAAAACCGCGTGACAGGAGCGTTGGACGGGACAAAAACCTGTAACTAATACACTACGTTAGTTATGGCGATTTGCCTGTCCCCCAGTGAGACAAAAACAGGGGGTGCGAGAGAAGAAATCGAGAATTGAAAGTGGAAAAATGGAAAGCGGAAAGTGGAGAGTGGAAATGGAAAATCGATCATGACCAACTATCACTGACCACTGCCCACCAAACACTGCCCACCAACCACTGCCCACTGCTCACTATTCACTATTCACTGATGCCTAACCTTAGGCGAAGCCACTGTTGTAAATAGGAATATCGCTGCGATCGAGATACAGGCGCTCGTCAGAAACGCCGGGCCGGCGCCGTATTCATTCCATATGAGGCCAAACAATAATGAGGCTGGGAATACGGTGATTCCGAAGGCAAGATTATAGAATCCGTATGCCGTTCCACGCTTCCCTGCTGGCACCATATCGGCAACAAATGCCTTTTCGACACCCTCGGTCAGGCCGAAGTAAGCTCCGTATACTATAAAGAGCACCCACGCCTGCCATGCCGAATCGACAAATGCGAAACCCGCATAAACTAGTGCGTAAACCAGCCAGCCCGTTATTATGAGCGTCTTTCGCCCGATCCTGTCCGAGAGATCGCCCGCGATCAGCGAGCTGACCACTTTGCTCAAATGCAGGGCCATCCACAGCAGCGGGAGCATGACCGGTGAAATGCCGGCATCACTGGCTCGAAGCAGAAGAAACGCATCGGTCGAGTTAGAAAGCGTAAAC
>JBGSRU010000032.1:0-1741 GCA_041737385.1 Saccharimonadales bacterium (SeqCode)
TTTTCGTTGGAACGTGGTGCGCAATGCAGGCTAGTGCTCTGTCAAGCCTCAGAAAAGTGGGCTGAGGCCAATAGCCAAACGGCCCGAAGGGTGCTTCGGACCAAATCCAGGTACTTGCCATCTGAAAAAGGAAACGGCATTCTTTTTCCAGCGTATACGCGCAAGTGATGTCAGCTCGTTTGAAGGAGAATTGCTATGCCGCTGCTGAATCGGCTGGAGGTTTCTGCGGGTGATGACATCCTGCCGTTTCATTTGATCAATCGATGCGCGACCAGTTCGAAGCTGGCCCGACATTTTCGGGCTGGCTGTTCTGTTAGCGGTGCATGGCACCTTTGGATCATGTCAGGATTTGCGCCGACCGAATTGGAGGTAGCCCCCTACAGCGGGAGCACAGCCAATTACAGTAACAACGAGTTGACCAATTTCCATTGGAACTTCAAGTAAGTAGTTGATCGTTCCTGAGACTGTCAGGAAAAAGACTGCAACAAGGAGATGGCCCAAAAAAATATTCTTTCGCCACTCCGGTAGCGGAACTTTCCAAAAAAGTACTATCCATGAACAGGTTGCTAACACTGTGACAAGTCCCATTACCAAAAAAGGGTGGTCGTTCATTACGTCATTTCACTCTGTCCGTCGACTCTGCCAGACATCAATGGCGCCTCGCACCAGTGGGCCCATCTTTGGCGGAGACGCTTCAAAATGCACCGGCCAGTTTTTTTCCGAAAGGAATTCTGAACAGGTCGGACCTATGGATGCAACCAGAGTCCGATCTTCAATCGCCGCACGAATACCCGCCAGATGACCCCCCTGCTCTGCGGTATCCAATACATTGCTGACCTGATTCGCACTGGTAAAGAGCAGGATATCCACGTTGCCGGCGGCCGTTTCCTGCAGCGCTCTGTGCAGCGGCGCCATGTCTTCCGGCAGCGCCCAGCGATATACCGGGATCGGCGTTACGATGGCGCCTCGTGCTTCCAGTTCTGCGTATAGTCGCGCATTGGGCAGACCGTATTCCTGCACAGCAACGTTTTGCCCGCCGATGCTGATGTCAGATGCGTCAATGGCTTCGATCAGTTCGCGCCAGGTGTTTGGCTCCGGTGCGCGCACGGCGTATTTGAGTCCCAGCCTGCTCAGCACCGCTGCCGGCTTTGGTCCTCGTATGATCAGCGACGACTTTCGGAACGCCTCCAACAGCGCCGCATGCAGGTTCTGTGATCGAGCGACTTCAAACAGCGCTTCTGTCCCCACTCCGGTCAGCAGGATGACGATGGGGAATTTACCGTCGATCGCTTCCTCGACAAACCGGATGGCGATCGGATTGTCTTCGATTGGGATCTCGCGCATCGATGGTGCGGACAACGGCTGTCCGCCGTGGCGTGCGATCAGGGCAGACATCTCATCGGCTCGACGGCTTTCGAACGAACAAACAATGGGGCTGGGTGAACCAGGCATGATGCGAGCTGTCCAAAAATTGAATCGATCGTCCACCGAAATCCATGAATTACTTTCCCCCCAGAAAAGGGGGTCCGGAACCTGAAGCCTAATGGCCTGAAAGGCAACGCTGAGAAGCGTTTTGACAAGCAAAAAAAACAGTAAAATCAAAACGAGTCAGATTGCGATTCAGGCCTGGAAGGCCGACACATCCTTTGCCGGGGCTGTAAGGCCCCGGGAAGAAGCGCTGTGTTGAATCAAAGGCCTGAAAGGCCGACACAAGTTGGGAAGCTTCACCTTTTTTATGTGT
>JBGSRU010000001.1:0-70155 GCA_041737385.1 Saccharimonadales bacterium (SeqCode)
AAGCCAAGATAGATGAGTTTCTAAGTTACTACAACAACGATCGCAAGCACATGGGGATTAGTCTTAAAAGGCCACGAGAACGAACCAGAGGAAAGAAGATATTAACCGCCTAGGTGATGCGAAGGTATTGACCGCTACACGCTAGTTTGTGCTCCTGTGAGTGCTACGATAAATACATGACACCAAACACTAAAGGATATCTAAAAATTGACGGCTACCATCGATACTATGAAAAATACGGGAAACCGTCCGATAAAACTCCGATACTCATCCTCCATGGAGGCCCCGGAGCTGCTCACTACTACTTGCTTGGTTTAGCGCTGCTATCAAGTCGAGGTAGACAAGTCATATTCTATGATCAACTCGGCTGTGGACAATCTGACATGCCAAATGACTACTCTCTTTGGACCATCCAAACATTCATCGACGAACTTAAAGCGCTCAGAGAACAATTAGGGCTGAAAAACATACATCTATACGGTCATTCATGGGGTGGCATGTTGGCAATAGAATATATGCTGACGAAACCAGCTGGTGTTATGAGCGCTATATTTGCAAGCTCTATGATTGATATGCAGCTCTACTAAAAAGAAGTCGAAAAACTAAAGAAGAAACTACCCAAAGATGTCTACAAAACCATGATAAAACATGAGCACCTAGGCACGACCAAGTCCAGAGACTATAAAGAAGCTTACGAAGTTTATACGAAACACTACGTCTTCCGAGGCGATGTGTATCCCTCAGAATTCTCAACTCCAAAAGGCAAAAACGGTGCTGCGTCCTACGAAAAAATGTGGGGACCGAGCGAAGCTTACGCAAACGGGACCATGAAAGACTGGAATATGGTGCCACGATTACGCGAGATAACCACCCCCTGTCTCGTTATCGCCGGCGAGTATGATGAGCTAACTCCCAAACAAGCCAAAATAACCCATAACGAACTTCCAAACTCTCATCTGGTAATTATTCCGGACGCCTCTCATTGCGCTCACATTGAGAAAGAAGATGAGTATTTAGTAGCAATAAACGAGTTTCTCGAAGAGCTTGAGTAAGTCTACTAGTTGTAAAAAGGCTATAGCTCTCAGGCAAAGTATTAGAAGTTACAAGAGTTTTTTACTAGCCATGGATAATATGAGCATAAGGAAGATATTTTCTAGTGCTTACTAGACAAAAATAGTCTGAACTGCGACAATTATAGCCAACCTAATATCTTGAAAAGGAACAAATGGCAAATAAAGCAATCAGGACACAAAAAGAAGTTATTATCATAATGATACTTTCTCTCATTCTGGGTGGAGCTGGTGGTTTCGCCATTGGTACATCCACTGATTCAATCGATGAATCACCCAAAAAAACAGTTGAGCAGACAATGGAACATGTAAGTAGCACCTACGATGTACCAGCAGAACAAGCACCAAAAGTTGTGCTAGAAGTAACCGAAGATGCAAAATCCGGATATAATATCAAATTAACTACGGAAAACTTTACTTTTACTCCAGAAAGCATAAATGGCAGTAATGTCATGAGTGAAGGACATGCGCATCTATATGTTGATGACGAAAAGATATCTAGATTATACGGCCCTAACTTTCACTACGACGAAAGCTTTGAAGGCACAAAAACATTTAAAGTAACGCTCAACGCTAATGATCATAGCGAATATGCGGTAAACGGAGAAGTTATATCTGCTTCAGTTGACATCACTCATGACGAGAACACTGATGATCATGACGCATCTCATGCTGGGAATACACCCCACGATCTCGACGAAATGGAAATGACAGGCTCACCACACACAGAAAACAACTAGAGTTATTGCTTGTGCTTGACTTTTAAACTGTGTAGAGAGATTATACTTGTCTTTTGAGCGACGCATTGAGCACAGTATTTGGTCACATATCAGGAGAACTTCTTGAGCGGCAACTCATTGAGCTTGCTGCTATTAGTAACGAGCCCGATCAACAGCCGCTTCCCCCAACCTCCGAACTACCTATCCGCTATGCGACTAGTCGAGTAGCGCTCACTGAAGCTGACATTCGAGCTCGTGCAGAATTTGTTCAACCACTCATGGAACAACTCGGCGGCAGTATACATATTCATCCTCTTGGCACATTAGCAATTTTTGAAGGCAACAAACCTGAGCTTGCTCCTCTTGTTATTATGTCACGTACCGACACGGTACCAGAAGGTGATATGTACGACGGTACAACTGGCGTACTTGGTGGACTTGCAGCTATCAGCGCGATTCAACAAGCTGGCGTGACACTTGATAGAACCGTAATTTTGGCGGCAGTTACTGGTGAAGAGTCTTCAGGATTTGGTACTGCACTTTTCGGAAGTAAAGGTATGTTTATTGGGCTCTCACCAGAAGATCTAGCAGCACATAAAGTCGATCAACCATCAATTGGAGAAGTACTTGGCGAATCAGCAATTGAAGCAGTCACTGTCCCGATTTTTGGTGATAACGACGGTGCATTATTTCCACAACCACACGCCGTTCTTGAACTGCATGTCGAACAAAACGATGTGCTACAAAGAAAGAATATTGATCTCGGTGTCGTTGACCGTATTGCGGCACCAGTCCGGCATGATATTGTTTTCAGCAGCAAAGAACCGCTCGAAGTAAGCACTGTTGATCATGAGAAATTCCCATTCACTACTTATTTAGAACTAACGTTTAATGGTAAGTCGGATCATTCAGGCGCTCGTGCAATGGGCGATGAATTCCGCGCTGACGGACTCGTTGAAGCGGCACATTTTACGATTGAAGCGCTCCGCTCTCAAGAAGAGCTACAACTAAATACTTTATCTGTGGGTGACATAAATGTATTCGGAGGTGCAGTTAATAAAGTGCCCGGCCGAACAACTGTAAATCTACGTCTCCAAGCAAAAACAGACAGTGAACTAAAGCGACTAATGGTTAAGCTCAATGAAATTACTTCTGTACAATCTGAAATAATTACGACATCAATGCCTAAGTTTGCTAATCCTCCAATCACACTTCGTGAAATTGAACAGACTAACGCTGGTGTTTTTTTCAAGCCTGACGGCAAAACTAGGCAAGTACAGAAAAACGCTATGCATACAGTAACCGCGACAAACCGGCTTGCAAGAGCAGCAGCAGCTAAAAGCGTTGTAGGAACAATTGGAGAAATAGTAACTGAACAAAATACTGGAGCAATTACACTCACTCTTGATCTTCGCGGAATTACAGAATCATCGCGGGACGTGGTGTTTTATCATATATCTGACTTTACTGATACACTGCAAACTGGCGCAATGCAGCCTAGAAAGCCTGGTGGTGCAGATGTCGTACACATGGATCCTGAGCTAGTTAGGACTGCTCAAAGAGTAATTAATAAATATGACATTGGTACTTCTCAAGTGATGTTTAGCCCAGCCGGACATGATGTCCAAAATTCCGCACGAGCTGGTGTACCAAGTCTCCTTATGTTTGTTCCAAGTCAAAATGAAGGAATTGCTCACGAGCCTGATGCATATACAACACCAGAGCATCTTGAAAAAGGCGTCAAAGCCTTGGCAGCAATGATAGTAGAGCTCGCTAGCTAGCTAATTCCTTAGGAATTCCGTTGTATAAATTCGGCGATGCTTTTTACTGCTTCTCTGGATTCAGGAATATATTTTGTCATCATGTGCCATACATGCCACATATCTGCTGGCGCAAATAGCTCAGATGTGCCGCCTGAATTCTGTATTTTTTCGTGCATACGAATACTATCACTATACAAAAGCTCTGATCCAGACACATGCAGCAGGACCGGTGGCAATCCGGTGACATCTGCAAATAGTGGAGATATCCTAGCATCCTTTTTATCGTGTTCACCGGCATAGGCATCAAGGAAAAACTCTAGCTTATTTTTAGTTAACATCTGATCTAAGGTTTTATTGTGTTCAATAGAATGCCCCGAAAACGTTCCGTCTAATGCTGGAGCAATTGAGACAATACACTTTGGCATTGATAGGCCTCTGTCTCGGCGTGTAATAGCTACTGACAACACCAAATTACCCCCTGCCGAATCTCCAACCAGCGAGTACTCTTCATCAACAGCATCTAGTACCGCATCGACGTCTTCGAGCGCTGCCGGGAATTTATCTTCGGGTGCAAGCCTATAGTCGATCGCTATAATAGTCGCCTGTGCTTGCTTCGAGAGCAGACTTAACATATGCATATGTGCATTGTTCCCGCCGTAAACGAACCCACCGCCGTGAGCGTACACTATTGTTCTCTGGGGGCTCTCGCAGTTGACCACTATATCTACTGGGATTCCACCCAAAGTGTCCCTTTTAGTTCGTGTGCCTGCTTCTGGCTGCATAAAGCGTCCAAGTCGATAAAATCCTAGGCGTCTCTCTGCTAGATTCTCTAAGCTAGGTTCGTGACGAACAAAATCGCCCAGCCCAACAAGTCTTCTCATCACTGATGCTTGTATACTCATATCAAAATATTGTACCAAAAAATGGAGTTCGATTCACCGAAACTATCTATGTTAATCACGTTTTGCTACGTCACTAATCGTCTGAACAGCAGCGACGTTTCCATGTTCATTGATCATACCTTGGGCATCATAGCCCTTATTAATAACTGCTGTGATTTGGTCTTCAGGTAACCCGCTTTCCCGAAGCTGTACTCTTATCTCACTAGCTATATTCCCAGCTAAGTCAACAAGGTTCGTCGCTGACTGAATAGCAGGAACGAGCGTTTCCCATTCAACGTTAAACCTATCTATATCAGTCTTATCCGTAATACCGAACTCTACTTTCGTATCTTCATCTAACTTCCCTAGTCGAGCAAATTCTAGATAACGCATCGTTTGGGCTGGTAAAAATCTATGCGGTAGCGCACCTCCATGAATTTTAGTGTCATCAACACCTTCTGGGTATCGAACTGCACCATTTATAAAGCCTATTTCCCTGTCAATTGGGGCTTCCCACTCTTCTCTTAATCCTTCAGGTAAGTGTAGTCGCACAAATCTATCGAACTGGTTTTTTGTTGTATAACTATCGTAGGTTGAGTCCATACCTTCCTCTCCTCTTAAACTTGCAAGTTGTTCAGTGACACCGCAAGCATGCGCGGCTCCAGCTATTGCTACCATATCAGGAGTTATCTCATCAGGAGCTGGATAGCCATTCGTCATAATGTCTGCGAGTGTTGCTTCTCTGTTTCTACCATTCCATGCATGTAGTTTTTTAAGTGCACTGAACTCCGCCCCCGTAGCACGACTATCACCAAATTGCTCAGGATTAGAGGCTCTAAAGGCTACAGAAACTTGTTCGGCATACAATGCTTGCATATTAACATATTATATCATTTTTATATATTTAATACAAGCATGATAGTGTAAGAGCTCATGTTTTCTATGTAAAACTAATTAACTGCAATAACTAACTGGCCTTCCATGCCCTGTGAACGGTGGCTTCCAATGCTACAGTAAAATGCGAATGTTTGACCGGCTGCATCTTCAGGAATAGTAAACGTCACGCTATCTGTGTCGCTTCCGGCGATTGTTTTGCTTTGTACATTTAGCTCATCAATGACGAAATCATGCGAGCCGCTTTCAACTGATAGATTAACCGTGACTGTATCACCAGGTGCAGCATTTATAGTGTCCCGTGAAAACTCGAAATTCTTTAATGACAAATCTATAGTCATATCGGCGTCTTTCATCATCGTGTCATCAGAGTCTCCAGATTTTTCAATAGCCTCCATAGACTCAGACTCAGAAGCTTCTCCAACTGTAACTTGATTCGTCGCTGAAGAGTCTACTTCCGCATTATCTTGTGAATCATCGTTACTTGTCAGCGCATAAGCACCAACTCCCAATACTCCAACTACAACGAGTGCGATTAGTATTCCAACTGTTTTATTCATCCTTGAGCTCCTAGCTATTTTGTATTACTAGTACAGTATACCGTTTGCGGTTAGCTTATCTCATATTTATGCTCAGCTCTGAATAATGGCTAATGGCTTCTTATCCTCGATAGACAAGAAATCCAATATAGCTGGCATATAAGAGCAAGAATAAAACACCTTCTATTCTGGTGAGGCGATGTCTTTTGCCCAAAAACATCACTAGAAACAAAAGCAATGTAGCGCCGACGGCGACAAGCACATCTATTGAGGCTGCTGAGTTAAATGGTAGCTGTAGAATTGTCCCTGATAGTCCAAGAATCCAAAAAACGTTGAATATATTCGAGCCAACAACATTTCCAATTGCTATATCTACTTGGCCTTTTCTGGTTGCGACAACTGAGGTTGCAAGCTCCGGTAGCGACGTACCAATTCCGACAACTGTTAGTCCAATAAGCGACTCACTAAGGCCTGCTGACTTCGCAATAGCAACTGCGGCCGTCACTAATAATTGTCCACCACCAATTAGTCCGCCAAGCCCCAAAACAATCATGCCGACCGACATCCATAAACTATATTCTTTTATTTCTTCTTCGTCGGCAACTCCTTTGGCTTTATCAGCCCTTGCCATACCGACGATATAGAACATGAATATTGCCATCAGTGACATCAACACTATGCCGTCAGAGCGTGAAATTGCGTTTGTCATAGTACCGTCAATAAGCACATCATTACCCATAACAAACACGAGACTTATACCTAATAGCGCGAGTGGTATCTCTTTCCAAACGGTAGAACTTTTGATTGATAGTGGTTTAATAAGCGCACAAATACCGAGAATAAGTAGTATGTTAGCAATGTTGCTCCCGATAACGTTACCGATTGCGAGATCAGGTGAGCCGTTAATGACTGAGGCGATGTTCACTGTTAGTTCCGGTGCAGAAGTACCAAAAGAGACTACCGTCAGCCCTATAACTAGTGCTGGGATGCCTAGTTTAGAAGATATTGAAACAGCTCCGCGGACTAGTGTCTCAGCAGCCGCTATTAATACGACTAGCCCCACGATGAGGAACACTATATTAGTTATCATTTTTATTCATTTTAGTTGAATTAATTATATACTGCGCTCAACAAAAAAACCATCAATAGAATGGTTTCTTATTTTGGTAGGCCTTGAGTCTGGAGATATGGAACTGTTTTAGTCGTCAGAATCCCATAGTCACCAAGACCTAAGTAGGTATGAACAGGCGCTTAAACTGGAGTCCTTGCCTGAGGGGGGTCGTAAGGAACCTCGTTCCGGACTGCAGCATAGTTGATGAAGGCTTGATCGCCCTCACCATAAGAATCTAACCTAATGGTATCAAGGTACAAATTATCTGCTGCGATTGACTCCGGCTTTGCTCTATCAAGCACTAGCACCCCACCTGGCTCAAGTGTTCGTGGGGCCTCATCGCTCACAAACCTTGACTCAGCATCAGGATGTAGTGCGATAGAATACAGTGCGCCAACACTGCCATCTGGTATCGGAAGAACGGTTGCATCACCTATAAAATCGACGTTGTCTCTTACCTGAGTCGTATCCCAGCTACCGGGTACGGGCTCGGTTTTAAAATCAGCTCCTATAGGTCGCCAAGTGCGAGGTGACGGGGTATCGTCACGATGAGTAATAAACTTACGCTCACCAGTTAGGCGGCGTTTATAGGCTGTTCTAATCGTTTCTGGTTGGTAGTGGTTCGAGGTTAGCAGACGCTTATTAATCCCGCCTAATTCTAAGAGGGAGTCTCTAGGCCTAGGACTGCTAGGCACCGCCCCTACCTCTATAAAAGGTCCTTGAGTGGCATCTATGAGTGTCTCAATAGATGGCCCAACTCTCATTTTTTCAAACAGCACTCGTGCGGATATTCGTCCAGCTTTAGTTCTGCGTGGCTTGGTTTCTTCTTGATGCTGTAGATGGTTTGGACTATTTGGCATTTCTGTTTCTGACTAACATAAAATATATTAGCATAAAAATTGTAAAAAGTCAATATTTCGCGGGCTATAGAGTCAGATTTTAGAACTATCTGACCAATAAGGTCAGCTCCATGTCCCCTGACTTTCATTCAGAGGACTAGCTGTAGCTCAGAAACAAGTACATCCATCGCTGTGCTGGTCATCGGTATATACCCCATGCCTCTAGACTCGTACACTACCCCTGCTAAGTCCAAGAGATGTCTCTCAAGCACCGAATCACCAGCTCTATCGACATTTAGATGGCCTATTCTACATATATCTTGTGTGCCGCCAGCTGCTAGTTCAATAGTGGTGGGCATACCACCTTCGTCTACAAAACCACTAAAGACCCTGATATTACGCATACTGCCCCATTCACCCCTAATTTCCCTAGTGTAGGGTCGTTCTTCATCATGATCTACTAAATCTGGATCAATTTCTTCTAAGCCAGGCTCTTGATTGGCTAATGACCTTAGCACAGTCAGCCTATGCATATTTTCAAAACTAGGTGTCCAGTCACTCATATAAAAAACACTATACAACTTTAGTCATATAGTGTCAATATACTGGCGGGCCCGACCGGATTTCGCTTTGCTTGAACGTCAATAAATTTCTTACATGCTAAGAGGTAGCATGACAAAATTTTTGTCTGTAGACCCGACGCCGCTTTGCGGCTATGCCGGTTCTTAATCCGGATCGGGTTCGTTAAAATAAAAAAACCACCATAAAGGTGATTTTCTTATTTTGGCGGGCCCGACCGGATTTGAACCGGCGATCTCCTCCGTGACAGGGAGGCATGTTAGGCCACTACACCACGAGCCCGCATTTTTGTTACCAAGGCGTAACAAAAATTTGTCACGTCTTGAAACTTCGATAATATTACCATCTTAAGGAGTTAAAAGCAACAATTGAAACCAGATTCTCTGTAGCCAATCAGCATAAAGCAGGAAAACCGATGAAAAATCTAAAATAATGTCGAGTCATTTTCGAGGCTTGGCAAAAATCTTTAAATAGTTACTATATTTTTTGCCCGACCAGAGGGAGTTCCGGAGAAACAATGTTATTTTTGATTTATCAATAGTTGTTATTCTTGCCCGCTGTTGCTTCTTTGCATACTTTCTAGTCAATACAAGAATGTATGTTAGGGCGTGGGACGAAGTAACCCACAATATTTGTGTAGCGATGAAGGGCTACAAACTTCACTACTCAGGCAATGATACATAAAGTCGATATGGCTGGCTATCTTTTCGATCATTCAAACTAGCTGCAAGGTCTTGAAGCCTGAAGATGATGTGCGCACCTCGTGCACCGCTTCCCTTCTTTTCTAGATTCTTTACGATCTCTAGTGCATAGCCGTTTTCGTACGGGATAACATTGATCCCTGAATATTGTCCCTCCGACAAACGAAGCAATGTATCGACTGTTTGTTGAGAAACATTACGATTAGTCGGATCTACTTCTCCAAAATCACCGCCAGTTTCTTTTGTTATTTCTTCATCAGAGTATTCTGCAACTATTTCACTAAACTCAGCTCCTGCTTCGAGTTTTGCAAGCGCTTGCTTAGCGCGGTTTTCCGTTGTCGCGTCTAGTGCTCGAGTAACTTTTTGCACTAACAATTCGTTAGACAGACTTCTCCTGAAATCGCTAATAGACCAGTTCCAATAGTTGCGGAGTACGTCTTCAAATATTTCCTCGCTACTTCCGAGTCGTTTTTGCTCTCTGGCAATCCGAATTTGCTCATCAATTTCTTCACTCGATACGGTAACGCCGTTTTCTTCAGCAAGTATTTTGGTATATGCAAAGTTCACGACATCATCGAGAGCGCGCTTTTTATAGCTTGCGAGCTGAGCCTGCCCAGCCTCTGTCTCAAAACTAAGCTGTTGTTGCGTTTCGTAATAGTGGATGTAATGCCGAAGTTCAAATAAATAATTCTCATATGCAACAAATGTATTCCCAGTGCGGGCGACTGGGAAAGGTAGGACTTTTGTCACTTGATACATGAAACCGCTTGAAGTTTGACGTCTGTAGAGCAAAAACACTGTAGTAGTAGCGAACACAAGCACTGAAGCAATAGCGAGAGATATAGACAGTATGACAATACGATGTTTTGAGTGCTGAAGTGGATATATATATTTTCGAGCACCGGACAGAATCACCTCTCGGTGTTCGGCAACATTATCGTTCGTAATACGTGGGACAATGCCGTTTTCAGCTTGCTCTTTTTTTAAGCTGCGTTGTTCTCTAAGCGCTTGGATTTTTTTCTTTACCACTATGTTTCCTGTTCTTGTTGTTGCTGACTTTGCGGAGCTGAACTAGCGTTTGTTGCATATCCACGTGAACGCAATATGCCGAGTAGCTCGTGTTGTATATGTGCAGGTTTATGGACGTCATGAATACTTAGGTTGCCAACAAAAGTCTGCACTGTTATTGTACCAAAACCAAGCAACGTTTCTTGTATACCTTCCACTTCATAATTAACCATTTGTATCTGATTGAGTGCAAGGTCTATGACTTTTTTATTGAAAAACCCTTTTTGCGTGCTTTGGATAAACCGCTGATCAGTAACTATATAGACACTGAAATACCAATACACCCATGATGGGAATGCAACTAGTATTCCCAGTAAGAACCCTCCACCTATCCCGAAATAGAAGTAATTCAACTGCGCGTTAGGCAAAAAAGATGGAATTGTACCGACAAGTACTGCAATCATAAAATAGATTAGACCTCGACGCATCACAACCGGATGCTTACGAAAGACGAATAACACTTCTTCGTCGTCGTACTGACCTCTAAATTGTTTGTTGTTTTTTGCCATATGCTCTATTTTACGCTAATGGTTTCATAAGTTCTAATTGGTGACCTGGGAAGGAGTCGCTCACGCTAGCGCGAGCCCGAAAATACATGACTTTAAAACAAGTTTTCATCAGTATGTTTCCTTGCAAACTGTCACTGGCAGTTTTCACCTTCAACCTATAAAGGTTTTGACCGACGTCTTCCCGCATCACCTTATAAAAATACCACCTTCAGGGGGTGGCGTTTTTTAATTGGTGACCTGGGAAGGAGTCGAACCTTCAACCTTTTCCTTAGGACGGAACTGCTCTATCCATTGAGCTACCAGGCCAAAAGCGCCACAGTGTGACGCCCATGATAGAAGCTGTTAGTTGTGGTTTTCGTAAACGTGCATAAACTCTGACTTATCGTAGTCAAACAGTTCGTCAGCATTGAAGAAACGTGCTACTTCAGTCATGCCATTCTCAGTACTATCAGAAGCATGTACAAGATTTCTACCCGTGTCCATCGCCATGTCACCGCGAATCGTTCCTGCTTCTGCTTGTCGTGGATTAGTAGCTCCTAAAATAGTACGTATTGAGCTAATACACTCCTTGCCCTCAAGCGCCATTGCAATGACGGGAGAACTTTTCATGAAATCTTCAACTCCTTTATAAAATGGTTTATCAGCAATATGTGCATAGTGTGCTTGCAGCATTGCGCTGTCTAAGCTCATCATTTTCATACCGATAATTTTTAAGCCTTTTTTTTCAAAACGTGTAACAACTTCGCCCGTTAGGCCTCGTTGGACTGCGTCTGGTTTTAAAATTATAAGTGTTCGTTCCATGTGTGATAATTCCTATTTATTACTCTCAAGTATAGCAAACTAACAGATATACGAGAAGTGTGGAGAACGTCGCACAATAAAGTAATATGCGTTACAATGGTCTTATGCTTTTCTCAAAAACAAAAACTGACTTTCTAGAGTATCTAGAGATAGAGCAAGGACGCTCACAAAAAACTATCCAGAACTACGATCACTATCTTATAAGACTCGTCGATTTTGCCGGAGACATTACCATAGCTGATATTGATCCTGAGCTTATCAGAAAGTGGCGACTATGGCTCAATAGGCTTGGTACAAACACTTCTGATGAGCTCCAAAAGAATACACAGAACTATCACCTTATTGCACTCAGAAGCTTCCTAAAGTTTTGTGCTAAGCGCGATATAACCGCAATGCCAGCCGACAAGATCGAGCTTGCGCGTGCAACGCGAAAACAAGTGACGTTTCTCAACCAAGATGAGCTAGAACGGCTTTTTACATCGCCAAATCTAGATACGGTTCAAGGTGTGCGTGATAGAGCCATTTTAGAGCTTTTATTTTCAAGTGGGCTTCGTGTATCCGAACTCGTGGGCTTAAATATCGGTGACATCAACCTGAAAAGAAAAGAATTTATGGTGCGTGGTAAAGGTCAAAAGGATCGCCCAATCTTTATCAGCGACGCGGCGGCATGGTGGGTGCAACAATATACGGACAAACGCACAGACAACAGCACCCCACTATTCATCCGCTACAGCGGAGCCAAGAAAGTATCGGTGAGTGGGAATTATAATCGGCTTACCTCTCGTAGCGTGCAGCGGCTCGTTGCTCGTCATGCACTACTAGCAGGAATAACGAAACATGTCAGTCCTCATACTTTGCGGCATTCGTTCGCAACTGATCTACTCATGAACGGTGCGGATCTGCGCTCAGTCCAAGCGATGCTGGGACACAGCAATATTTCAACAACACAGATATATACACACGTGACTGATCCTCATCTCAAAGCAGTCCATCAGAAATTCCACCGCTCAACCGAGTAAGATTCGTAACCTTAAGGATAGACGCAGCTGTCAATAACGCGCGGTGCCGCAGGAATACTTGCATCGACTGCAAGTAGTTTACAAACACCGTCAAAAGCTTGAAATACTGCTTCAGGTGGACTATTAACTCCGGCAACCGGTATCGCTACTCTTAGGCGCCTCACAACATCTGTTGCTTTAGCAGTTACATCAATACTTGTCTGTGCTTGTCTAAACTCTACCGTCTCTATGCCACCTGTCGGCGTAATTTCGGTTGCCGATATCACAAGCCGTGCGCTGTCGTATACTGACCTAAATCTACCAGCGTAAGCATTCGATGAGAATCCTGTAATAGTGATGTCACAAGGTAGTTCTTGCCCTGCAACACATGACACGCCAATCACTTTACCCGGAGAAGATGCTGGGCTGTAAGCATAAGTAGTCGCTGATCCACCTTGACATGGTGCGAGATACAGGTAATCCGTTGAGTTTATAAGTGCATCACGGCTCAGCGTCGAAGTATTCGTAATGTCGATGCGTATGAGCGGCACAACGCCTGATCGTGATGCAGGAAAGTTCCCTGCATCAGGGCCACAGTTAGGTAGGCTATCAATAGCGTTGTTACCCTGCTCATTCGCCCAACGAAAGCGCATAGTAGAAAAAGGGTTTCCACTATCTGTTTTTAGTTCAGTCACGCGTGATTCTGAAGTGTTTAAGCTGTAGACGAGTTCTGTTGGCGTTTTGTCGTAAAGCGCGCATGTGTAAGCTATATTACCATCTGAACTTAAGGAGCCAGCGTCTATTGCTGGATTTGGTTGTCCGTTTGACAATGGATTCTCAACATCACAATCTGTTTTTTCGGCTGGTAAATTAGGGTTAGCCTGCAACGCGCCGTAAATATCATTGATACCTGATTCTGCTGCATACAAAGCCTGTCGAGACAGTTGCCTGTCTAATGTTTGTCGCTGTTCTCGCTGCATAATTCTAGTGAAGCCAATAGTGATAAGCGATAGTATGATCATAATAAGCGAAGCAACAATAATCGCAACAAAGCCGGCTTCAGGACGAGTATGGTTTTTGGTGTTCTTTGTATTCATAAGCATCATTATAACCTTTTTTGTACGGTGACTAAATATTTTGTTGTTGCGCAGAATTCCGTCCCTACAAAACTACCCTCGCAAGTTAGCTCAGTTGGAGTTCCAGAAGGCCTTGGACTAAGCAAATCATTGTCGCCGTAGGCAACACCAATAGATACTTGATAGGTCTGGGTTGTCGCATTGATTAATGATATTTGAAGCTGATAGAGCCGCATATTTTCTGGGAGCAAATCTTTACCGTCACTGCTTGGTCTATCTGCGTTCAAATCAGCAGATGTTCCACAGCCAGCAAGCTGATCAACCCACAAAGCATGTTTCTTGTGTTTTGCTTCAGGAATTGGGCTTGGGTTACTCTTTACCTGCCTATCTATCGCGTATGTATACCGCTTTTGTCCAATGCAGAAATACGCGACGTCATCAGATCCCGAAGGCACTTGTGGTCCCGCAACCTGCGGTACACCAATCTGGATAGTCTGATTCGTGAAGCGTATAGCTTCGGCTATTTCATCAACGACTGTTCGCGCAACTTCACGAGTTTTATTCTGTGTGACGCTACGGTAGTACATCTTTGTAATCTGCAGAACACCGGCGAGACAGATCATCAGCACAAGCGAGAATATAGTCGTTGAAATCATCAACTCTATAATAGTAAAACCTTTTTTATTTGTTTTCTGAAAACTCCTCATAATTAGTTTCCTTCAATTTCAATAATATAATAAGCATTTGAATCGAAAACTCCATTCCTGAACCAATCATTCCAGGTCCCAGCCCCTACCCAGTTCATTGCTGCACAATCTTCACCCGGATTACCTAAATTATAATCATTAGGCTCTTCTACGCCAGGGGTAGTACTATCATCATACCAATTTGTATAATTTACCGATTCACCAGTCACCCACCTCCAAACACCTTCAGTGTCTTTATCATTTAACCCTAACCATATTCTATTTCCAGCTGCTACTGAGTTTGAAATAAAGCTATTTTCTTGAGTAGAACTGATAGTGACTAAATGGCCACCACTGCCAATAGCTGCAGAATAAGCCTGGTCACAACTCACAGGTGACGAAGAAAGATAGTATCTATTATTGTTTGGCGGATTTGCAATCTCTGTTACTCCTGCAGGTAAACTACCTGGAGCAGCGGTACTATACTCTATAACGTATCTATTTGTATCACTAGCTCCTTGATCATCCCATCTTCCATTGCTAGCAGTAGGCCAGTTCATTAACGCATAATTTTGAGCTCCTAACCAGTTATCTGGCTGACCAGGATTCCAGTTGGTATAGTTATATGGTTCACCCGTTTCCCACAGCCATTCACCTTCTCTGTTTTGGTCAGTTAGTCCAATCCAAGCTGTTTGAGAAAACTTAGTAGACACATAGCTATTCTCAGCAGGAGACTCGAAAGTTACTAAATGCCCACCTAAAGCTTCAGCATTTGCTTTCGCTTGAGTCCACGTGACTAACTCATCTACAAAATAATAAGAACTGCCGTTAGGTCCAATTCCTAGATACGTACTGTTAGGAATAGTTGGGGCAGTAGTAGCAAATGTTTGCTCAGCGCTAGATACTTCCTCTCCAGTTCCTGAATTTCTAACTATCAATGTGTATCTATAGGTCTGGCCGGGTATGAGTGAATCGATAGTTCTAGATAGATTGTTTGATGAGAGGGGTATGGTTGTAACGACACCGGTACTATCTCTTGTGAGTAGTAGCTGACGCGTAGTAGCTACACCCAATATTGATCCAGTCATTGAGGCAGTAGTAACGTTTCCAGAAATAGTAATAGATCCTATAGAAAGTGGCACAGGAGTTGGTGGGGGTGTTGGTGGTGCTACGACTAAAGGCACTGCCGAGAAGGCATTGCTGCCAGCTGGATAGACACGGTAGCCTGTTGTGAGTTCTTTCAGTGGCCCGCCACCGAGTGGATCCCACCTTGCACGAATAGTGAATAGATAATCAGCAGATTTTGTAACGGACATCGAATACCTTCCATTGACTCCATGGTTACATTCAGCGGGATAATTCTGTGCATCATTTAGCTCGTCTTCAGTGAGTGGAGAAGGAAACTCTAAATATTGGGCGTTATCGTTTCTAAAACAAAATGAACTCCCGGCCGGCAGAGCTACTAAAGGATTCGTGGTTAGCGTACTTAGCGCACGTAGTTGCTCTAATTGTGACTCAGCGACTTTCAGCGCCTCGGTACGTTCCTGTGCGTCTTGACCTATAGCAACACTCCTATTCGCAATACCGAAAGCTGCACCCAGAACAAGCCCAATAACAGACATGGCAAGTAGTACTTCAATAATAGTATCACCACGCTGAGACATACGGCGGTAGCTCATCATAGATCACATCCTCTGTCATAAGTATCAATATCTAGTTTCGTCGCATTGCTGCCAAGTGCACCTAGACTCACAGAAGCTTTCATATTATTCTGATCGATGAGGCACAGTACTATACCTTCAGGTGTATTCGTATTGATATATCCATTTGTAGCTGATTGTGTAGGATCATCAGTTAGGCTGTTGATTATAGTAACTGCTTGCCCCTCAGTCTGCCCGAGTGACGTTCCAACGATTCCTCCAATTTTAATTGACTGTGCATCAGACACACTGACACCACCGAAGTTTGACATGAGGCCAATAGTTCCGAAGTCCGTATTTACCGACGGGCTTACTGGGCGAATAACCTTACGCACTCTTAACCCGTATAAAAGCATGTATTCTTCTACTGAGCTGTTAAAGGTCGCGTCACTTGTCATTGATACTGCCTTAGGCTTCGCATTTGCTATTGTGCTACTTGGCGTTAGTTTAGAATCTTGATAGCGCTTGCCTGCAAGTGTATAAATTCTAAGTACATCCTGCCGACCTTCGGGCTGAAACTGCAATGCTTTACCTACATACAAACAGTCGTCACTAGTTCCAAGCTTTTCGCCACCCGCAGTAACATTGTTTATTTGGACATCACCTGCCGTTACCTGGCAAGAAATTGTCTCATTCGTTGGAAAGAAACCTGTAGAAACGTCATTTACAAGATCAGCGATCTTAGCGTCAAACTCACGAACAGATTGAGCGAACTGTACTTGTTGCTGCCTACCACTGATAGCAGCCATTGCTGCAACAAAAATAACTGCCGATACGGCAATAAATATTAGCACTTCGAGGATTGTATAGCCCTTATTGGACTTACGCACTTTCATGCTATCAAGTATATAGCATAAGCTTTATTATTTCACCTCTGTTTTATAGATACAAAAACGTTGAAGCGTACCAATCAACTATTTGACTACCAAACAAGTAGGTGAATATTAGCCCAGCTATGAGAAGTGGCCCAAAAGGCAACTTCATTTTAAGTGTGTTTTTGTCTTTTATAAGCTTCGGCAGAGAAATAATGACTCCAACGGTAGAAGCGACAAATACAGCCAACCATGCTTCTACTGGTGAACCGAGGAATAACCCCATAACAACACCGAATCGCACATCACCGTACCCGATCCATTTACCTTTTGAAAATGTATACAGCAACCAAAATGTGCCTGCGACCGCTAACACTGCGGTGGCGCTCAACAATAGATTTCTTAAGACCGCTTCTGGCGAATTAGCGATAGAGACCACTCTGTAAATACCCGCCACTACTATCAACGGATAGACGAGATTATTCGGCAACAAGTACCATCGTAGATCATACACCGCTAGCCCCATCATCAACACTACTCCAAGTAGCCACACGGCGAGTAATACGCTGCTAACACTCGAGGCTTCTACCTCTGCTCTATGCAACCAAGAAAGTAAGAATACGGCTCCAGTGATAAACTCCACAACTGGGTAAGCTATAGTGAGCTTTTTTTTACAGTGACGACAACGTCCACGCGCCAGCAACCAGCTCAATAGTGGTACAAGATCCCGCGGCTGCAACACGTGGCCACAATGATCACAGTCAGAACGACCTTTAACCCAGTCTTTGCCGGCTTTCATGCGATCAGCCATTGCTAAGGCAAAACTACCAAACAGTAACCCAAGTATAAACACGTAACAATTAATAAATACATCCATACTGTTTATGGTAGCAGATAAATTAAAAAGACACCCAACGAATTGAATGTCTTTTTAGAGAATTCTATTTTGACTTAGAGATTATCTATACAGAATATCGCGCCACCTTCTTGCTGTATCCAAAGTGCAAAGTTCCTTGCACTACCACCCGCAAGCGCCTCACCGTTACAAGAACGTGAATTTCTATAGAACACTTGACCAAGAGCTGGCAAATCAGCACCTGTGGGAACTCCAGTTGCGGGAGCTGTCGCAACATAAGTTATTGTCATGGGCGAACCTGTTCTAGGATCTCTCCTCTCAACTCCGTTAAAATATCTTGTCTGTAAATCAGTGATATTTGTAGCACTTGCTGGTATATTACCGTTGTTATTTCCCGCGTAGTTGTTAATTTCTGTGCTCATACGAGCAACAATGGCTTGTCTCGCGCTGTTTCGTTGGTTTCTCTGTAGTTGTGGCACTGCAATCAATACAACAACCATAATTAGTCCAGCAATTGCTAGCACAATCATCACTTCGATGATGGTGAAGCCTTTTTGTCTATTTCTCTTTAATTTCTCTATCATTTGTGGTGCCCTGTTACCCTTTATATTACAATTCTTGATTATACTTATTATCTTACCGCTGAACAAATTAAAACACAAGCATTATTTTATCAGTTACCCTCCGAGGTTCTGGCCTACTAGTCCGTATATTGGGAGTAGAATAGCGCTGACAATAGTGATAGCCACAACCCCCAGTACAACCATCAACACCGGCTCTATAATAGTTGAGATGGATTTCACTTGGTTATCTACTTCTTTCTCAAAGTAATCTGCTGTTTTATCAAGCATCTGTTCGAGCGCACCAGAATCTTCTCCAATCTTGAGCATCTTAGGGACGAGATCAAGGAAGTATTCTTCTGGCTCAAGTGATTCTGACAGTGCTTTACCTCCTTTGACCTTATCCGTTGCACGACCAATCGCCGCCTCGATATGAACATTTGCGATTGCTCTAGAGGTGACATCTAATACTTGAATGAGCGGCACCCCACTTGAGACGAGCGTTGTCCCCGTTCTAGAGAACCGGGCCATATACATCTTACTGAACAGCGGACCGATAGGCCACATTTTAAGCTTAAGTAAATCTACTACTTGCTTACCTGGTCCTGTTCGTGCCCAGCGCGTGGTAAAGAACGTAATTACCCCAATCGCAATCAGCACAAGCCACCAAAACGAAATCACAAAACTAGAAGTTGCAAGCAACATCCTTGTAATAAGTGGCAGCTCTGCACCGGGGATGCCATCATAGAGTTCTTCAACTTGCGGCAACACACTGACAAGCATAAACGTCACTACTGCAACCATGACTAATATGACTATCACTGGATATATCATCGCACCGCGTACTTTGCTGGCGAGCTCTGCATCTTTTTCCTGCTGGTTTGCGATTCGATCGAGTGCAGTATCTAAGGTTCCTGATACTTCTCCAGCTGCAACGAGACTGACAAACACTTGGTCAAATATTTTGGGGTGCGCTCCTAAGCTCTCAGAGAATGACTTTCCGCCTTCAACACTTGAAATAACTTCGCTTAATACCACCTGCAGTTTCTTATTGTTTGTTTGGCCCAGTACAGATCGGAGGCTCTGGACCAGCGGAAGTCCAGCGTTAATAAGTGTTGATAATTGTCTCGAAAATATAACTTTATCTTTACCTTTTACACGACCATTAATAAATCCTAACAACCCTGAAGATTCTTTAGTTTGCACTTCTAAGAGTGCGTAGCCTTGTTGCTCGACTGATTTGGCTACAGACTTTTCGCTGTCTGATTGTATATTGCCTTTGATCTTTTTGCCGGTTGCTGGATCGCGTGCTGTATAAGAAAATTGCACCATATTACCCCCTCATCAACCTATCTAGTTCTTCGATATCGACTGCATAGTTTCTTGCCTCATCATAACTAATCGTGCCTGCGTGGATCATAGAAACGAGCATCTTATCCATTGATTGCATACCGTACTCAGCACCAGTTTGTATCACTGCATCCAGTTGATGCGTTTTGCCTTCTCTGATTATGTTTCGAACTGCTGGTGTCGCAATCATGATTTCAGAGGCGACAACACGGCCTCCACCAATTGATGGGACAAGTCGCTGTGAACAAATTGCCATCAATATGTTGCTGAGCTGCGAGCGGATTTGCGGTTGTTGGTGCGGAGGAAATACATCGATAATACGATCAATACTCTGCGCTGCTGAGTTGGTATGCAGGGTTGCGAAGACTAAGTGCCCCGTCTCAGCGATTGTTATCGCACTTGCGATTGTCTCAAGATCACGCATCTCACCGATGAGCACTACATCCGGATCTTGACGTAAACTAGAGCGAAGCGCTGCAGAAAATGAGAACGTATCGTAATGCACTTCTCGTTGCACGAGTACTGATTTCTTAGATTTATGCGTAAACTCAACTGGATCTTCAATGGTGATGATGTGCATTGCTTTTTCAGTATTAATCTTATCAACAAGCGCAGCAAGCGTTGTTGATTTACCAGAACCAGTTGGACCTGTAACGAGCACAAGACCTCTTGGGTAGTCTGCGAATTTCTTCACGATTTCTGGAAGTCCAAGTTGCTCAATAGTTAAAATTTCATTTGGGATTAAACGCAGTGCAGCTGCAAGATTGCCTCTTTCGTGAAATGCATTGACTCGAAAACGACCAAGGTCACCGAAAGCAAAACTGAAGTCAAACTCTTTATCTTTTAGCAAAATTTGCTTCTGATCATCGTCTAATATAGCAAAAATCAATGCTTCGACTGCTTCTTCTGTCAAAATGTCTGAACCTGAGACAGCAACAAGTGAACCATCGACACGCAACATCGGTGGTAAGCTCACCTGTAAGTGTAGATCAGATGCTTTCTTCTTCACTACTTCTTCTAAGAGGAGCTCTATTCTTGGTTGTACTGATTGTGCTGCCACCCTGGTTACTTCCTTTTCTTTAAGATGAGCCTTCGGCTGCAACTCTGTTAACTTCTGAAACGGTTGTCATGCCGCTTAATGCTTTTAAATATCCATCCTGACGCATCGTGATCATTCCTTCAGCTTGTGCTGCTCTCTGAATTTCCGAACTCGTCGATCGTTTCAATATAAGATCTTGAATCGCATCCGACACTTCAAAAACCTCGTAAAGGCCCATTCTCCCCTTGTAGCCTTCTGGCGTATCAGGGCTAGACTTGCCTTTGAATAAAGTATAAGCGTTTTGACCGTCTAGAGGCAAGTTAGAATATCCTAACTCACGGGCAACCTTTGCTACTTCTTCAGGTTTTTTAGGTAAAAGCGCACCAAGTGACGTCACGACAGCATCAGTTTCAGCCTTACTCGACTTATAGGCTTCTTTCTCTGCGACATTTCTTCTCACCAAACGCTGTCCAATAACGGTGTGGACTGTACTGGCAATCAAGAAAGGCTCAATCCCCATATCGAGTAGACGAGGCAGAATACCGGCAGCGGAGTTGGTGTGTAGCGTGCTGAACACGAGGTGACCGGTTAACGCGGCCTGGACCGCAAGTGTCGCTGTTTCTTTGTCACGAATCTCACCAACCATAACAACGTCTGGATCTTGACGTAGAATAGACCTCAAACCTGAAGCAAATGTCAGCCCAACTTCAGCATTAACCTGTATCTGATTAATGCCGCTCATCTTATACTCAACGGGATCTTCAAGCGTGACAATGTTTATCTCGTCGCTCTTTATTTCCTGCAGAAGCGCATAAAGAGATGTAGATTTACCAGAACCAGTCGGTCCACTCGTCAATATCATACCGTTTGATTGCAGAAGCCCTTTACGAATTGTACGTAGCGCCCTCCCAACATAACCCATATCTTCCAAATTCAAGGTGGTACCGCTCTTATCAAGAAGACGTATGACGACTTGCTCACCCCAAACAACTGGCGATATAGCAATACGTAGATCGATCGACGACTCACCGGCTTTAATCGAGAACTGTCCATCTTGTGGAATACGGTGTTCATCAATCTTTAGGTTCGCTAGAATTTTTATACGAGATATAAGCGGTGCTTCTATAGACTTCGGTAGTGCCATAATTTCTCGTAAAACACCATCAACTCTTGCGCGAATCTTAAGCTGCGTTTCATTGGGTTCAATGTGGATATCACTCGCTTTATTCTTCGCAGCGTATTCTAGAATGCTTGAGAGTGCTTTACTAATCGGCGAATCTTGCGTAATAGTTTTTACTGCTACTACTTGTTTGGCTTCGGCTTCGTCAATTTGCGCTTTGATCTGAGAGTCTAGCACGCTGCCCACATCATGGCCAATATCTGATTTATACTGAGATAGTACGTTACGTATACCTTCTTCACTGGCTGTATATACTTTAAGTGGGCGCCCAATCTTGTTGCTCAGAAAATCAACTGCTTGTACATTATCGGCGTCAAGCATTGCAACAACAAGCCGTGAATTCATCTCTCCAAGAGGTACCGCCATGTATCGTTCGGCTATTTCTTGTGGAAGCATAGATAATATTTTTGGATCAATATGTGCGGTCGTCAGATTAACATACGGCATTTTCGTAACATGCGCTATCGTTTTAGTCAGCGCTTCGTTCGTCAAGAATCCTTCAGATATAAGTATCGAAAACAGCGGTGTGGTTTTTTGCTTAGCCTCTTCTTGTATCTCACGAAACTTCTCAGGAGTAAGTAGCCCTTGCTCAACAATAGCTTTCTCAACCTGCTTCTGCACGACAGAAGACATGATACTCATGAGCGTTCAAGCTCCATACAGCTATATGCCCTCAAATACAGATTCACCGTTTGATTGTCCACCAAATGGATTACTATTCGGATCAGTTCCAACATCGATATTCTGTGCTGGATTAATTGCATCAGCGCTAAAATATACCTGAGTAGGTCGATCAAAAGTCGTTGCAATAGGCTCTACAACTTCGACGCTCTGTGCACGGTCTGAAGGTGTTGAAAAGAATATTCCCGACAAAATAATCGAAATCACACCACTAACTATTGCGACAACCACAAGGATACCTATGTCTTTTGCCTTCATTTATTTGACCTCCTTTGTGCCAAGCTCAAATGTCTTAGGCTGTGTAAAAAAGGTGTGCAAACTAAGCCGCGTTTGCAGGATACTTTCACCTATCTGAATTTGCATATTATCTACATACATCGGTCGTATTGATTTCTCTAATGTCTCCAAAAGACGCTGTGTACCGTCGCTATTCGAGCTAACTGAAAACGCATAGGGCACTTCTACAGGTTGTGCTGTACCTGAAGCAGTTTCTCCACTAACAGCTAAACTCGTATCTTCTGTGCCTCCTATTGAATCAATATCGTAGCCACCATCTCTCAATATTTTTTCGAAGCTACTAGATAGTGCAGGATAATCATAGCTTCCTGGCAGAGCATCAAGAACAAGTTTAGCGTTTTTGCCGTCTAGTGGCCCCTCACCACTTGGATTTCCACCGAGGATGTTTATAGTTTCATCCTGGAACGCAGTGAATGACTTTTTGAGCTCTTCAAGTGATTGCTTATTATCTTCTAGCTGATCAAGCGCTTTTTCTTTCTCTGAGATAATGCGACCTTGATATAAACTCTGACTTATCAATGCCTTAGCGGCGAATGCACTAAAGACGAATACGAACGTTGCAAATGCAACTGCTAACAGCATGCGCTTATTGGCTTTATCAACAATCTCGTGTTTCACTGACTTCTGTGAACTAAATACTTTGTCCGGCATTATTGTTGCACCCCGCTGTTATCAACCTTTGTTGTTACTGATTGATCTCCTAGATACATAACTATCTCTTTTGTGTTATCAAATATTGTCTTGTCGAAAGTAAACTCTATCTTGAAACTCGCCGTATCATTGTCTCCGCTTAGCTGGGTTGCGACCTGCGTGAACGGAGCTAGCTTAGTTGCAGTGGCATTATCTTCATCTTGCACGACTACACTATATCTTGTCGCTTTTATGTTATCGACGAACTTGTTGATAGTTGCAATAGTATCCGCAGTTCCTTGCAGCGACATTGTGCCTGATGCTGAATCATAATCAAGCAACCCTACTTTAACTTGAAGTGGGCTCACAAATGGAATATAGGTAAATATTCGAGACGTTTTTGGTTTTTGCTCATGAAGTGACGGAAGCACGAGAAGTTGGTTCTGCACAGTGAGCAACTGGCCAAGGTTTTCTGTAGACTGGATAGCGTTTGCTTCCTTTTGAATATCGTCTGTTAGATCAGATATGTGTGCTTTTTGGGCTACCTGAACAATACTAAACAAAATCAAAACTATACCAGCTGATGCTGCTGATATAACAAACGAACCGGTCATTATCAGCCGTTTTGTACGCTTGGCTTTGACGTATTCTTTCTTTACGTCAGGTAATAAGTTGAACTGAATCATACGGTCTATTCTTGCCTCTCTGCTAAGCCGGTTGCGACTGCAAAACGGCTCGATACTGCGAGTAATTCATTTTGTTTTTGGGCAGGAAATGTCGCGTTTCGCCACGAATTACCAATCTCGACACTAATACCAAACTTATTAGCTATAGTCAGCGGGAATTCAGGTAGGGTTGACGCACCGCCAGTGACAAGTACACGCTCAATTTTGCTATTTGGATAACGAGTGTTGAAGAATTTGATGGATTTTTCAATTTCAGCGAGCAGAACATCAACTGTTCCGCTAATTGCGTTGAATATCTGTCCTTCGAGCTTGTCTTTGCTCATACCAAATTTGAACACAAACTGTTGCGCTTGTTTCTCATCGATACCAAGTGACTGTTGAGCTGACTTAATGATTCCTTCTATGCCAACCGGTATTGATCTAATCAGTCGAGGCGCATCGTTAAGCGTGATAATCAGGTCCGTTGCGATATCGCCCATATCTAGAATAAGTGTTGCTGAAGCAGCATTTGGAGCAAGTAACGACCGTGTAATAGCGAGGCTATCTGGCTCAAAAGCAATCACATTTAGGCCGATTGATTCTAAGAGATCGAGTCGTTGCTCAATAAAATTGTTGCTAACACTCGATAATAATAACTCAACCTTACTTGCTTCTTTTGGTGAATCACCAAGTAGCGCCCAATCAACTTTTGATTCTGTTAGAGGAGTAGGAATCAATGAATCTGCTTGGAACCTAATGGTTTTTTCTAGTTCTGCAGGACTGAGTCTATCTACGTCAACAACAGTACTAAACACCTTCTGAGAAGGCAGACCAACCGCGACGTTTGGTGTTGATATATTAGCTTGTTTGATTACCTCCTTGATCGCTGCTGCTAACTTCTGTTGATCGACATTTGCATCACTACGAGATATCCTTGGATCAATCTCAATAGAACCATAGTTAACTAAAACTTTAGTCTTTCCACCCCGCATCTGTACCACCCTGATTGCAGTTGTACCGATGTCGAGCCCGAAGAAATCAGATCCTATCGATAATATGCCCATAACTTGTGTTTAATTATACTGCATATGTTTATATTTAGCACCCAATTTGTAAAACTTTTTTACAATGCTGGCGGGAGAGACAAGATCGAATCAAATCTACCACCGTATTCGTCTTGGTTTACAGATAGCAGTGCAAGATAAAATTCTGGTGAAAAACGAAACACTTCAGCGATGTTGGTTGAGGTGTATGGTTCCGGTATGTCGCTCGCATAGGCAACATTTCCTACTGTTCTATTGAGGTTAACTCGCTGCGCAATAAATGCTCCTATAACCGTTAGCTTATTGCCACAAGTGGCAACTGCAGTTGAGCAAGTATTGATTGTGTCCTTGGTGGCATAGAGCCCGTTAAGCGCAGAAACGCTTCCATCGATAGTAATTTTGCCCGTTGCGTAAAGTCTTAACAGTGGTATATTTTCAATTTCGGTTCCCCAACCACCTGTAACGCCTTCATAGAGGATATCTCCTTGTATTGTCACGTCACCGTCAACAACTAGAGTGACTTGGGATCCTACCAAAACACTACTGGCAGCAAGGACTATTGACCTATCCGCAAAATAATTACCATCTAAACCAGTTAGCGTGTTCGAAGTTAGCGCATCAAAGTCACTTGCGTCTGGGAATTCATCAGCACACAGCGCACTACCGAATCCACCACCGAACTCCAAAGGCCCTGTAGCCGCAGCAGTGTTAGCGAAAGACAGCGCTGAAGTCGACACCCAGCTTATATTTTGCGATCCAGGCAACACACCTTGTATGCGCCCAGTCGCAAACACCGCGAGCTCAGAAGCAGAACCTTTATAGTTGGCGTGGCTGTTTGTATTGTTTACGAATAGTCCGTTGGCTTCAGCGTTCGCACTGCCCGCAGCAACACACGTTGAGCCATATGAACCACCGGCAAAAACATCGTTTCCGTAGAACCGTACGTATGGTTTCGACCTGACTTGCACTTCATAATCTCCGCAAGTAAATGGGGCTGAAGTAATGCCGCTGAGCCCAGCGCGAGCAGCAAATGTCCCCGTCGTAGTCGCGACAATACCCCTCTTATACATAAAGAATGGTCCCCTGGCACTTGCACTGCTGATACTGCCCGATAAAGTCGAAGCATCCTCTACCGTTTGTGATACGTACATCGGACCATTATAAAATCCAGCAAAATCAAGCTTCGTTGAGTAAGTATACGCAGGGATACTTCCACCTAAAGATTGCGATAGTTCGAATGCAAAGGTTGCGTTAAATGGCTCGCCTAACCAAACGGCGGTTGGCGTGAGATAACTACAAGTGAGCGTAGTACAAGCAGTAGCCGTCGTCACGATATCGGTGGTAACTTCACGCCCACCGGCTTCAGTATCGATGGCTTTAACTTGGAAGTTATGTTGTCTTACATCAACCCATGATTCGATACTAAAATCACCATTTCCAGGCGATTGACCTGTTTTACGATAAACTCCTGATTGTTCAACCCCGTCGACAATGAGGACAACAGTGATTACTGCACCTGCATCATCATCAGTTATCTGGTAGTTAAGTGTGCTACACGATGGAATACCAGAAATAGCGACACTAACTGGTGCATTGTACACTCTCACACAACGTACCGGGCCTGCCCTTGCACCTGTTGAAGTAATTGTTAGAGATGGAGTTGATACACCTTGGAATGGTTCTATTATCGCCCTAAAACAAACTTCTGTGTCGTTACTTAAAGTAGTAGGCAAAGTGTAGCTAGAGCTAAATGAGCTTGACGTAGCTCCTCCACCTAGCCCAGCTCCAGAACTGTTTTGTATAGCTGACCAACTATCACCTCCAGCGTTCTGCTGGAAAGTATAGACATAATTAGCTCCCGTACCGTCACCATCATTTTTCACTGTACCTGCGAGATTAACCGTACTTCCATAATCAACTCGTGGATACGGTGAAGAGCTGCCGGTTGAGCTTGCAGTAAAAGCTTCGTGTTTATATTCCCAATTCTGCGGCAGAAATACGTTTAAATAGAAATCAAACCCAGAGAAACCAGACGAAGGACAGCTACCAAAATCGCTTTGATTACTTGGCGAGCCCGGATTACCAACGCACCTGAATGTAGAGCTTATACTATAACGATGTATTCTTTTATCTGACACTTCTAATCTGTAGTATCCACTCGTCACAAATCCACCCGTAGGTGCGGTATATGTAAAGGTTGTTTGATTGGTCGCCCAGTATCCTTCTGCATCTACGGCGTAGGCGTATGCCAGCTGGACATTATTTAGGCTTGGCGTATTGGGTGATGTTGTAATGATGCCGTTATTAGTTGTCTGTAGCCCCCCAAGAATACCAGCTCTACATACTATCATAGCGACGTTATACTGCAACGTGACACTTGTCTGCCCGCTCGGCACATCAATAACGGTTGCGTCCGGATCGCCTGCAACCGACAACCAACTTATTTGCGCAACACCATTATTTGTGCCACCACAATCAAGCAAGTAGGATCTAATGCTTGCTGGCATTGCTCCACCAGTCGGATAGTTCTCAGCAACAGGCGCAGCGCTGACCGATTTTGTAGAAAATAACAGTATGGTAAGAAACAACATAATACTCGCAAAAAATGCGTATTTTAACTTGTTGTTAAGTACTTTTTCGTAGATCATGGATTAAAGCTACTCCCGTTGCCATATACTTCGTCTCTAGCCTTAGAAACCCCTTCAAGCAAATCTTCTAGCTGAGCCAAGCTCAGTGAGTTAACAATATTCTTTTGATACAAACTTTCAGCGCTATTTTTAGAACTCAGTAATTCAAACGCTCCTTTTGCATTATCCCAGTCAGTCTTATTTGCATAATAAAACGACTCGATATACAGGCAACTTGCACTGTCGTTATGTTCGGTGGTTTGCTTACTTTGTTTTAGCTGCTGCGCTAGAATTTCATCGTTCGTAGTAGCGAATAGTTGCGCCTGAGAAACTTCGCTATAGTTTTCTAGTACCGGACAGATGTTATCAGCTACTTCTGTTATAGCCTCACTGGAAATTTCATCATTTTTGCTTGGATCCTGTAGCTGTCCGAGAGCTAAAAACCCAAACAAAATGATTGTCACTGCAAGCACTGAATACAACCAGTTTTTCTTTGAGCTATCAGGATTAGTAACCATAACCTTTATCATAGACAATTTAACTGTAAAATGAAACTGTTATGTTAAGGAATAAGCCAACTAAACCAGTTACAATGCTGGAGGCAAAGTGAGTAGTGCATCGAACCTACCTTCGCCGCCACCGACAGACAATAGGGCGAGATATAGTTCTGGTGAGAATCTAAATACTTCAGCAATATTTGAAGATGTATATGACTCAGTTGGAGATCCAGGCACCACTCCGTCATTTATTATACTTAGGTTGTAACACATCCCCCAGCCTACGTCTACTCCTGGTATACTTGGGGAGCTATTGATTCTAATCTTGTCTACGCTCTGAACCGCTATTATATTATCACCTACCCTGAGTAGGGTTTTTGCTGGGAAAGTAGTGTTAGTTGCTGTGACAGTATTGTTTTGGGTAACTGCTTCTTGACCGTTTATATACACACGATACCAATCATCAGCAATCACAAACAGACTCAGATTTGACCCAGATAGTTGCAGTGAATCATACTGCGCTTGAGTCAAATTAAACTTGTTACGCACTAATGAATAGCCATTACTCTGGCTAAATGGTGCTCCAGCAGAAGTCCCATTTCTCTCCCACAGCACATTTTGATTTCTACCATCATAGTTAGCGTCAGGATAGTTGCTGTCTCGATTAGACACCGGTACATTTGCCCATATTCTATCTAAAGGATTACCATTGTAAGTACATGCATCAAGTTTGCTGCTATTCGAACCGCCAACTCCGCCTGGCGTAAATTGACCTGCGTTAAAGCTCGGGCTGTTAGATGACCAGCCACCAAAAGCATCAGCCTTAAACCAAGCCCCATCGCCTGCGTCTATATAACTAAACAACATTTTTGTGCTATCGCATAGGCCAAATTGTTTATCAAATTTATTCTCCGAAGGTTTATAAGGAGAAGATTTAGGTCTAGACCCAGATCCAGTGTTAGTTATGCAGGTCCCCCAATTTTCCATTTCTGATATATAGTTAGGTGTTTCCTGTAAGCCTATCCACTTCGCTTCCATGGAGCTTATATCTCCGCTATCTGAAAGATTCGTAACTGTAGGTGCGCTTATTGTCGGCTGAGCGGGTATATAGCCTCCGATATTACCTGCTACCCGCAAAAGATGGACTCGCTTAGAAATAAATGCTCCGTTAATAGTCAGGTTGCGTCCACAATGTGTTGCAACTGCTGACTGATTAAGTGATGGATAGACAAGGTTAAGCCCTGCATTAAAGAATGAGCAAGTGTGTATTTCTCCGCTTGGCGTCGGAGCAGTTGTTGGATTCTGAACCGCCACATACATACCGTCTATCTGCGTGACGTTATCATCAACATACATGTTACCTCGAGTTACCACTTTAACCAGAGGAATATCGTCAATGGTTGCCCATGGGCCAGGAGCGTAAGCAATAGAAGTTGCACCAGCAACATTTCCTATCACAGTTGTCCCGTCGACATATAGCGTGACTCTTTTCCCTGCCGGTACCTGCCCACTTGCAAATATGTGTAGCTGCCCACTGAATTGATAAACACCGCTTGGTAGAGTGCTGACGTCAACGCGCTGTGCTCCTGGATTTCCAGCATAACTATCACTCGTTATGTTTGGAGAAGCTAACCTAGTTATAGTTGTAGGTTTCTCTGCCCAATAATCATCCGCGCAAAGCGTGTTGCCGAAATAACCACCAAATGGCTTAGAGCCAGACCCAACTGCAGTATTTGCGAAACTGAGCGCAGTAACAGAAGACCTAGTCGTGTCCTCCGATCCTGGAAGCACTCCATCTATTTGACCGATCGCAAATATTGCAAGCTCTGATGCTGCCCCTGTATAAGTTGAGTGATTTGCAGGAGTACCGAATAATCCATTACCTCTTGCGCTAGCGGACCCAGCGACAGTACATGTCGAGCCGTAAGAGCCTCCAGCAAACACATCATTGCCGTAAAACTTTACATACGGCTTAGAAGTAACGTCAATAGCTCCTGGTCCTCCTGGTCCTCCTGGTCCTCCAGACCCACAATCGCCAATAGCCGGCATATTTATATTTGGGCCAACATAATTTGTGACATCCCAACGAAGGCCGAACAAACCAGTAGTTGAAATATTAAGCGGTGTATTTGAGCGAACAATCATCGTGCCCCCTGCTGGGATAGTTTGGGGATAAGCTAGATACGTGGAAGTATACGGGTTGCCGTTACCAGTCAGAATTGGCGTTGTAGGGGGGGGTGTATAGACAGTGTAGGTTGCCGGTCCGGCGACCGGTATCGTAGTCGTCGTATTGTTTCGTAAAGAAACTTGAATATAGAAATCTTGTCCAGCTGTTACGGATATTGTACTTATTTCACACTCAGCTATCGGGATACATATATATTCTGCGTTTAATGGGAATGTACCGCCATTTTCATCTGTTATAGTACCCGACACTGTTCGTGTTTCTGCCGCCCCATCGTAGTTCGGGATAAATAGACCGTCCGGAGGTAGTGGAGCAACAGTAATATCTCCCGTACCCGTTCCTGACACGTTGGTTGTTCCGCCTTGCCTACTAACCGCTAAGGCTACCGTCACATTTCCCCCATCAGGATGTGATGCGGTTAAGCTCTTGATGAAGAAGCGTCCACCGTTTGGTGTGCAAGAAATAGTGATAGTTCCCGTCGGCGGCGATCTACCGCAGTCGCCTAACAGTGCTGCACTGGGTAGAATCTGTACAGCTTCGATAGCTGGCAATGCACTAGTTCGTAATGTATAGATAGTATTTGCAGTAAGATTGTCTCGGATATCTTTGTATTGATTATTGCCAGTTGCCCCGTGTATTATACTTCTGCCACCTCCAGAAATTGTGACAGTCTGTCCTGCTTGATCGAAGTCGTAAAGACTTAAGATACCCTCTGCGGCGCACGCACTTTGAAAGGTTGCGGTGTGTACATGGGTTTCTCCTGGTGAGCCATAAAATGAGCTATACACCCAACTCGTGTATAGTGAATTGAGCGGTGGCTCCAACCAATCAGCTGTTCTTGCCCCAGGACAGCTAATAGGATAAGCACTACTGCTGCATGGCCATCCGACAGGCGATACGCCAACCTTAACATCGCCTTGAATATCGGCAGGCACATTAACACTGAACCGTTCCATGTATCTTCTCTCTCTATTTGCTCCACCCTCCAGCATAACTCCATCAGCCACTAGAATGTAAGGTTTGTAGCTCCTGCCGTCCGTACCTGTTATAGTTCTGAGCCCCGCGCCCGCTGCACTAAAGCTAATCGAGCCATCACAACCTGCCTTGCTCCCTAAAGCAGTAGCAAAATTTGCACCGAAAACACGAAAGTTAATATATCCAGCCCACAAATCATTACCCCCAGGGCCGCATGGCACATCAAGAGTAACTTGCCCTGTAACACTCTGCTCAACATACACTGCGGCTACTGTGGTTCGTGCTTTTAGTTTAGTCTGGGCATTGTAATTTCGATTACTCTCAAGGCATGGAGTTTGACTTACCCTGCAGCTGTGCGAGCGACTACCGGTCACCTGGACTACGGCATAGTTACCAACACCCGTACCCGGAAACGACGTGCCTGCAGCACTAATTACCGCTGTTTGTGCACTACCATTAGCACCGGACAGTAATAGCATTGTGAGAAAGAACCCACCAAAAAAGATCAATAAAAACGAAGTCTTACTGCGCAGCATTTTCATCGGCTATACTATCCCCTCCACTAGCAGGAATACTACTGATTCCTGTGTACTGTTCCTCCAGTGTTCGTTGCCAAAAAACGACCCCCTCTTGATCTTCAATCTCGCTACTTAACTCTAGGCCTTGGTTGTAACACACATCTTTTAAGTCTCTGTCACCAGCCAGTTCAGCGTAGTAAATACAGGAGCTATAAGATTGCAAACGCATTATGATGAAAGCACTATCATCGCGCGCTAAGTCATAAGAAGACTGTGCTGCGGTGCTGTAATCTTCAGACTCTGCGTTTTCAGCAATTGATTCGAACTTGTCCATTCGAACCTGATCTTCTTGAGCCTGTTGAACCTGTACATCCACAATTTCTTGATCTGTTTCATTACCATTATCGTTGTCTCTTGTGATGATAAAAAACAAACTGGTTGTAGCAGCTGCAATCACAAGCAAAACGATAGTCAGTATTCTTTTATTCATAAGCACCATATATGATGACTATTGTAATGCTTAGATTGTAAATGACCTAATTAACTATTTCAATTGGTCACATAAATGGACTTTTCATAAATCATGTATAGAAATGCTAGAGTGATTGATTCTAGGTACATACTTCATATGCACCAGCAGGATTTCCCACAGCATCGTATACTGTTACTCGGGTGCAGTTAGGTGGGTCTACTACGCCGCCTGAGCCGCCTGGGGCTGGGGCTGGTTGACCGTTGCTGCCTGAGCCGCCTGAGCCTGAGTTAGTGTTAGCTGCCGCTTGTTCAGCCGCTATTATTTCTGCTTCCATTTGCGCTGCTACCGCTGTAAAAAATGCTTCGACTTGTGCATTGTAAGCAACGCTAGCTGCATACAATATCAGCTCAGCGCCTTCTAGTGAATTAACTGCGGTCTCGTAATCTGTGGACAAGCTATCCATGAGGCCTTGTATAGCATCCAGATGTTTATCGGCGGCAACAGTGTCTTCAGCGAACAGACTGCCAAGCACCTTTTTAGCTAGGCTATCAAATACAGCTAGATCGTTGTAGCGTGAAGGTAGGCGCCCTTCTGCACCGTCTGGATCAGTTGTCTCGGCTAGTCCTGCAAGAGAATCTATAACACCAGTCGCACTATCGACAATCTCTGTGCGAGTTGCGTCGTCAGCAATACTTTGATCATCAGCAATTTCTGGATCATCAAGCGCTATATCAAGCGCCTCTTCGGCTTTAGCAGTCGCTGCTTCTTTCGTCGAATCTGTTGCTGTGAGTATTGCTTCGGCTGAACCTTCAGCAGGCTCACCATCTTCCGTAGCAGTGAACTGACCAATATACCTGTTCAAACGTTCCATTCGGCTGTTTATAGCATCTCGTAGCTCTGCATCTAGCTCCGCAGGAGGAAGCGTTGTGGTCGTTTCAGGAACAGTGCTGCCAATAGTACTATTAGGAACTAAATCCTCTTCTCCGGGTGTAGTCACTTCAACGATAACTGCTTGACGTGGTTCCTGTTCTGGTCCTGCACATGCAGCTGTTAGAGTTAATCCTGCTACTAGCACTCCGTTGGTGAATCTGCTCATTATTCTATATTCCTTCTGCGCCTAATTTCGTTACTTCGTAAAAATATACACATAAAGTATACAATATTACCGCTTGATAGACAAGCATAATTCACCCACACTAATTTCTACTGCTCAGCTCTCATACAACTTAAAGAACTTGAACTTAGGAGAACTCAAGGTCCAACCTCTATAGGTGTATGAGAACTCAAAGAGAACTCAAGAGAACTCAAGGTCCAACCTCTATAGGTGTATGTTTTTACAAATTTTATATCTCAATCTGTTAATTATCAGCAAGATCATACTTAATTTCCTCTAGCATGTTTCTATGATCTTCATAGTCATATACAAAATTCATGTAATCTTGTCTACTGTCGAACGTCTCCATGACTTTATTAGTATTAAGCCATTCCGGTTCTTTACCTTTTCTGTAATAGTTTATGCTTGAATACTTGAAATACTTCCAGCTTCTAGGATTTAAATGAATATATCGAGTAATATGTGAAAAATATGCATCTTCATCTATTCTTGAAGCTTTGAAGTTGCCTTCGAACAGAGAGCCACTTCGTCTATGCTTCAATTGAAATATCTAACGTAGCTAGTTAACATGCTGCGCATAAATTTTGTAAGATCGCCTTTTTTTTCCTGATGTATAAATAAATGAAAATGATTATCCATAAAACAATATGCTAATAAATCTATGCTTCCCCTATAGTTCGGATACGCCACTCCCATACTACTGAGTACTTTTTTCTTCGACAGGTAGCGAGCAAATAGACTTATAAACTTCTGTTTGTCAGCTTGGTCTAAATAGATTTTCTGCTTACTTGCACCACGAAGGTACACATGATAGTAAGAATCTTCTATATCTTGGCGAATAATATTACGTGAAGGCATACATATATTCTAGCTGTTAACTTTAATAGTTGCAATGTTCCCCTTCTTTAGAGGTCCAACCTCTAAAGAATTGCCATCTCACCTGAAGCGAAGCATCACCTTAGACAATGGTACAGAGATGAATGACTACGAAGAGCTGGAGATCCGTACCAAAGCTACCGTCTACTTTGCTCATCCATACCACTCATGGGAGCGTGGAACCAACGAGAACTTCAATGGATTACTGCGTCAGTTCTATCCAAAGAACAGGGAGATACGAACAATAGATCAGGATGAACTTGACCTAGCGGCCAAGCTCCTCAATACTAGACCTCGTAAACGACACGGCTACAAAAGCCCAGTCGAGCTACTCAAGCCTTACCTAGATGTCGCTTTTTGAATGATCATTGAGGTAGTGCTACCAGAGCTGTGCTATTAATCCACACGTCTAAGTTTTCTATAAATAGCATTATAAAAAGTAGCGTTGAGAACAAATTGTATCATTAAGTATCGGTATAGTAGAGATATAACCAACTACCTTTTGAGCTAAAACTGACCATGCCACCGACTGATAGAGGTGGACGTGGCTACTCCGACGAATATGTAGCTAAAATACAGAAAGAACTATGTAACAAATACCCTACGCAGCCATAGCTGCTACTTCGCCTCTTACCCTCTCGTAGGCAAGCTCATAGATTTCTGGGTACTTATTTCTAAATGAATCACGACTTGCGTCACGGTAAGTTTCCCAACGTCCATGTACATAACCAACTTTATTTGGTTCTATTTTAGCTGCAATCTTCTGTGGATCTGCACCTAATGCAAGCATTTCGTTAATCGTATACACCCAAACTGTATTTACTTCAGGGTTATCTAGTAAGTCATTTACATCGACTTTAGCCCCGTGTTTTACTGCTTCTGTGAGGTGGGTTAAAACATCATTTGGGTTCATTGAGCCAACTAGTTCATTAATATCAAGCTCAGCACCGTATTGCTGTAGTTCATCAAACCTATCTAATTGATATTGCTTTGCTATATGTTTTACAATATCCTGAATATCGCAACCGTACTCCAGAAGTGAAGCAATATTCTTTGATACATAATATGTCCTATCGTAGTCAGCATCATCACCATTGAAAATACGCCCGTCACGGCCAAGGGTCATTCCGTCAAGCAGTGCTTGCTTATCAACGCCAAGTTCCATAAATTTCGCAAGGTCACCTCCGTGTTCACTGCCATCAACACCCATCTTTATCGCCACAGTATTCACGTCAAACCCATTTTTCAAGAAATCATTCTTGAAATTATATGTGCCGCCCCCATAGTTGCCGACGAATGTGTCTTTATTATCACGTATTTTTCCATATAAAAGGTCAATGAAGCGCCCTTGCTCAAGGTCAGATTGTGGCACTGCACTTATAATCGTTTTCAGCGCCCCCACAGCGCTACTTGCATGCATTCCGCCCTCTCCGTAAAGTGCAACATCCTGACTCTTCGCCATCTTTAGCATTTTCAGCATTAGTTCAGGCGACGCGCCTCCTCGGAGCCAGTTATCCATCTCGATTTCTGACACTCCTTCTTTAAGTCCAATTACTTCCGCCTCTCCGTAAGTACGGACAATTAAATCATCAACATCAAATTTTGCGCCTATTTTTTTAAGTTCTATAAGATTAGCAAGTTTACCCTTGTCGTCGAATTTCTCGACAACGTCGTCAGGCGTGATATTTGCACCAATAAACGTAAGGCGACCATAATTATCGAGCAGTTCTCTTGGATGAAATTTTGCCGCCAGCTCATCTGGATCAATATCTGCGCCTCTTTCTTGTAGCTTAACAAATACCCCCAGCTGTGCATTCGGTGTTTTAAATTGGCTATACAAATCATTTAGGTCTATGTGTGCACCAACGTTAGTTAGCTCATCAAGGAAATCAACTCTTGCCTTGGGCGACAGTTTACTTGCAACAATATTTGCATCGAAACCTTGACCCAAATATCGTCCAAGATTAGTCTCTAACTTATCAGCAGACGTTACCATGAGCTCTGCTTCTTTCATATCAATCCCTTCCATTTCTGCAAGCTGCTGGATATGTTTAGACCTATCTCTTTTGAACTGCCCTACCCTCGGATCCCTTGCATAAGTATCCATATATTTAATAGGCCGTTCAGCTTCATATAAGAAAAGAATCTCTTCGCGGGTAAATGGTTCGTCACTCTGAAACTTTTTGTCCATCTGTATAAGCATTTGTTTATCTTCAAAGGCCTGTAGATATCTTTCTCCACCCGGTAGTTGTATAACCTTTTCCTGAATAGTTGGTAGAAGCGCATCTTCCACATATTGACTAGCTCCACCCTTTAATCCTGACAACTCGGCTACCCTACCGCTTCCATCCAAACGGACTGATGCGGCTGCTGTGGGGCTTATTTTGCCAGTTTCTGGATCTTGCAAATGAAATAATAAAAATCTTCCGCCGCCATATGTGTAGGATTCTGCATTTGAACGCCCTGCAATGCACCAAGGTGTGCCTTCTGCAGCTTCTGTTATTGCTTGAATATCGGCACTCGTATACTCTCTCCATTCACCACGGACATCTTCTGGCTTCTCTGGAGTTGGAACTATAGCTTTCTGGTCAAGGAGCATATGACTATAAAGTTTATTGAAATTGCCACTTTTGACTAGCTTAGCGACACTTTCATCATCACCGCCTTGATCTTTTACTGCCTCATAGACTTTCGCAAGTGCTGCTGGATTTAACTGTGGGTAAGGAGCAACAGTTCCTTTTGAGCGTTTGCTATAGTTACCTTTTGCTTTATCAAAAGTACCCAAACGTGACATTCCATCCCAAGCATATAACCTAAACCATACCGGGTATTGATCGCCGGTCATTTCTAGGTAATCACGCCAAGATTCCAGTCCTGTTCTCTGCGCTTCTTGTAGTTGGTCGGTTAGCTCCTCCTTTTCGTGACGTCCTAAATGGACATCGCCTAGACCGTTATCGCGTGCTATTTGTTTTTGCTGTTCCCAGTATCCGTCAGATATATCTTCTGGCTTGATTACTAGCTCTTTAACAGCGCTATCCCAAACTCTTGCCTCTACACCTTCATGCTGTAAAAGCTTCGTCAGTCGAGCTAGGTGCGCTCCTACTCGTCGTTCACTATTAGCTCTTACCCGTTTGTCTCCGTTATTCTCAGCATGAACTACAGAGTTTTCAACACGCTGTTGGTCCGCTAGATTCGGCATTAATCTATTTAACGTAGCAGCATCACTGGGTTGATTAGGAGTTATTTCTGACATTTTTTTGTTTTTTTATTTACACTCTGATTATAGCACGCTTATGCTTATTTGTCAATTCTATTTGCCTCTGTTAGAATATACATATATGGCATTATCAATTGGAATCGTAGGTTTGCCGAACGTTGGTAAGTCAACATTATTCAACGCATTAACTGACAGCTCTGTCTTAGCGGCAAACTATCCTTTCGCAACTATCGAACCGAATACCGGTATCGTTCCAGTGCCGGACAACCGACTTGGAAAACTTGCTGAACTATACAAATCAGAGAAAATAATTCCCGCTACAGTGACATTTGTAGACATTGCCGGCCTTGTCGCTGGTGCAAGCAAAGGCGAAGGGCTCGGCAATCAGTTTTTGAGCCATATTCGTTCTTGCAATGCTATATGCCAAGTGGTGCGTGCATTCGATAACCCCGATGTACTTCGTAGTGATAGCTCAAGAGATCCAGCCCACGATATAGATGTCATTGTCACTGAGCTTGTTTTAGCTGATTTACAAACAGTTAACAACCGGCTGCCAAAGCTTGAAAAAGAAGCAAAAGCCAACCCAAAGCTGAAGCCAATATTAGATATCTTGAACACAATTATTACGCACCTAGATAGTGGTGATCCTCTCTGGAAGAACAGCGAACTACTTACCGACTACACTGCCGAGCTATCTGACCTACATCTCATGACTGCAAAGCCGATATTGTATCTGTTCAACCTTGACGACTCTCAGCTGAACGACGAAACGAAAAAAGCTGAACTACGTGAGCTTGTTGCACCTGCACCAGTTGTCTTCGTAAGCGCAAAGCTAGAAGATGAACTGCGTGGGCTGGACGAACACGACCGTATAGAAATGCTTGAGAGCTATGGCCAAAATGAGCAAGGACTTAACCAAGTAATACATACAGCCTATGATCTGCTTGGACTGCAAAGCTACCTCACTGCCGGAGAAAAAGAAGTGCGTGCTTGGACTGTCAAGAAAGGTTCCACCGCTCCTCAAGCAGCCGGAGTCATACACACTGATTTTGAAAAAGGCTTCATAGCGGCACAGATTGTGAACTATGAAGACCTTATGACTGCCGGTTCAGAAGTAGCAGCAAAAGCAGCAGGCAGAATGAGAACTGAAGGTAAAACTTACATCATGAAAGAAGGAGATGTTGTTGAATTTCGTTTTAACAACTAGTCTATCGTCATGAAAAATAGCTCCGAAGACTTCAAACATTTTATTACTCACTTACGGTTTGAGTCAGTGGCTCTCGCTGTACTTATGATAGTTCTTACCTACAAATCAACCTACAGTTTGTGGTGGATACTAATTGGGTTTCCGTTTATAGATATATGTATGGTTGGGTATTTGTTCGGTCCTAAAAGCGGCGCGCTAGCGTATAACCTTATTCATAACGCAACAATTCCAACGCTACTAATCTCAATAGGTGTACTGACCAGTAACGGCATACTATCCGTCATTGGCTACGTCTGGGTGTTTCATAGCGCGTTCGATAGAATTCTAGGATATGGCCTCAAACATAAGCACTCTTTCAACGAGACACATATGGGTAAAATAATAAAAAGCTAACTAGCTAGTTCTAGAGGGCAAAAACTCTTTCCAGCTCTTCACCGAATGAGGCTATTTTGCGGGTGCCGACGCCAACGGTCAGCACCGACACAATTACTCTGCGTCCATCGGTCAGCTCAATTATTGCCACATCGTGATACTCATCGAATTCGTTAAACCCAACTTTGTTGTAGACTGTTGAAGTTGTGAACCCTTTATTAAGAGCGTCCTGAAAAATCTGGTTCTTCATAGAATCCAAAAATGCTATCTGTGAAACAGTACTCAGGCCTTCACCGCTAGAGATTCGTTGGAGAATCTTTGCAGTATCAAGCGGTGTTGTCCGTAAGCCGCCAACATTAGTGTTCTGTATTCCGTAAGTTTGTATATTGTCGTTTATAACGTCAGCTCCAATTTCTGAAAGCACAGCTTCAGCGCAGGGGCTGTCGGACTCTCGTATCATTAGGTCCAAACACTCATACCTCGTCCTGCCATCGTTATACTGTTCACTTGGATCTGCCTGCTCACTATCAACCAATCTATATCCTTCGTAAGCGACAAAAATTTTATATAGACTTGCAGAAAAGAAATCTTTATTTGGTTCATAAGCAGCTAAAAGAGCCCCGTCGCTGCGCATAACAACAACCCCTGCTTGGTCGTCAGGACCGAGACTATTCACCCAAGTATCAATCACTGATTGAATCTTGCTACTGCTAAACTCATCCTCAGTTGCATCCGTATCGACTGGCTCAAGCGGAGGTGTTTCAACAACAGCTACGACAGGTTCAGTAACACTTGTTACGGGAGTGGCCGCATCTCGATCATAGAAAGCCCATAATATAAGTGCGACAAACGACAAGAGCAATACAAGCACAACTCCGAGCAGTAGTTGACTTCTCTTTGAGCCTTGTAAATAGTGTTTTTGGATTTGCTTCACCACAATACTAAAAGCGTATCACGAAGTCGCTACTGTTGAACAGTAAGAGTGTACTTACCAATCTTTCTTTTACTCAACAGTGAGTATGGACGCCATTCATGGGCTGCCGGCCTAGTGATCTCGACCATATGCTCTAACTGTCGAGCCCGAGTAATCTGGTTCTGTACAAAACTGCATAGATTACGCAACCTTGCATCAGCAAAAGATCTGAATTTAAGTTGTTTATTACCTGTATGTAGCTGAACTGCTGCATCAAGTAAGCGACCTGCAAAATCTACTTCGTTTATCATTTCGTATCGAATATCTTCCAGATTAAGAAAAAATGGTCTTTTATCGATTAATAAAAGCCGTGTATTCGTTGCAACCAGCAGCGCAGAGCCCCCTTGGTAAAACCCAAAAGTGCAGTGATAAATTTGTTCGCCCTCATTTAAAACATTAGCAAGTTCTTTAACTTCTGGCTTGCCGAACACTCTAAATTCAAGGCCGAGAGCCTTCAGTTGTGCTTTAACTTGTATGAAATCAGTCATGATATGCTCCTATCTCCTCTTGTACTTATAGTAAACTACAAAATCACAATAATTAATGTAAATATACACACCTTATAGTTGTGATGTTGATCACTATTGCTTTTTTTGTGTGATATTGAAACAATACATACTATGAAAACACGCATACTTAAATGGGAACTACTCGATTCGTTTTTTAAAGCGCACACTCGTATACAATATAAAAAAGGTGAAACTATAGTTCGTCCTGAGGACGATCCAAGCGGAGTGTACTTAATTGAGTGGGGGTTTGTTAAAGCGTATACGATTACTAAATACGGCGAAGAAAACCTCCTTATTGTCAGAGGCTCAGGAGGTGTGTTTCCGCTCATATGGGCTTTTACTGGAGAACACCGCAGCGTTACCTATGAAGCTATGGAACCGACGTCGCTCTGGCGTGTTGCAAAGGCAGACTATCTAGAATTCCTCGATAGAAATCCAGATATTATTCCTGTGATATTGGATATGGCCATTGATGCTTATCGTCTGCATTCTGAGAGAGTAATGACCTTGAGTTACCGAACCGCTCGAGAAAGAATCATCTCATTCTTACTCACTCACGCTCAGCGTTTTGGTGTTCAAAACAAAGACGGCAGCATGACAATTCACGCGCCATTTAGGCAATCAGATATTGCCAGTTCCGTTAATGCAACCCGCGAGACAACCAGCCGCGAGATTAATAATTTGAAGAAAAAAGGCTTACTTGATGTTGTTGATCATAAAATTGTCATAAAAGACATCAAAAGCATGAGAGCAATACTCTAGCCTAAATAGACTTAAGTTTATAAAATCGTTCGACATTTCCTTTAGCACCTGCAACTTGCGAATCAGCTTTATCTAGGATGACGAACCGGTTAGTTTGTAGCCACTCTTCGAAATTTTTAAGTATCTGACGTCTAATAGCGCTGTTTTTTATAATTCCCTTATTCACTTGCTCCTTGCCCGCCTCGAATTGAGGTTTACACATATAAACAAGAATTGAGGATGTAGACATGAGATTTAAGATCGACGGGAGCACAACTCTACCTGAGACAAAAGAAACGTCAGCAACAACAATATCAATCGAAGTTTCTGTGGTAAATTTACGTATATCTGTTTTTTCATGAAGCTCTATTTTTTCGTTACCGTGCAAACTACTATGAAGCTGGTCTGTTCCAATATCGACTGCAATCACCTTGTGGGCGTCATGTTGCAAGGCATAATCAGTAAACCCTCCAGTGCTACTACCGACGTCGAGTACTATCTTATCCCTAAAATCTAGCTGAAACTGCTTTGCAATTGAGGCTAATTTCAGTGCAGCTCTCGAAACATATTGCTCACTAGCAAGTACGATACTATCACTACTCGAGACCGCAAAGCTTGGTTTAGTAATTTTCTTACCATTAACCGTTACCACTCCAAGCTTAATATAATTTTCAGCTTGCGAACGGCTTGAAACAACGCTCCGCTTAAGAAGCTCTTTATCGAGTCTTTTCATAGCTTCTCGCTTAATAATTTTCTTACTTCTGACTGAGATAGCAAAAAACTATCAGGATTTACAGCTTCATTTTCAGGAAATAATAATGATAATGCTGTATACCCCACATAGTGTAAATGGTATATTCTTGATACAAAAGGCCCAACTGGTATTTCAGGATACTCAACTACTACTTTTTCAGCAGCCTCTTGAGCAGTCATAGCAAGCGTGTGACCTTTTCTGTCTTTATGAACCTCTGGTATAAATGGTAGATTTTTAGTCTGCAAAAAGTACTTTTCAAATTGCACCGCAAAGCCTTCTTCTATAGCAATAGAAGCAGCACTATCCTGCAACATAACTCCAGAGGCGTCTCTTATTGCGTGCATTGATTCATGCGCAGTAACAACTAAAACGGAACTTAGAAAATTATCCACTGGCTGTTTAATTTTCCTAGGTATATTAGTTATTAATGTCGAATCTGCTGAACTGTACCCACCTAGATGATAAGGACTACCTCTTTGTATTGCTAGCGTCAAATTATCGGGAATCGCTACACCAACACAGCCAAAACTATCGACAACAGCTTGTTCCGCTGTTTCAACAATATCTTGTATGTGACGGTGTTTTCCAACTTTATCACCTACAACGATATTCATATTTAGTCTTTCTTGCGCTCTCTATAATTTCCGTTGTCTGTATCAACAGAAATAATATCTCCAACTTTTATGAAAGCCGGTACGCGGACTGAAATGCCGGTTTCAAGGGTCGCGCTTTTTAACACAGTACTAGTCGTGTCGCCCTTCACTACATCTTCTGTGTAGGTAACTTTTAGGTATACATTTTTTGGTAGTTCAATACTAACGGCTAGTCCATCCAGCTTCATCGCCTTAACAATGTCACCTTCTTTTAAGTATCCTGCCTGATCTGCGATTACTTCAGCGTTCAGCTCAATCTGTTCATAAGATTCATTGTCCATGAAATAGAACTTCGCGCCATCAGTATATAGATACTGAATATTGCTGTAGCTGAGATCAACATTATCGAGCTGTTCGTTGCCTTTAAATGTTTTTTGCAGAACTTTACCGTCTATCAGGCTTTTAATCGTGACATTGACGATTGATCCACCTCGTCCAACTACTTTTTGGGCATACTCAACAACACGGTACGGCGTACCTTCCCATGAAAATACTGCTCCTTTACGTAAATCTGTTACTCCTAATGCCACTTTAGTACTCCTATCTTATTTTTTGTAGGCTACTGCGAATCCAACTTTCAATTTCTGTAACGTCACCGTGGCTCATAACGGCTTCGTCCATCGATTGACAAATGTTTTCAATTTGTTTCAAGTCATCCCTGATTGTGTAAGGGTTTTTCTTAACTTGAACATCATCTTCTAGTTTTTGGAAAACTTTTTCAAGTTTTCTCGCGTCAGCGTGGCTTGGTTCATCTATGCAGTCTCTCATCCGGTGTTGCATTGATATCACTTGCTTGTAGTAGTTGTCATAATCCATGCTATTGCTCCTTATGTTAGTCCGCGCATCCAGTTCCGTTATAGCGACTAGCTAAAATCTGAATCGAATTGCTTACTCAATAACTCTTCTAGTTCTTTGGCGATAACGTTCAGTGCGCTATACACACTATTACTCATTGCACCCCTCTGATGCAACTCAAACAGATCACTACCTACTTCGTTTAAATCTTTTTCAGCATTTTTTATCATCAGAGATTGTTCTGTTGCGTTAAATGCAGTAGATATACCACTTATATACTGCTTCATGTTCCCAAGGTGGTTATGAAGTGAAGCAATTGTTCTATCCGGAAAATCGGTGTTTTTTAGCCCAGATTCATTAATCTCTGGGTAGCTATTCACCCGTTCGATCAATTCCAAAAGCTTTAATATGGTTACGTTATCTTCCACGCCTAAAAACTATCCGTGGTTAACAAATGGTAATAATGCGAGGTGTCGTGCGCGCTTGATAGCTTTTGAAAGCTGACGTTGTTTGCTTTCAGCGAGACCTGTTTTCTTTCGTTGTTCGATTTGTCCGTATTGGTTCACATATCGTTGCAAGGTCTTGAAGTCCTTGTAATCAAAATATGGAATATCTGTCTTGTGTTTAAAAATTTTAGCCATATAGTTTCCGCTTCGCTACTCAAGACAAACCTACGGTTTTTCTCGACGCGCGGGACAGTGAAATAAATTCTCTGTTCCGGCTGCTCTTTTCCCTTGAGCTACAAGGGCTCCCGAGCGTAACGTTCCTTTCTTAACTTATTTAATTATTCTTGTGGTACTGGTACTTGTTGAACTTCAGCTGCCGGTGTTATTGCTCGCATGTCTCTTGTAACAACTACCGGTGTTTCAACTGTAGTACCCATTTACTATGTAGTGCTCAGGGGTGAGCAGCCGGCCTGAACGAATTTATTTAGTTCGTCCGCGCGATGAGAGGGGATATTCCACTCTCATGGTATTAAAAAGGGATGTCGTCCAAATTAATAGGCTCGTCGCCAATATCGTCAGACGTTGTTTCTTTCTTCTTGGCTGGAGCTGAGCTTGAATCAGCGCTAGAACTGCTTGAAGAGCTTGACGTAGAACTATTTCCACCACTTCCGCCTTCATTGCCACCACCAACAAAGTTGAAGTCTTCTACGACTACCTCAACCTTGCTGCGCTTTTGGCCTTCTTGCTCCCATGATCGCTGTTGTAAGCGTCCTGACACCAATATACCGCTACCTTTGCGCATGTATTGATTGATGATCTCTGCAGGTTTTGCCCAGATATTACAGTCGACATAGTCCACTGCTTCTTGCTGCTCACCTTGTGCATTTTTCCACGTACGATTAACCGCTAGTGAAAAACTACAGACCGTCTGACCATTAGGTGTTGTTCTCAGCTCAGGATCCCGAGTTAAGTTACCCATCAATACTACTTTGTTAAATCCTCGCATACTTTTATCGCTTCGCTAGTTCCAAGCAAAACCTACAGTTTTACTTTGGCGCGCGGGACAGTGAAATAGATTCCCTGTTCCGGCTGCTCTTTTCCCTTTGGGCTCCCGAGCCTAACGAATACTCTCCTTTCATCTTTTACTTACGTTCTGGTGTCGTTGTACAATTTCATTTTACCACTCAATTCGCCGGATTTTGTGAAAGCCTGCTTTTAGCGGACTAAGGGCGTAATGCAGCGAAGCGAAATGGTCTGATGAAAGTTGGCTTACGCCAAAATCCAATCACCCTCACCTTAGTCTTCGTCGTCTGAATCGTCTTCGTCGTCATCATCTTCGTCAGTCATTTGACTAAGACGCTTATCACGACTAACTTTCATCGCTTCTGCTTTAGCAATAGCCTTAACGTCAGGTTTAGTAATCAAAAATCTGATCACTTCACCAGTAATATTTAGTGCGTCATTTAGCGTACGTACACCTTGAGCAGGTAGCTCAAGCGTATAAAAAACATACACTGCATGTTCGTGACCTGCGATTTTGTACGCAAGCTTTCGTTTGCCCCAATTATCGGTTTCGGTGATTTTACCACCAGCAGCATCGACAAGCTTCTCAACTTGTTTTGTTGCTTTGTCTAGATCTATTTCTAGATCTGGGTGAAAAAGCACAGCTAATTCGTAACTGTCCATCTAGTATCCTTTCTTTGGTTTAATCAGTCTATGTACCTAAGAGTCATAGACTAAAGTTGTTATTACAGGTGTAATTATACACTAAATCAAATATTTATTCAAAATTCTATACTTGCCAAATTCTGAAAACAAGACTATGAACGGGAATAACTGCAAACATTCCAAAAAAGATGGCAAATATAATCACGAATGTTCTTTCAGGAATTGTCTTCCTCACAGATTTTGGCAAAAATTTATTATAAATAATGTGCCCAAAAATTGAAAATAGATATATACAAATTCCTACTCCTACAATAATCGCTGTCAAGTACAATAAAATAACTACTAGATAACCCATAATATTGCCTTGTTCGGTAAGTTTTTAAATTTCATCTAACGCGGCTTCTTCGTCAGCCTCAACCGCGCTCATGCCATCAGTAGAGCCAAATACATCATCCATACTTGTAATCAACACGTCTCGTGGCTTTGAACCAGACGACGGTCCAACGATGCCCTGTTCTTCCATCTCGTCTATCAAACGAGAAGCTCGGCCGTAGCCAATTCGTAATCTTCGTTGCAACAAACTTGTACTCGCTTTACGATTCTCAACGATCACGTGCACTGCGTCGCGCCACATATCATCATCTGAGCTACTGCCTGCAGTATCATTATCAGGTACAACGCCACCCTTGCCGTTGAGCTGAACCGGCTGGCTCACCACTTCATCGTCATACTGTGGCGGGCGCTGCATACGGAGGAAATCATTCACTTTTATCGTTTCTTCATCACTTATAAATGCACCTTGTACACGCATTGGCTTTGGCATTTCAGATGTCGAAAACAGCATATCTCCCATACCGAGAAGCTTCTCGGCACCCATACCGTCGATTATGGTTCGTGAGTCGATCTGACTTGCTACGGTAAAGGCGATTCGAGCTGGTACGTTTGCTTTAATGAGACCAGTAATAACATCAACAGACGGACGCTGCGTTGCAAGTACTAGGTGGATGCCGGCAGCACGTGCTTTCTGTGCGATTCGTACAATCAGTGCCTCAACGTCTCGCGCTGCCATCATCATAAGATCAGCCAGCTCATCAATAACTATAACTACGTACGGCATTGCGTCTTGGTCTTGGAGGTTATTGTATTCAGCGATATTTCTCTTATGCACACCAGCGAATGTTCGAAGCCGTCGTTCCATCTCTGAAACTGCCCACTTGAGCGCACTAATACACTTTTCTGGCTCTGTAATAACTGGTGTAAGCAGGTGCGGTATGTCGTTATACGGCGTAAGCTCAACCTGCTTTGGATCAACCAAGATAAGCTTTAAATCAGCAGGGCTGTTGTTATAAAGCAGGCTGGTTAACAACGTATTGATCATAACTGACTTACCTGAGCCAGTTTGTCCAGCTATCAATAAATGAGGCATTTTATTAAGAGAAGCCACCACCGGTTGCCCCGCTATATCACGGCCAATAGCGAAAGCTAACGGCTCTTTTGTGATGTTCTTCCATACTTTATCATCCAATACACCAGCAATTCGAACTGTTGCCGACTTCACGTTCGGCACTTCGATACCCACCGCTCGTTTTCCTGGAATAGGTGCTTCTATTCGGATGCTTTGTGCTGCAAGATTCAGCGACAACTCACGGTCAAGCGCAGATATCTTACTTAGCTTTGTGCCAGAAGGTGGCTTGAGCGTAAATTGTGTCACACGCGGACCGATGTTCGCACCCTCCATCTCGACATCAATATTAAAGTTCTCAAATGTATCCTTGATAATATCTGCGTTGCCGTTAACATCACCTGCATCCGCTTTGTCTTGTTTCTTAATTAGGAGATCCGTTGTAGGAAACTGCCAATTAGGATCGCGCGCCTCGGTGAGTGCTTCATGGTTTTCTTCAGGTGCTAGTTTAGCAGATACAGTATTCTTCATTGAACTTCTCTGTGGGCTGTGTTCTACCGGCACACCTTCGTTTAGTTTAAAGCCCTGAGGTGCAGCCGTTACTTTTGCCTTCAACTGCTCCATATCCTCTTCATCACTATCAGATCGTTCGCGTCGTTTAAACGGCTTCAAAAACACCTGAAGCGGAATACCGAACGCCCAACAAGCAGCAAGTATCGTCAAGACAAAGAACATAATACTTGCTGGAAGCTTATCAAGCGCTGCGAGTGCTGCATTACCTATAATTTCTCCGAGTCCTCCTCCGTTACCACCGGAATACTCTGCTGCAGTGTTTGGTCGCGATACAAAAGCAACGTGTAACCAGCTTGAGAGCGCCAATATAAGCGCACTCATACTTAGTAACCTTGAAGTAGGAAGATCATATTCCTCTGCCTTAAACTTATACACCGCCCAATAGACTAGTGCGATTGGGGCGAGATATGCAGCCTGACCAAGCACTTTATAGACGAGATCAAACATACCAACTGGTAAGCTACCGCCGGTACCAAACCCACCAAGCAGCATAAATATTGCCAATATAATTAGCGCAACCGCGCCAACCTGCCTTACGAAAAGATTCGGTTCGCTAAGCTCACTGCTCATTTTCTTTTTGGAGCTAGACTTCTTTTTTGATGATCGTTTTTTTCTTTTTGCCATATATTTCTATTTTAACACTTTAAGCAGTAGCGATACTACAATGTTGTTATTTTAACATATAAACATAAGCTTTGTCAACTAGTTTTGGGTTAGCCACTCCTCTAGGGCCTTGATATCTGGAAATGTTTCATTAAATATTTGGTACAGCGTTTCTGTCTTTTCTGGCACCCCTACCGCATAGCATTTTTTGCCCATGCCATACGACGCACCTGCTTCAACATGACCTGATATGCCAGCCGGTAGCACGAGTAAAAAGCTCTCACTGTCTCTTTGGGCCTGCATATCTCTTTCGAAAATTTTCTTGATCAAGCCATCATCAGCATCTAAAGCTTCAAGCTTCTGCATTGATTCTTCGATAGAGCTGTCAGGGTTGAGTTCAACCTTTTCACCTTCATATTGATTTTCAATAAAACAGTATGCTGTTTTTCCACTCGCTCGAACGGCATCTAATACTAGTTTAACTTGCTCATGATTACGCCAACGCCCCGCAACAAAGAAATTATATTTGTATTTACTCATCTTAGGAAAATTATAGCATCTAAAGACTACTGTACTAAAACGCTCTGGCTTGAGTGCAGCTTGGACTTTTTCGTTAACGCACGGAACGAGTCGTACGCTATGGTACGGTGAAGTGAGTACGTTGACGAAAAAGTTCAAGATGTGTCAAGACACAAAAATCCCCAGCGCGTAGAGCTATGCTCTGCGGCAGGGGGATTGTTTGTGGACCAGAGTGTTTTAGTCGGTGCGGGGATCGTGGCCGAGAAGTTGCTGCCGCATCATAGCAAAGCGGTCTTGTTGTTCTGCTGCAATTTGCTCGGGTGTTTTCTCGGGTGCTTGTGGCTTGTTGTTCTGGTCATTACGGTTGTTATTTGAACTACTATTGTTTCCAGATTTACCGCCTCCACCACTAATAATGTTCACGACAGGAATCACAATCGGACTTCGCTGTGTTTGTTCATACAAGAAGTGCGTGACGTAATCTTTAATCTCTGCTTTAAATCTATCAAGGTCAACACGCTTGAATCGTTGTACAACTGCACGCTTAAGCTCTGATCGGAATAGGTTCATGAGTTCTTCGTTATCACGCATATAGATGAATCCACGGCTAATGATATCTGGGCTAGTCATCAACTGACCAGTTTTCTTATCCATGGTCAGGATCACAACGACAAGCCCGTCTTCGCTGAGGATCAAGCGATCTTTGACGACAATGTTGCTCACTGTCGCCCCAGTTTGGTCAACAAGTACCGTCCCAACAGGCACTTCACCGCTCGACTTCATAGAATCCGCGGTCAGCTCTATTACTTCACCGTTATCAATCGTCCGAACATTGGCTTTCGGAAAACCACGTTTGATTGCTTCTTTATTGTGATATTTCTGTGCGGTGTACGCGCCATATATAGGCAGCAAGAACTTCGGTTGGATCATATCGATCATTTCCATATAGTCATCAAGTGAACAGTGGCCTGATACGTGCAGTGGACCACAACCATCGACTTCACGCGTCTGGTGTCGGAATACTTGCACATCTTTTCTGTTCAGATCATCAACCATGTCAGCGATAAGTTTGTCGTTACCGCTCTCTGGGATCGGCGTACTCGATAGGATAACCGTATCAAGTGCTTTGAGCTTAATGTGCTTGTGGTCACCACTCGACATACGTTGCAGCGCTGAATTTGGCTCGCCCTGCGAACCAGTACAGATAATCACTACTTCATTATCTTTCATGTTAGGGACGCTAGCGATTGGCACAAAAGTTCCTTTTGGAATCTTAATCATCCCCAACTTAATCGCGACCTCAAGCGTAGAAAGCATACTTCGGCCGTCCATAGCAATTTTTCGGTTATGGGCAGTTGCCGCATTCACGAGCATCTGGATTCGGTTCATGTTACTTGAGAAACAAGCAACAAACACCCGTCCTGGTGAACGTTCAAACAAGTCAACAAATGTGTGTTCAATAGTACTTTCTGAAGGCGTACGTCCAGGTTTAGCAGAGCTCATACACTCGTTTAGGAGTAGCAATACTCCTTCGCGGCCGAGCTCTTCAAGCCGTTCGATATCTGATCTCTCATGATCGTGCGGGTTCGGATCAAGTTTGTAATCGCCCGTACAAACGATTCTACCGACAGGTGTATCAAGTACAACAACGGTGCTTCCGGGGATCGAGTGTGTCACGCGTACGAGCTCAACAAAGAACTGTCCGATTTTTAGCTTCTCGTGAGTTGTTTCATTCATGGTAACTGTTTCAAGCTTGAAACCTTCTGGCATCGGAATACCAAAATTATCAAAGAACCGCTCAACCATACCAATGGTAAAGTTAGAGCCGTAAATTGGCGCCGGATACTTCGGCACGATATGTGGCAGCCCACCGATATGATCAAGGTGACCGTGCGTGATGATATACGCCTTTAGTTTATGTTTAATCGAGTCTAGGTAGGTGGTATCAGCGATACCATAGTTGATACCCGGCAAGTCAACGCCGAGGTCGTTACCGGCGTCAATAATGACTGCCTCGTCTTTGTACTCAACGACGATCATGTTCTTTGAACCACCGCCGTCCATGCCACCGAGACCGATAACTTTTAGGACTGGTCGATCGTCGATTTTGTTGGCACGGTTCATTGGCTGAACTTCAGCGAGGTTATACTGACTGATAAGCCTGTTGGCGTCATCATTGTTACGTCGCTGCGCACGAATAGCTTCGCCCCTAGATGCACTTCGTGCAGTTTCGGTTGTCTTCAGACGCGGTGACGACGAGCTTAGTGCAGGTTTATTATTACTATTGCCGCCCCCATTTCGTCTTCCTTGTTGATTTGGATTTTTTTGTTTATTCATTGTTTTTACTCCTTAGATTGTATAAAAAATGTTTATTGTTCTGTTACTAATGTATGTACGTTTTGGAAATCTTCGAGTAATGTACTCCGAAGACTGCCGTTATATAACGCTGCTGCTGGATGATAAAGAGGCAAAACAAGCATGCTTGTCTCTTTATTCTCTAGTAGCATTTTTACTTTTTTTGTTTTGCCATGATCTGTACTGATTTGTAGATCCTTGATAAATGCTTGACCACTGTGTCTCCCGAGCGTTGCAACTACTTTTGGTCTGATTATTGCTAGTTGCTGCAAGAGATACGGCCAAAACTCTGTCTTCTCAGTAGGCAATGGATCACGATTGTTCGGTGGTCGATATTTTACTATGTTGGTAATGTACACGTCTTGCCTCTTAATGTTTACTGAATCCAGCATTTCGTCGAGAAACTTTCCTGCTACTCCAACAAATGGTTTTCCAGTTTTATCTTCGTTCTTACCCGGCGCTTCCCCTACAAATACGATGTCTGCATCCGGATTGCCCGAGCCAAACACCAACTGATTAGCGGTGACTGCTAGCTCTTTGGCTGGCTGATTTGTCTCAATGAGCTTTTTTAGTTGTTCGAGCTGTTCTTGTTTTGTCATGTGTCTGCTTAAAAAATCGTTTTTTAATTGCTTCTTTTGTATAGTAGGCGGCGTAATAAAGGCTGACATAGGTGATTATGTAGGCAAGAATCTTGCCACTATCAACTGCCCAAGACGCGAAGATGTATGCAAGTATATATGCGACAACTGCAGCGCCTAAAAGTTTAAGCCATGAGCTGTCTCTGATTGCTACAGATGATTTTTTTGCCATATGTATTTGCCCCACTTTTTTTAGTTAGCCTTTATCTACTAATTTTCTAGTTCTCGCTTGGCTGCTTTCATTGATAATTGTAATCGTCCTCGATCATCAATTGCAACTAGTTTAACGGTGACAAGATCACCTTCTTTAACAACATCAGACACTTTCTCGACACGTTCTTCTGATAACTCACTGACATGAACTAGGCCGTCTTTTCCGGGCATAATCTGTACGAAGGCACCGAAGTCCATGACACTCATGACTGGCTTATCTCGGTAAATAGCGCCTATTTGTGGTTCGGCAACAATATCGTTGATCATTTGCTTCGCAACCTCAATCTTTGCTTTGTCAGGGCTTGCGATCATCACGGTACCATCATCTTTGATGTCGATTTCTGTACCACTCTCGGCAGTAATTCTTTGAATTGTTTCACCACCTTTGCCAATTATCTCACGAATCTTATCTGGGTTGATTTTGATTGATTCAACTCGTGGCGCATAAGGACTCATATCTTTTGGTGAACTGATGATAGTTTCCATGTGCGCGAGGATTTCGTTTCTTCCAGTTTTACCCTGTTCAAGAGCCATTGCAAGTATTTCTGTTGGCAGTCCGTGGACTTTCATGTCCATCTGAAGCGCAGTAATACCATTCTTTGTACCAGTCACTTTAAAGTCCATGTCTCCGGCAAAATCTTCAGCGTCTGCAATATCGCTCAACACGTAAGGCGTGTCGCCGTCGAGCATCAAGCCCATTGCAATACCACTCACCATACCTTTTAATGGGACACCGGCATCAAGTAGTGCAAGACATGACGAACATGTTGCAGCCATAGAAGTTGAACCATTTTGGCTCATGATTTCTGTCACTGATCGGATTGCATAAGGAAAGTCTGCTTCGTCTGGCAACATTGGTAACAGGGCACGTTCTGCAAGGTAGCCATGTCCTATCTCACGTCGGCCAGGCCCCATGAGACGCTTTACTTCACCAACTGTCCAGCCTGGAGCGTTGTAGTGGTGCATATAGCGTCGTTCCATATCGCGTTCCATTGTGTCGACAATCTGAGAGAAGCTAAGTGGTGCAAGCGTGACGATGTTCATCGCTTGTGTCACACCGCGTGTGAATATACTTGAGCCATGAGCACGTGGTAAGAAACCAGTCTCACTAGAAAGATCCCTAACCTCTGTCATCTTCCGACCGTCTGGACGTATTTGTTCGTTGACAATGCCAGCGCGTGCATCAAGGTGCACAGTCATCTGAAATGCTTCTGCGTAGTCGCCCTTTACTGCTGCATACGCTTCTTCACCAAGCTCAGCTTCGAAATGAGTATGTAGTGCGCTTCTGATCTCGTCTATCATTGCATTACGAACTGGATACTCTTTGCGTAGCTCAACTCCTAGTTTGCCAGCACACCATTCGTCAACTGCTTTTTGTATATCAGCGTCTGGCTTCACGAGTTCATATTCAAGTGGCTTCACACCGACTTTTTCTACCAGCTCTTTTTGAAGCGCAATCGCTGGTTGCATAGCTTCTTGTGCCCATGCAATCGCCTCAATAACCTCTTGTTCGGTGACTTCGTTTGCACCAGCTTCAACCATCATGACGCCACCGGTTGTGCCAGCTACGACAAGATCAAGTTTGCTGTTGTCATACTCTTCAGCACTCATGAATGCTTTATAGTCGCCTGATTCTGTCATTCCTACACGCAAACCAGCAACAGGACCATCGAACGGCGCACCCGTTAGTGATAGCGCGGTACTTATTGCGATCATCGCGATCATATCTGGGCGGAAACTCGGATCAGTACTGAGCACTGTTGCGATTCCTTGCACTTCTTGTCGATAGCCTTTTGGCCAAAGCGGTCGAATCGGTCGGTCAATAATACGACCTATCAATATTGCTTCTTCTGACGGACGACCTTCGCGCTTGATAAACCTTGAGCCGCTGATTTTACCAGCAGCATATAGTTTTTCTTCATAATCAATACTTAAAGGGAAATAATCCATGCCGTGCACTGGTCGATTACCAACCATAGCTGTACCAAGTACTACCGTGTCGCCATATCGTACGAGCACTGAAGCAGTTGAACGAAAGCCTACTCTATTAATCTCAAGAGATAGCTCTTGTCCACACAACTCAGTCTTAACGCTCAAGACATCTTTGCCGAACGGGTTAATAATTGCTGAATCCATATTTTTAATCCTTTTCTTGGAGTATCAGTAACAGGGTTCAGGTTGTATATGATACAAACTGTGCTCTACTACTGATTTTAACCCCTATTATTTTCTTCTAGCCCACGCATCTGTTATTGCTAAGAGATGCGTGCGTAAAAAGAAACAAACTTTCTACTAAATTAACGACGAAGACCGAGTTTTTTAATGAGCGCTAGATAAGCTGCACTATCTTTACTAGCTAAGTAGCGTAATAATTTCTTTCTTCTTCCAACCATAACAAGCAAGCCGCGGCGTGCCATGTGGTCTTTTTTGTTCACTTTCAGGTGTTCAGTAAGTTCGTTAATACGCGTCGTAAGCGCAGTTACCTGCACTGATGGTGAGCCAGTATCTTCGACTGTGGTGGTTGCAGCACTTTTAGCGGTGCTTTTCTCTTTAGTTTCTGTCATTGTTGGAGACAACTATAGCACGCCTGACTTCTTTAGACAAGAGTTTTTTGCAATTCCTCTTCGGTCAACTCTGAAATTGCTTGCGCTTGTGTAACCGTGTATTCGCCTATTGATACCCGCCGTAACTCCGACAAATACGCTCCACAACCTAGTGTGTCTCCAAGATCTCGTGCCAAACTACGTATGTATGTTCCTGACGAAACATGACAAACAAATGCTACTTCTGAGCCGGTCACAACGATTGACTCAATCTTATAAATGTTGACTTTTCTCGTTTTCAATTTTGGTGTTTCGCCAGCTCTAGCGATGCTGTAGGCACGTTTTCCTTCAATTTTTATTGCACTGTAAGCTGGTGGCAGTTGATCTATCTCTCCGACGTAGCTTTTTAATGCAGTAGCTACTTGATCGAGAGGCATCCGGGGTTCAACTCCACTACTTGTCAGCTCTCCTTCCGCATCATCGGTGGTGCTTCTCGCACCAAACGTCACTTTAGCGCGGTAGATCTTATCTTTCTTCATGAAACTGTCTTGTTGCTTTGTCAGAGCGCCGACCAAAACAATCAAAAGCCCTGTTGCCATCGGGTCCAACGTGCCAGCATGACCAACTTTAATTTTTTTGTCACCCGACAGCTGACGTAATTGACCACGAACTTTAGCAACAACGTCAAAACTTGTCCAACCTTTTGGCTTATCTATGAGCAGTAAGCCTTTAATATTCATACTCCAAGCTTACCATTGTTGTTTTGTTTTACGAGTTTGGGTTCAAGAATGGATTGTTGTTGCTGCCGTCAGCGTCAAAAAATTGTGGTTGCGTGGGCGCTTGTGGCATAAGTGGGGGCGGCACACTTGGAGGTGATGACGGATTGACTACTTGCGGGGTTGGCTCAGGTACCTGAACAACGTCTTCGACTGGCGGCGTAGGCGTCTCAGGTTTTACTTCTTCGACAGGTGCTGCTGGCGCAGGAATTTCTGAGACGACAGGTTCAATCACAGGAGCTGCCCGCGATGAGCCGAGGAAATCATCGACATTAGCGGTTGCATCTGGACTAACGTGGGGACTATCAACAGATTTTTCTATATCGGTAAGTGTTTGTTGCGAATCGTCTCGTGTAGGAGGCTCGACAGTTTCTTCGGGAGATAATGGCTCAATAACTCTTTGCTTGTGAGCCGCTACTTCCGGAACTGGAGGCTCTGGAGCTACTTCTGGCTCATTATCATTAGATTTATTATCTTCAAAAAGTGGCTGAGCAGTTTCTTTGCCACTGTCATCTTGACCGTATAACTGTGCAGGCTCTTCAGACTGCATGTAGAGATGTCCCTTATCTGCAGCACTTGACTGTGAATCGCCTTCTTCGATTGGCTGTAGCGTGTCTTGTTCTTCCTTAACAGGTTGTTCAATTGGTATTGATGCTACTGGCTCATCTTGCTGAGCCGGAAGCTGTAACTCACCAGTATCGTCTATATGGATATTTTGGATTTCGTCGTCATGATTAATTTCTAATGCTCCGTCATCATTTGAGTTGTCTAGTGGAGATTCAACGAGCGGATGTCCAGTAGAGCTCATATCAGGAGCTTCCAGCTTTTCGACTATAAGCTGCTGATTCGCTCCAGCAGTCATCAGTTTTGAGCTGAGTGCGAGAACGTTAGGTGTCGTGTTCGCATTTTTGAATCGATCAGTCTCAGCAACAATACCCGTTAACAGCGCTGTTGCAATCTGACCATCAAGTACATCCGGACCAAGCTGGTCAACAATGCTTGCGATCATTTCAGATACACTACTCGCTTGTTGTTCCTGCCAGTTTATAGAGCCTATCTGGCTTACCGCATCATGCTTAGTGACAGTTATAACCGCTGCGTCATGCAGAATTCTACCGTGCGCGGTAACTGCTTGGTCAAAATCTTCTTTCGTCACTACACCGAGTGCGATAACCGCATCGACGTTGAAATCGCCTTGGCTAAAATCTAAATCATTCTGGGTAATTGATGACTTATAAGGAGTAATAAAAATTCGAACAACGTTGTCTTCTACTTTATAACGCAGTTTGTCGGCTTTAGACTTATCAAGAGCGATGATGAAGTCGCGTAAACTATCCGTCGTATTATCTATAGCCATGTCTGGCTGCAAGAATTCTAAAGTCGAGGGCACTCTACCGCTAAACACTGTTACCGCGTGCTTATCCATGCGGTTCAACAACAAAGTAAGCCCTATCGCGGCAGTAAGCTCATCAACAGATGGGCTGTTCTTCACTGTGACAAGTACGTTATTAGCCTCTTTGAGGGTTTTTACAATTTGTTCTGCTACTGCTTGATTTTGCATATTTTTATAACTGTTTTTTGATTTTTATTGCTTACGGTAATAATATACCATGTTTTATATTATGCTGTCTAGTGTATTTACTTCTTTAGGATATTCCGGTATAATTAGCCGAAATTGCAACAATAATAAGCTCTGTTTTACACAAAACGGACATCAAGGAGAAAGTTCACACAATGCCAATTATTAAATCAGCTAAAAAGCGTGTCAATGTAACCCGCGTTAAGAGTATCGCTAACGCAAAAACAAAACGAACGCTTCGTGAGTCACTTAAAGCTTTCCAAACAGCTATTTCTGGTGGTAAAAAAGTTGAAGAAGCTCAGAATCAAGCACAAAGTGCTTTAGACACAGCTGTTAAAAAAGGCATCATCAGTAAAAATAAAGCTGCTCGTAAGAAATCTCAGCTAAACGCTGCAGCAAAAGCAGCAAACGGCGGCAAACGAACTATCGTTAAAAAAGCTGCAAAACCAGCAGTCAAAAAAGCAGCAACAAAGCCTACTGCAGTTACAAAGAAAACATCTGCAGCAAAGAAACCAGCTGCTAAAAAAGCCCCAGCAAAAAAGCCCACTAAGAAATAACTACCAACCAAGCTGTAGTTGTCTTTTATTATCTAAGCAGCAACTTTAGCTGTATATTCTTGTCCTAGAACTTCCTGAGGGGTGCTTCTGAGAAGAGCGCCTACTGTTCCACAGGCATAGGTTAGAGCCAGTCGCCATGGTTTTCCTAATGCCATATGCTCTGCAATTAATTCTGCAACTTTTGTACTCACCTTGTCTAGGGATCCTGTAACACCTAATTCTCGGTCAATCTTGCCCTTAAGCCATGCTTCGCCTTCACTGCTACTAGGACCATCCTTTGCATAAGCTAGCGCTACTTGTTTCATTGAAAACCCATTATCCGAAAGCTCAATGAGACTATCTAAGAGGTCTCTAGGGTGTCTGTACGCATGATCACTTCCTTCATTTTGGCCAGCACCAAATATTTCTTCTATGCCTCGATCTCCATTTATCACTTGGGCTAGATGCTCTGTAACTGCCTCGTTCAGCCAAGTGTGTTCATTACTAAAAGATCCCAGTAATGCATGATTAAGTTCGTGCTTTGCCGCGTGCTCTATGACTCCTTTGTTCTTACCGAATACTATGTATTTCTTATTCTTAATCGAGTAGCCTCCCCTGTCTTGATGTGACAAATCAAATGAATCAGCAAATCGTACCGTAACATCATCGATTTTAGTTATGGTCTCCAAATGGCTGCTTTGTATCCAACCTTCTTCGATACCTTTTCTTACTCCTTCTCCCCACTCTTCTTTTTCTTGCTGATATGTTTCGACTAGCTCTGGATCGTCTTGTGCCTTTTCGGAACGATCAACATTAAACTTCACAAAGTTAATCAGCCGTTCTCTTCCTTCAGATGTGTTCTCTGTTAGCCACTCTACAGGATCCTGAATAGGACGACCAAGCTCTAGTGCTTCATTATTACTTCGAGAATATAATGCTTGTATATAGGGAGGAAAAGTTTTTCCTATAAAATGTCTATTCTCTTCATTCTTAAATTCTGGCGCTTCTTTTATTTTCTCACGAACTTCGTCTAGCAGTTCTGCAACTCTTGCTTCACTAGCAGCTAACGTAGTGCTTAGACTATTTTGGTCAGAGTCCAACCTATCGATTTTACGCCTTAGACCTGGTAGAGGCCTAGCCTGCCACTTAGCCAAGTATCTAATTTTTTGAGCTGTAGTCATTGAGCTCATTCGTCGTTCATACGCTTCTGCTGCTTGACCTTTCAATTGTGCTGTATTAAAAATCGTTTCTTCAAGTGGCAATATAGCTTCCATGGTCGCTACAGCAGTTGCACCTAGTGCATGCTCCAAGCGAAGTTCATGATTGTGAACTCTTCTAACTTCAGGCTTGAGTTTTGGTTCAGGAACATCTGGATATGCTTGAAAATGATCTTGGAAAGATTCGAGTGGTCTTTTTTGCACATCGACAACTTGTTGTGGTGCGGGCTGTGGAGCTATTTCCATTTTTTGTTTTATTAAACAGTGATATTTTACTATAATAAAGTATCATAGTTATGCTTAAAAGTCAAGGATAGTTTATAAGTTTAACAGATAAAGCTCTAAACCTGCATCAGCATCAGTGTCGGTTTTTATTTGTCCATCTAGTTCGCTGAGATCAATAATCATTTTTTTAACGTCTGCTTTGTTGAGTCGCTTAGCCAGCGACAGGGATTTTCGCGCTGAAAAAGGTGATTGCCGTGCTTCGATTAGAGCTGATTCTGTTTTATCTTCAGCATACACAGCCTGCGCTACTGACATGAGTTGCCAGACCAACATTGCGAGGATGTAGTGTGGCTCGATACGTGCACGGCGCTGTTCTCTGTACAACTCGACTGCTCGCTTATTATCTCCACTAAATGCCGCGTCGAGCAGCGTAAAGACGCCGTGCTGCAATGATTCTTCTGTAAGCGCAGTGATACTTTCTTTATCAATTTTATTGTTATACAAAGATAACTTCTCTACTTCATTTGAGAGAAGCTGCTGGTTAGCTCCAACTCGCTCGACGAGATAGTCGGCGTCTGTTTTTGAGATTGTAGCCCCATGAGTTTTGGCTTGCTCTACAATCCAACGAGGCAGCTCAAAAGATTTAGGTTCTGCAAACTCTCGCATCGACGTCAGTTTTTGTAATAATTTATATGAGCTTTTACGTTTATCTAATGCTGGTTCGACAAGTATCACATCGACGTTTTCTGCTGTTCTGTTAACGACGTCTTCGAGTTTTTCTATAAGCACTGTGTTGCTTTGAATGTTACGTATAATCACCGTTTTTTTGGGCACGAGAAATGGTACACTTTGTACTGCTTGAAGCAGTATGTCGGCTTCAGAATCGCTCGCATCAAATCTCTCGACAGCAAACTCCCCAGATTCTTCTATAGCAGTAGCTACTAGCTTATTGAGCTCCGTTTGCAGCGTAAAGCTATTTTTACCGGTGAAAGTGTATATCATCGATTACTAGTATCAAGCATCAAGTATCATCTATCAAGTATCAGTTCTCTGACATAGTGGACAAGTGTGCGTTCCTCGCCCGGCAACACGCGACTTTTCAATAATTGTATTGCAGCGAGGACACGCTAGTCCCTCGCGTCGAAACACTCGTGCAAAATCGATATAGCTGCCTTTTTTGCCTTCTGCATTCACATAGTTTTTATCTGTGCTACCACCCTTTTCTATTGCAAGTCGCAACACAAAAATAAGCTCTTTGTGTAGTAGCTCTAGTTTTTTAGAACTAATATCTTTCACACGCTCAGCAGGGTGTATCATTGCGCCCCACAAACTCTCATCTGCATAGATGTTCCCCACTCCGGCTAGCACCGACTGATCAAGCAAAGCAGCTTTAACAGTAGTGTTAGCTCTCTTGTTGATTCGCTCTATGAACACATCTGCAGTGAAGCTATCCTCTAGGGGTTCAGGCCCGACTTTCTGGAAAAACGGCAACTCATTTATTTGAGATGTTGGCAGCATTCTAACCCAGCCAAACTTGCGTTGATCGTTAAAAAACAGATGAGAACCATCTTTGAACACAAAATGTACTCTGGTTGATTTATCAGGTAACGATCCAACCAAACTTTCGTTTGGATGCCCTGCCCCGAAGCGGACTTCGTCCTTTGATGTTTGAGATTTGATAGTTGATATTTGAGTAGCAACAAATACCATTTGTCCTGTCATTTTGAGGTGAGTGACGAGAGTATAGTCAGAGCTAAGGTCAATGAGCAACACTTTTGCTCGTCGCCTGACGGCAACAACCTTAGAATTTATCAGGAAAGCTTCGACGTCATTCTCTGAATTCGGAAAGCTTTTCGGCCAATCATGCGTTACAGACGTAACCTCGCGGCCAATTATTAAATCACTCAATCCGCGTTTAACTGTCTCAACTTCTGGTAACTCCGGCATAGAACTATTGTATGCTACGCAGTCTATCTTCTTCGCTAACAAGTTGTGCAAACTCTACTATTCTACCTGCTACCGACAAGGAACCTTCACCATGCAAAGAAGTAAGATGTCTGCCCTCTTCGACGAAATTATATTCTGACAGGAACTCAGCACCTGGAACAAAATCTTGGGTTCTAGATGTATGAATAACTGGTACTCCCTTATCTCTTAGCTTATTAACGACAGGACGTTCATCCAAAGTCGATAAGTATTCTACTTCACCGAGAAGAAACAAGCCTTCAAACGGGGAAAGACCATGCTTCAAAAAGTCCACACCCATACGAAAACGCTCTTTAAACCCCATCTTTATTAAATCTGGCACACAGTTAGCAGCGAGTCCTCCTAGTTCAAAAAGCAACTGGCCTTTAGACTCAATCTGATCGTGCACCGGGGAGTCAATAGTTACAACGCCTTTCCTTAAATCCATGAAGTCAGCCAGTAGTGCATCTCCAATATCAATATCTGCCGTAGTTGCATAGTCAACTGCTGCACTCATGCCGTCGGCTGCAGTTATGCCCCCCTCTGACTGACCAAACGCAATCAATGTAGAAAGACTTCTGTATTTGCGAACGCCCCCAAATATTGCTCCAGTCATGCTACGCTCTCTTTCTGATCGAGCTTGCTGGCTGGCTGGCAAAGCCTGATGTGGTAACCACGGACGTTTGGTTCGGACTAAGCCGACGGCCATATCACCGTCACTAATTTTGACTACATTGTGTGCGATATCCCCAACAGAAGAGCTACCAATATCCCCCAAACCACCCTTTCCTAAAGCTAATAATTCTGGGCTTTTATTTCCCGGATGCCTGAACACAACAACCTCAAAGCCTGTGCCCTCAAACACGCCATCGTATTGATCAGAGACAAAGCTTTGTTTTTTTTGCGCCATGCTTAAGCATGATGATACAACTTCACATTCAATAAAAATGTATAATATATCACATGAACTCAATAGAAGATTTACTGAAAAACAAAAAACCACATGAGCCAGCACAAGTTGCAGCCCTCAAAAAATACGTCTATGACAACTACAAGGAGACAATTGCTGTGAGAGTGGCATCTAAACACTATCTGATCACTGTTCCAGGAGCTGCACTCGCGCAACGGCTTCGTGTAGAGACAAAAGCAATCACCGAAGAGTGCAATCTCGACAAAAAACTAGTTATTCATATCGGGTATTAGAAGTAATCGTTCAATCTGCGATTTGAAGTCTGTAAAATGAGTATAATGAATTGCTTGCATGCCGGCATTAATCGCACCATCAACATTTTTTGTCAGATCATCAATAAACACACACTCTTCCGGCAGTACGCCAAGATCTTCAGCAGCTAGTTCGTAGATACGTCTATCTGGTTTTACGAGTCCTACATCACTGCTTAGTATAAGTGCGTCAAAGTACTCAGTTGCTGGTTTATCAACAAACATTCGGTCGATAAATCCATGGCCAACGTTGGAGATCATACCTATTTTATATTTGTCTTGATGCCCATCGATGAATGATAGCAACCGCTTGTCTAGCCCGCCGAACTCTTTCAAGCGCTCATAGACTTCTTCGGCCGTGGTACCGGTCATTGCAGCAAAATTACTCCACAATTCATCTCTCGTAATACGGCCGAGGTCTACTTCTTTTATGAGATCATGAAGTTGAGGTTTTTTGACATCAAAATTCTCTTCCAAGTATTCACGGGCCATTGTCCAGAATGTATCAGGGTACAAAACCCCATAACAGTCGAATATTATCGCTTTAATCATTAGCTACAGTATAGCAACCATTATCGTCTGTTAAGAACTGTATCCTTAACCATGTCTTCAAAATCTGGTATTTGCTTTGCAAATAGGCTACGCATTGTGGTCATTTTGCCTGCAGCAGTTCCCTGCAATCGATCACAAGATGTCGTCCAACGACGGATATCACTATCTAGTTCTAGTATGTAGCGTCGACCATCAGGGCAAACTCCTTGGTCTGCATAGTCATCCTCGTCGTTAGTCCCTTCGTAGCGGGCTGTTGCATTTGCCTCTTCGAGAGATTTGATAAAAGTATCAAATGCTTCAGAATTATTGGTATAACTTTTCGTTCTAACGACGTTCTGACCGTAGTCAGAATACACGTTCATCATAACCACATTTCGTGATATTTCTATCTTATAGCTACGGTGTTCAGAACTTGCAACAACCGGACCATCAACGATGTATTTGGCTGAACTGGTTCCCTCTAAGCTATTGTCGGCGGTCTCTTCTGAGATACTAACAGCGTCTGGTCCACTCGAGCGGTTAAACACGTTTCGTGCAACTGCTGATAATCCCCACCCAACAAAGATGAGAACAAACAGTAGTATAAAAACTACCAATATCCAGCGTAATTTTGACGCAAACTCCATAATGCAAACATTATATCATAATGTAAGCATAAATGCAATACTATTTAAGAAGCTTTTTATACTAAGCCCCAGTCTCCCCGACACTTTAGTTTTAGAATATGGGTATGTGTATGAAGAAGCATTTAAATAAAAGACAAGTAGTAGCATATCGTAGAAGAGTATTGTTTGATGCAGATAAACTAGGTGTAGTTGCAGCTGCAAGAAGATACGGTATTCATAGAGACACTATCTATGACTGGAGAAAAGAGATACTACCCCAAAAACCTGGCCCAAGAGGTAGAGTCTACTGGCAAACAGACACAGATGCTGAAGAACTAGTTATCCAGATAAGGTTAGCTACTAACTATGGTCCAAAGCGTATTAGGAGTGAGCTACTAGATGTTAATGTTGATGTCGGCGAGAAAGCTATTAGAAACATTATTGAAGCTGCTGGTTTAACTAAGAAACAACGTAAACCTAAAAAGAAACTAAACAAACCGTTCTATGCACCATACCCTGGCTACAGACTACAAGTAGACACTAAAGCCGTTCCAAACGATGAAGATAAGCGCAGAAGCAGGAAACATCAGTTTACAGCAATAGACATTGTCTCTAAGGTGCGCTATTTACGAGTTCTGGATGGTCTGAGCAACGGCAACTCCGTTGCCTTCGTTCGAGAAGCCTTAAGCTTCTACGAAGAGATTGGGATTAATATTGAGTGTGTACAGACAGACAATCATGCTACTTTTACTAACCTATACCTAGGAGGTAACAAAAAAGCTGATCATGAACTAATGAAAGTACACCCGCTAACACTCTACTTAGTCAGTAGAGGCATAGAACATAAATTATCTAGACCCGGAACACCACAACATAATGGCTTTGTTGAGCGTAGTCACAGAACAGATGAAGAAGAGTTTTACTCAGTAACAAAAACCGCCAGCCTAGACACAGAAACACTGAACTCAAAGATGCATACTTGGCAAGACGAATACAACATAACAAGGCGTCACTCTAGCTGCAAAAACCTACCACCAATTGAATACTTTAATGTTTACTGGAAGTCGAGGATAGCTTATGTGTAGGTGTCGTGACAATTGGGGCTTAATACAATTATGTTATAATATGTAGAAATATAAGACTATAGCCGACAATTTACGATGCATCAGGATACTAGACCCAAGAAGGTAGTTTAGAGCTAACCTGTTTGTCAGAGGGCATGCAGAGCAACCTAATTACTGCTCTTTTAGCCTATAGAATAAACCATGACGGCTTTAAGCCTATTCCTTTTTGAAATTTTGCACCACGAAGATGTCCACTGGAAAATTAATCTTGTCGACTATCTCTGTGCAGGTACAACTATCGTAACTAGACCATACCGAAACGATAGTTAGTTGATTGTAAGAGTTGGTATGTATATGTTAGCTACAAGCCAAATTACGGGAAGCTACTCTCAGGTGAAATATTCTAATAGTATTTAGGAATTTTTTGTCAGCCGTAAAAACGGCTTCTCTTTGTTTATTTTTGTTTTATTTTTTGTTTGTATTTTTATAAATACAATTTCAATATATCACGCATTTTGATTTAATTACAGGTAGCTAAGTTTTGTGGATAATAGATACCATTACCAACTACAAGCCTGTTAGACGAGATGCTATCACTTGCAATGAATTGAACTCTATCATTCAAATATCTTGAAACGTATATGTCCATCCCCGCCACAACACCGAACAACCATTGATTTTGTAGAGTAGGACTACTTAAAAAGTTTTGTCCTGGAGCTAAACGGTAATAAGACATACCGATGACATTGTTGTTATTATTATTCCTGTAAGCCTGAAATGTTACTTTCCATAAGGGACCATAAACACTACTGTTAACAGCTACTTTACATGTTCTTGCCCATCTATACTCTTCTTGCAGAGTAGGTTGTAGGGGTAAGTATGTCCAGCTGGTTGACGCTTCTGTCTGTTGAGGGTTAACAACTACTAAACTAAAACTTAATGCTAGAACAAAAACTGCTATATAATTTGCTACTTTTTTCATAATAACCTCTTTTATACCATAACAATATCATAATTCTACAGATATGCAAAGCATAGTTCATCAACTCACAACTTTTACGATACGGCTGGTATCGGCTTAGTCCGGATCTCTGGTTGTTCATAACTTCCTTTTTTGAATTAGTATTTTACAACAAGCAGTTGCATTGCTTATGCCAACTATATTTCTTCGCTAACACATTGAGTTACCAAATAATAATTATAGTAAATAAGTTTTACAACTATTAATCATGGCTTGTTCGAAGCTTGATCTAAGTTTCTGCATATTTTCTTCAGATGGTTCTAGCGTTGTTTGGTCGTGGGTGATGCTCGTGTTGTATTCGACTTGGAACGAATGTACGTTTGCCGTAACTCCTATTTGTTTAAGCGAATCGTTTCTCCGTGAGTTATAGATATTTGCAACTTCCCCACCCTTAAATACCAAGTTTAGGTACACGTCGCTTGGTAGGTTGTTACGCTCTAGTTGTACTCGCAAATTATCTGCTAACAGTTCTAGGAAGACAGGATCACAACTGACTTTGCCAGAATCACTCGTAGCTGTGCCCTCGTCACCAAAGTTTGACAGTATTATTGGTTTCATAATAATGGGCTCGTTGTTGGGATCTTTGCCTATTTCATAGTGCGCTGTATTATCCCACGCAACCACAAAGATATCTGGTGAGTCTATCCTTTTGATTAAGTCGATGATCGCTTGATGATACGGTTTATAGATAGCTTCTATATTAAAAAGCTTTTCAGACTCTGATAGAGCTTGGTCTGCTTGCCATACAGAGTTTGCTGGACGAGCAAAGTCAACTTTAGGAAATAATTCAGCATGCTGAAGAGGCCTGTTGAGATCAACAAGTCCTCTGCTGGTGTTCGCTATGATGGACCTAAAACCGTTCCGAGGAACTGTTTCAGCGCTACCATAGTCTGAAAAACGAACCTGTTGTTCGCTCGTAAGCGCGACTCTATCGGAAAATAATCCGAAACTATGACTTGCATGATGGACGCTATACACGACTGGTGTAACGCCAGTACCTTCGAATATCTTCATAGGACTCCATTGTAATAGAAAACATCAATTACAAAAACTGTAACTTAAAGTCCTAGATCGACCTGGTAGCTTTGGGCCATTAGCAGGCTGTACCATTATTTGGCAGGTTGTATTGTCATTTTATTTGATGCACCGATGACAATAATTGATTATAAGAGTTAGTGCGTGTGTTAAGACGAGAGAACCCTTAAGGAGAATCTTCTCGAGTTAAGAATCTTTTGTGAATTAATGTCATTTGTTTGTCAGCCATGACGTTGCTCCTCTTTTTTATAAAGCCCACAAGATGTGCGACTTCATTATTTTATTTTTGTGTTTATTTGTATTTTTATAAATACCCTTTTAATGTACCTCTAAAGCAATACTGAGTCAATATCTATAAATATAAAACATCAGTCCTATCTATCCAACGAGATCAACTACAGAGTCATATAAAGAGAGTACCGTAGGTCGTCTATTTTCTGAATCAACTGCTGCTATTAACTCTACTGGCACATCGCCTGAATAGCGATCGGCTAAATGCATGAATACTCTAGCTGTTTCAAGGTCATATGCTCTAGTAATTTCAGCACTGACAACTGTGAATACCCCCAGCTTTAGTCTTTCTTCCTCCTTGGGCAGCTCCCCATTTCCTCTTGAAAGATCTAGTATTCTATGCCCGTTATTACTCCCGAGTGCCACTACAGCAAGTCTCTGACCAATAATGTAAGCCTCCTGTGCGACTTTATGCGTTGGAAACAACATTCTCGTATCGCCCTCAGCCAACTCAGACATTCTGCAGAAAAATGGGTCAACTACACGAGGCTCCTTAGAGTGTGTCATTTTTGTACTGGGATTAGTTGCCTCACAAGTGACATTGAACCTCGGCCATCCTGATCAAACCACGGTCCTATTAATCCATTTTCAGCACCTGGATCTGTAGCAAGTACCATAATACCCCTACTGCAGACCTTTCCTTGCTCGTCTACCTCTTTATATTCACCTTCCAAGAGGCCCCCTACTTCTTCAGCATCAATGTGCATAGTCTGGCCATCACCAAAAAGATTAAACAAGCCCTTGCCAACATATCGTTCACCAACTTTTGCAAAAGTTATCACGTCATCAGACCATACCTCAGCACCAACTGTATAAGCGATACTGTATTTGTATCCAACATCAATCATAAGCAACATTATACCATATTTGTCAATATTTTATACTAAATCAAAGGCAAAATTGGTTTTACTTTATGAGGTTTCTTTTTTGTATAGACTCTCCTACAATTAAGCTATGTACAACCATGCACCTGAAGATTATGATTGCCCTCTTTGCCATATTGCTAGAGGTGAGCCGACAGCAAAAGGCTCAGCTGAGGAGAATGTTCTGCACCGAGACGAGCATGTAACAGTATTCATCGCTGGACGCTGGTTACGGTCAAACCCGGGGCATCTTTTGGTCATTCCAAACAAGCATTATGAGAATATCTACGATTTATCTGACAAAGTAGGCCACAAGATCGCAGATTGGACTAAGAAGTGTGCACTCTTCCTTAAACAAGCCTATAACTGCGACGGAACATCAACTAGGCAGCACAACGAGCCAGCAGGAAGCCAAGATGCCTTTCATTATCACATGCATGTGTTCCCAAGATATAAAGATGATGGCTACTACGACTCACACGATACCTACTGGCCAGAGCAAGAAGAATTCACCCTATATCTAGAAAAACTAAAACCCTACTTCAACTTCTGAAAGATTACAAGTTTGTAGCCGTCCGGGTCGCGAATGATGAATTCGCGGTTTCCCCATGGCCAGTCTTTGGGTTCGCTTGAGGGTTTTAGACCCTTTTCTGGGAGGCTTTGGTAGTACTCGTCCACATCACATAATACAGAAACAGCCCAGCACCTTTGTTTTCCAGCATGGCTTCTTTCTGAAACTCTGGCTTGTCTTCTTTGTCCTGCGGATGAAAATCCATCCAGAAATCCCCTGCACTAACCGATAAATGATCAGGGTCATCTTGAGTAACCCGAAACCCCAACTTCTTATAAAACTCAGAGGATAAAGAGATATCCTTAACATAACAAACCGTCCCCGAAGCTATCATTGGTTCTATATCCACCATACCCCCATTCTACACCAAACGCGCTTTAAACTCCCCAACCATGAATAATAATAGCTCCGCCAAAAGTACCCGGCGAACGAAAAGATTCAAAAAAAGTAGACCTACCTATTGGCTGAGCATCTCTAGGCTCATACAATCCAGGCTGGTTGATATAGAAATTGCTCGAATCGACTCCCACAACAGTGACAAAATGGCCAGCAAAAGGTAGTTTACGCGAATAGCGTATTGCCTTATGGTGAAACTTCGAAAAATCTACTAGACAAATAATTGGCTTACCTTCATCAATAATACGCTCAAAATCTGTGTCATATAAGACAGATCTTCTGATATTTCCTAGGCTATCAAGTTCATTAAATCTTTCTTGAGAGTCGTCCGATATTAACTTTAGGTTCGACTGTCTATAAATCGTATCTTCTGGGCTCTCATCAAAACAATGCTCAACTTTCAGGCCACAGGCATGCATGGTTAATGCCAGCCCAACCGTAGACGTTATGCCGGTAGCAGTCGACGAGCTGAGTTTTTTTAAGTCTTCAAGCGACGGATTAAGTCTAGTATCGAAATACCTCATAACACCCAATGCGCTGGCTTCACCACAGCTGTACATGTCTGGATTTTCTACAAAAGGAACTTCTATCATGATTTAATTATAAAACAGAAGAAACAATCAACCATGAGTGCTTTGCGGTTAATCACCAGAGATATCTGTGTCCGTCGGATTTATTCCGCGGTAAGCAGATTTAATTTCCGAAGGGAGAGCAGCCAGAGTCTTTATCAAGACGCTGCGCGTTGAGAGGGAAAATCATTCCCGCTCAAAAAGAAAGAACCTCCCATAAAGGAGGTTCTTATGTATAACTCGGCACCGTGACAACACCCCACAAAAGATGCTTTTGCAGGGACCCCGTTACTTTCCGCATCGGGAAAATAGCAAAGGTGCTATAAATAGAAAAAAGACCTCCCGTTAAGGAGGTCTTTTTTATAACTCGGCACCGTGCTATTTTCCCACTAACGCAGTATAGTAACCGCTACGAGGCTTAACTTCTGTGTTCGGTATGGGTACAGGTGTTTCCCTCGCGCCATGGGCACCGAAATTCGGTCTGGTATCCGCTTTCAAAGTTCTTGGAAAAGAGGCTTGCTTGGGGAATCACCAGACAGAATTTCGATGTCCAGTGACATAGCATTGGATTCGAGATTCATTTGATTAGGCTAACGTAAATTTGAGTGATGCTTGATACGCATCAATAACTAGTTGAAAGGTTTGCATCACCATGAGATTAGTCCAAATAAATTTAGACATATCTCATGGGTCATAAAAAGCCGATGGATCTATTAGTACGCTTCAGCTACACATGTTGCCATGCTTCTACCTTGCGCCTATCAACCTGATCGTCTTTCAGGGATCTCATAGGGAAAACTTATCTTGAGACTAGTTTCGCGCTTAATATGCTTTCAGCGCTTATCTATCCCGAACATAGCTACTGGGCAATGCCATTGGTATGACAACCCATACACCAGCGGTTCGTTCACCCCGGTCCTCTCGTACTAGGGGCAAATTCTCTCAATTTTCCTTACGTCCACAGCGGATATAAACCGAACTGTCTCACGACGTTCTGAACCCAGCTCACGTACCACTTTAAACGGCGAACAGCCGTACCCTTGGAAGGTGCTCCCCCTCCAGGATGTGATGAGCCGACATCGAGGTGCCAAACCGGCCCGTCTATGTGAACTATTGGGGCCGATAAGCCTGTTATCCCTAGGGTAACTTTTATCCGTTTGCGCTGTCGTTCCCACAT
>JBGSRU010000009.1:0-137422 GCA_041737385.1 Saccharimonadales bacterium (SeqCode)
AAGCCAAGATAGATGAGTTTCTAAGTTACTACAACAACGATCGCAAGCACATGGGGATTAGTCTTAAAAGGCCACGAGAACGAACCAGAGGAAAGAAGATATTAACCGCCTAGGTGATGCGAAGGTATTGACCGCTACACGGTAGGCTTTAGTTTTACCTCGATACTGCTAAACTATTGCTCTGCCTAGGTAGTCCCTAATGCTCTTATAGCAACGTTTGATGGGCTAAACTCTAGGTCACTAATTAAGCCAAACATCTGTCATCCATTGGAACTAAATCTGTTATTATTCAATCTGTTATTCTTGCTACTTAATTCCTTCTCTTTTACTATATACATAGTAGAGAAAAATAACTGGTGGGACGAAAGCTATCTATGCTCGACCTCACTACTCCTAGCCCTATACCTACACCACCTTCATTACCGTCTAATCTATCCTTATCTAAAACTCATAAAACTGGCCATAACTTAAAACAACTTAAACTACTCAGAACCCTATACTACTTCCGATTTGGTACAGCTGAACTTATTAGTGGACATGTCGGTGTTAGTAGAAGATCTATACATAATTCATTACTAGTACTTGTAGATAAAGGATTGCTACATAGGCGATACGAACCAGGCTACAAGCTCATTCATAAACCTGCGGTGTATTGTTTAGCGCCAGCTGGCATTAGGGCTCTGAGGAGCTGCTGGGAACGTGATGGACATGAACTAGACGACCAGATCTTGCAGCAGCTACACAATACATATAGTGACAGAATGGCTACAGAAAAGTTCGTTACGCACAGTATGAATGTCATGCAGACTGTCATACACATTAAACAGCAGCAGCCAAAGACTTTTGATGCTAAGACGACGAGTCTCATGACGGACCGTGGAGATGAGTATCCGCGGCCAAAACCAGACCTCTACCTGAAACGGCGGAAACTATCGCAGACCAAGCCCAATGAATATTTTGTGGATACATTCGAAGAAGACGTAGAACTATGGATTATTAAGAAGCGAGTACGGCTCTACATACTACACCAACAAGCATATGAGTGGAGTGCTGATGAATATCCGACTATTGTGTTGATTGTGAAGGACAAGAAGAAAATACCCAGACTGCGACGATATATTAGAAAGAGGATTGAGGAGCAGTGGCTGGAAGAAGATGTTAATTTTATTATTTACAGTGAGGCTCGGCTATAAGTTGCCTGCAAATTTAGGCTCGCTTATTCATATTTCCTGGGTCTATGTGGCCGCTAGATTTGCGCATACCGCCAACCCGCTTTGTTTTAAGTATGTTACCGAAACCTAGCACATCTGGATGAGCACCCCTCTGCTTCATCTCAGCACGGATTGATTTCAGGGCTCCACGAACATCTTGAGGTGAGTATCCTTCATTTGAAAGCTCTCTACCTCTGCCCTCAAGAAGTCCGATGTAAAGTTCATTCATTTCTTGGACAGACATACTTCTTAGATCACCTTCGCCTGGAAGTTCAGCAGGCATGTGATATTCAGAGTGACCTACACGTCGACCTGTGACACTTATACTTTCTTTTCCTAGATCAGAATCGCTAGGATCAAGTACTATATGTAGATCATCTATTTCAGCAGCTATCCTAATCTTCCTATCCGTTTTCGGGCCTGTAATAGTAAAGAGCTCTTTTGCTACAGAGCCACGCAAATAATGGATGCCCTCATCGCTGAAAGATCTAAGCACCTCTTCAATGTGTTTATTCAATGCAATATTAGTGTTGCTACTGTAGCTTGGTATCTCTTCTTCAGGCATGACCCACATCTCTTCCTCAGAAAGTCCAGTGAATGTCTCTTGAGCCAAGTCTCTTAACCTAATATTATATTTGCCGTTAGCAACGATGTTTTGTGCTGCTTTTAGTAGGTTTAGGTATAATACTGCGTCAGTGTCTGGTACAGTCTTTTGACCCTCGTCAGTGGCAATCTCTTTAAAGAGAGGGACCAGATAATTTCTAGCGCCTAATTTTACAAGCCCGGCTGTTCCTGACTGCTCAAACAGACTTTCAGGTTCTTCTGTCCTATTATTCACGCGATAATCAATTTTAGCTGCTTTATACGAGTCGCTCACGAACTCAGGATCCATCATCCAAGGGATCACGGATGATACTGTGTATTCATGTGTCTTTCTGATGTAAGGGCCATCTTCTCCAGCTATTTTTTCAAAAAAGCCTGGGAACCTCTCACTTACTCTGCCAATGTTAGACTTACCTGTCATGGATTTGAGCTCTTTCACTGGCACCGCCGAATCTCCCATGCCAGAAAGCATTAGTAAATCTTGCTGGCCTGTTAATACAGTATCTTCGCGCATACTTGGAGTGAGTAGTGTAGTTGGAGTGAGACTACCTGTTTCTTGATCAATTGCATAAGCTAAGCGACTAACAGTACTATCGAAAGCTAAGTTTACAACAGTACTACCAACTATATCTGTAGGCACGTTGGAATCTAAACGTGAGTTTATTTCGGTTCCTAGTGGTTCAGTGGTGATAGTGGGTTGTTGTTCTGACATGAACATATATTACTATAAATTGTCTTAAAAGTCAATAAAGTTTTCATTAAACCTACTTTGTTGCAATTACGTTTAATACCCTCTTTTATGGTAGGCTCTGAAAGATTAGGTAGTTCGGTAACAGCTAACCGTTCAACACTACCTGAACTTCGTCTTCAGAAAATGTGCAATCAACTACAGTGGCTCCGATTTTCTCCACAACTGGCCATAACACCTCTCCATGACTACTTTTCTTGTCTCTAGAAATTAATGGTAAAGCGTCAGCGGCTTCAAGCCAAGCTGGCATCGTAGTCGGTAAGTCATAGGACCCTAAAACATTCTTAATCTGATCCGATACCCCTTTATCAGTATCTCCCTTGTGCTCGCCCAGAAGTGCTTCGGCTACCATACCTATTGCTACGGCTTCACCGTGCAATAAATGCTCATCCTTATCCCGACGTAGGTGTGACAGAGATTCCAAAGCGTGCCCTATAGTATGCCCATAATTCAAAATCTTGCGACGACCACCTTCGCGCTCATCTTCTTCTACGACTTCCTTCTTAATCGAACATGAGCGCATTAGTACGTCACCTATGGGATATTCTGGCATCGGTAATCTCGAATACCGATCCAAATGTTCAAAAAACACCGCGTCAGCTATCGCACCATGCTTAATAATTTCAGCCATACCTTCAGCAAAAAGTTGCGGGGGTAGATCCTTATATATATCGGTGTCCTGGATGACGGCTTGTGGCTGCATAAATGAACCGATCATATTCTTTGCACCCCTATAATTGATGCCTGTTTTGCCTCCAACGCTAGCATCAGCTGCGGCTAAAAGAGTTGTAGGCACCTGTACAAAGTCTATTCCACGTTGCCAGGTCGAAGCAGCATATCCGCCGACATCACCGACCAGCCCGCCACCAAGGTTGATAAGTATACTGTCTCTGTCTGCCCGTGCATCAAACAATACACTGTGAATAGTATCGACACTAGTCTGAGTTTTATGATTCTCTCCTTGAGGAATAATAATTCTGCTCGCAATCTCTCCAATTGCCGCTTCAAGATCATCTCCATAAAGACCGTTCACTGTTTTGTCTGTAACAATAAAGATTTGTGAGTATCGCTCAAGATTTACATGTTCACTAACGCGATCTATTGCACCCGACTCAATGATAATAGGATAGTCTTGGGCTAATCCTTTCATTGAAACATTTATCTCTGACATAATATCAATAATATATCATTAATTGCGCAAAATAGCAATATTACTAACCTTATGCTTGCTTTTTTTACAATTTTGTACTATAATATAAATATGGATAAAGATTTACACCACTTACTAGAAACCGAGTCAGCTAGACAGAATGAGCAAGCAATTGTTGAGGCTTCTGTTGATTTTGAAATGATGACCGCCAGGGAGAGTGCCGCATCTTGCTTGGTTGAACATGGTGCACTTAGAGAAGAATTACGTGGATTGGTTACTGCAGAACAATTCATAGAACTTGCTTCGCTTGGTCAATTCAATCCAGAAATGTCTGAATTAATATATGCAGCTAATGATTTATCTTCGGCCGTTTTCAATGCATCTTATAATGGCGGTGAAGAATTTGCCGTAGAATGTCTAGCAACTATGCTTCATTCTGTCGACGTAATGGAGCATGACCCAGAGCCATGGATAGGTGCCGCACGTCAACTTATGCCTCACATTGACATTTTGGGCGACGTTAATACCCCTCTTGATGAAGTAACCCAGGCTCTCCGTGACAAGCATACAGATATGGTGCTTGAGCGAATAAAATCTGAGGAAGTACGGGACAGGGCGAGACGTGCTGCTCAGACAGCACTGAGTCAAGTCGTAGAAAGCTCACATGACGATTTAGATAAAGCCCTCTTTTCTGTCGTGCCCTTAATATCTGTGCTGCATCAAAACATACCAGTTGAAGACATTCGAATGAGGCACGAGCGATTTAGAATGGCCGACTTAGATAGTCCAATAGTTGCCGGCTCAGAATCTAGCTTATTGGATGTAGCTCAGCAGGCTCTTGATTTAATGCGAGAAGAGCCTCAGTAGCCTACTAATCTTTAACGGGGTGAATGAACTTTGCTACAATGAGATTAAATATGACTGTAAGTAAAACTCATTTCAAAATTGCTACGAAGCTCCTAGAGCACAGGCTTAGGCTTGGGCTTACTCAAGCTGAAGTAGCCAAGAGGGCTGGAATGCACTCTAACTCATACGCCAAGATCGAACGTAGTGATCGAGGTGCAACCATTGATACATTAGAAAAAATAGTCAAAGCTATGGACATCAAATCTTCTGAAGTTCTGCCCTTCTAGAACGCATCTTCCATAAAATATATTGAATATTTAGTCAACTATGCTATACTGGATCCACAGCACCTCACTTGGACCTAGTTCTCGTGAGGTCTTTTTATTTGCTACAATAGATATATGAAAAGAGTCGTACTAATTGATGGAGAGAATCTCGTTTACGGCCTACGTCAACTGCTCGGGACCGAAAGTGCAAGAGCGCACAGATCAGACATTGATGGTTTTGATTTCAGAGGTATGATCGAAGAGATGCTTGCTGATGAGACTCCCAGCGAAATAATTTGGTTTGGAGCAAGGCTTAAGCAATATACACAATCACCGGAAATACAGCGAAAATCTCAAGGTGCCATCTCTTCGCAAGCCCGCTTCATGAACCACATCCAGCAGCAAAAGATAACATTTATCAAAGCTGGATACTTGAGAGCTCGAGAAACAGACCCCTGCAAAAACTGCACACACCAAGAATGGAATTTAACAGAAAAAGGCGTTGACGTGGGTCTAGCTGTCAGAATACTAACAGATGCGAATGATCAAACTGAGATTGTAGTCATAAGCGCTGACACCGATTTGCTCCCTGCGTTCAAAGCTGCCGGTAAACTAGGGGCAAAGCTAATGCATATTGGATACGAGTTTATGCCTGTGCACGCACTGTTTAATGTGACCAATACAGCCCGCATGATAACTATACCCTTAGCTCAGAAGTATAAATTTAGCTCTACTTAGCTTCTTTGTACTTAGCATAGATATTTTCTAAGCTTTTCGGATCGTCATGCCATTTTTGGTGCACTACAGTTCGTTGATACATTAAAAATTCAATTGCTGTTTCTGGGTTAGCATTTTCAGGATCAGTAAGCTTCAACCAATTTATAGTGGTCTCGACGTCTTTTTCATTTAACTCGTAGTCTGGGGGAATATTGTACATAACTATCCCAAGCAGTATAACACTACTCCTTGAATCCTTGTTTTAAAGCTTGATTTTCTAAGGCATTATCCACGGCGATACCACCAGCTATTCTTGTTGATGCCAGTAAACTGAATTATTTGTTTGCAAAGCTGTGTGGAGACAGTTCGCCTCATTATCTCTTTGCTATTTGCTTGAGATAGGATATTTAGACTGCCTTCATAAAGCACTTCATTATCTATAATGGCTAGCTTACGGTGACGAATATCGTCATACGTGTATACTATGACCCCATGAGATCGCAGTACCTGCATGGCCTTCCAGGACTGGACTTCAAGTAGCTTGTCGTGATGACGTGGGTTACGAGTGTTCACTCTAATCTTTACACTCTTTTTATAACTCAGCCTAGCGAAAAGCTGGCAAAACTGTAGGGCACGGCGCTCTGTTAAGAATGGCGATTCAATGACTACGGATTTTTTAGCCTTGTTGAGGTCTTTGACGAAAGCCCTATAGAACGAGTCTTCATCGTAAAGTCTGGAGTCTAGGAGCCCCGATGTGTCATTTCTATGGAAGTTAAACATTTTCAACCTCCACACCCAGCTCAATCAGCTTGTCATTCATTAGAAGTAAACTAGGGTATAAAGAGTTCCAGGATTCATGAACTTGGCCCTCCAAATAGATAGCCCCACCTAAAGTGGGGTTTTCTATTTGGAGAATTCACGCAGTGAATTTGAACCCACGATCGACGGGTTCGCTAATCCCCCGCTTCTCATAGAAGCATAAGGGCGGTTTGTTACTCTTCCCACTGGACCCTCCAAATTAAGAACCCCTCCGAAAAAGAGGGGTTTTAAATTTGATTGATCCAGATAGGGCTCGAACGCCATCGACACACTCGGTGTCGTGGGTGAAAACTGCCGGTGGCAGTTTGCAAGAGAATCTTTCAGCATACAAACTTGTTTGTAGCTTGAAAGTTCTGGGTGAGATGAGCCAGTGGCTCATTGCAAGGACTATTTTCTGATTTCGAACTTGTTTGGAGTAAGAAAAAGTCGGGGTCGCTGAAAGTGACTGCAGAATGTGGGCGAGTCCCACTGGACCCTCCACAACGCTCATGATTAAAACAGAAGCAATTTGCCATTGTTTTTGATAGTATTAATTCATGACATTAATAAGCAAAAAAAGTCCAAGATTAGTCTGGTTGGTTGTGCTTGTAGCCGTACTAGCAATTACGGTCGTTAGTTATTTCGTCTTCCAATCAAACACTGACAGTAATGACTCTGCAATCAATCAAGAAATCAGTGCAAATCAGCCCGAAGAAAACACTGAAGTTAAAAATGAAGATATTGCTACAGGAACAACCATAACGACTGGTGAAAGCGAGTTTGGGTCAATACTTTTCGACGGTATAGGACAGGCTATCTACATCTGGGAAGTAGAGGAGTCAGCGACAGCTGAGTGTTATGGTGATTGTGCCGAAGCGTGGCCTCCAGTGCTTACTAATGGTTCGCCAATTGCATCTGCCAACGTCAATAGTGAACTGCTATCAACGACTGAACGCACCGATGGTACCACCCAAGTCACCTACAATGGCCACCCGTTATACTACTATGCACACGAGGAAGCTGGTGAAGTGAAGTGTCACAACATTAGCACGCACGGGGGTCTTTGGTGGGTAATCCAGCCGAGTGGCATTCGGGCAGAGTAATCAACATTCTCGAATAGCAAACTCAAAGATTTGATCATGAATAAGTTCAAAATCTCAGCTAAAGTGAAACGATTTCCTAGCCAGAATGGCTGGCACTATGTTGAACTTGGCAATACTCTCAGTACCGACTTTCGGCCACTAATAAACGAGAGATGGCCAGCATTACTCAATGCAACTTTTAAAATTAATTCAACAAAATGGGACAGCTCAATTATGCCGATAAAGGACGGTCCATTATTTATTGCATTGCCTGCAAAAGTGCGTAATGCAGAAGCTATTGAGAAAGGCCAAAATATCAATATTGAGTTTGATTTGAAGCTGTAGGCGCCTTAGTTCAGTTGCAACAGCAATACATACGTCCCTCTAACGAAACGACCTCACGAAAGTGGGGTCTTCTCGTTGGAATGAGCTGGGTGAGACAATCCTTGAAATTGTTGCAAGCAGACTTTCTGAATCAAGCTAGCTTGATGTAATGAAATCTCGAGGTCGAGGAACATGACTGCAGAATGTGGGCGAGCCCCACTGGACTTTTTAAAATTACAGTATTCATGAGAAATTTTTCGAGTTTGAAGAAACAATAAGTTTGGAAGCGTCGTTATAATGATCGTAATAAGAACGATAACTCTTTTAAAATGAGCAAACAACTCTCCTAGTTGGTATACTTAGATGTAATGGGTAAAACACGTAAAACTAAAAAGAAACACGAAAAATTTACAAAGAAAGCTACCAATTTGCGGCGAAGTCGCTGGATAGTCTTTTCTCTCGGCGCTTTGTTAGTAGTTGGGCTTAGTTTGTATTTGCAGAATAGGGAGGATCTTGGAGAACAGCTACCGCCGCCGCCCACTGATGCACTTTATAAACAAGCAGATCAAGCTGTGGAGCTACGAGTCGCAGATTTATTGGCTCGCATGACTCTAGAAGAAAAAATCGGTCAGATGTCGCTCGTCGATAAGAATAGTTTAATAAGGACCGAAGACGTATCTCGCTATAACTTGGGTGCTGTTTTAAGTGGTGCTGGTGCAAAACCAGACAGCAACACGCCTGAAGGCTGGCTCGATCTCACACAAAAAATTACTGCTGAAGCTGCAAAATCACGACTCGGCATACCGATATTGTTCGGCACAGATGCAAATCATGGCCACGGTAATGTGCCGAGCGCAACTATATTCCCACATGCGATTGGGCTTGGTGCTACCAATGATCCGGAGCTTGTTAAGAAGATTGCGGTTGCTACATCAGACGAACTGCGTGCGACTGGAATTAACTGGAATTACTCGCCGTCGCTTGACGGACCAAAGGATATTCGCTGGGGACGAGTCTATGAAGCGTTTTCTGATGATCCAGCACTGATAGCGGCACTAGGATCTGCCTATATAACGGGTGCGCAACTGCCACAAGAGGGCACAAGTGTTTTGACTAGCGCAAAGCATTATATCGGAACAGGCTCAATGGGTTGGGACACGTCTAATCATAAAACATACAAAATCGATCAAGGTGTGATCATCGCTGATGAAAAGATTTTGCGTGAACAGTATTTGCCACCTTTTCAAGCTGCAGTCACCGCCAATGTATCAAGCATTATGGTTGCGTTAACGGACTGGGGTGACGAAAGAATAATAGATAGTAACTATTTAATAACTGATGTTCTGAAAAACGACATGAAGTTTAACGGCTTTGTTGTTTCTGATTGGTACGGTGTGTATGAGTATGCAGACTCCAGTGATTACGATGCGAATGTATCGGCGATCAACGCTGGGCTCGATATGGCAATGTTGCCATTTAAGTATAAGTCTTTCTTGAAGGACGTTAAGCGAGCAGTAGAGAAGCAGGATATCTCAATAGAGCGTATTGACGATGCGGTGAGTCGAATTTTGACAAAGAAGTTTGAGTCGGGGCTTTTTGACACGTCAATTGTGCCCGTGAATGATCAACTTGCAAAAGTTGGCTCCAAAGAGCATCGACTACTTGCTCGCATAGCAGCAGCTCAGTCTATGACACTTTTGAAAAACGACAAAAAATTACTGCCACTAAATAAAGATGCTAAGCGAATACTTGTAGCTGGAAGTGGTGCAGACAATGTTGGGAGGCAAGTAGGTGCGTGGACGGTAGAATGGCAAGGTATTGACGGCAATGATTTGCCAGGTGCCACGTCAATCCTGCAAGGCATAAAGGAAACCGTAAGTTCAGGTACGCAGCTAGAGTACGCACAGAATGGTGTGTTCTCAGAAAGAGCAAGTATTGGTATAGCGATCATCAGCGAAAAGCCGTACGCTGAAGGCTTCGGTGATAACGAGGAGCCAAAAATTAGTGATGAAGATCTACAAGCTATTGAAAATCTAAAAAAATCAGCTGACCAAGTTGTAGTTGTGCTCATATCCGGAAGACCGTTGCTTATTAGTGATGAGATTAATGGATGGGATGCGTTCGTTGCTGCATGGCTACCTGGAAGTGAAGGAGCGGGTGTCGCCGACGTATTGTTTGGTGATCAGCAGTTCACCGGCCGACTACCATTACCGTGGCCAGCCAGTCTTTCACAACTACCCATTACTGCCAACGGAGACACGCAAGATAGTTCTATACCGTTGTTCGAGCGTGGTTTTGGTCTATAACAAATAATTTCACTATACAACCGCTCAGGTTGTGAGAGACTTTTTATATCTGTTAAAATAGAAGGAAGAACAACGGAGATACAGATGGCAGGACACAATAAATGGTCAAAGATTAAACGGGGTAAAGAAGTAACCGATGCTAAGCGTGGTGCAACCTTCACGCGCATTGGTAACCAAATTGCGCTCGCAGCTCGTTCAGGAATAGATCCGTCGATGAATCCAACGCTGGCTCTTGCTATCGAGAAAGCAAAAGCCGCCAATATGCCCAACGTTAACATTGAGCGTTCTATAGCCCGTGTGTCTGACAAAAGTGCTGCTCAGCTTCAAGAAGTTGTCTACGAAGGCTACGGACCAGGTGGCCTCGCAATAATCGTTGAATGTGCAACTGATAATATTAACCGTACTTATCCTGAAGTTCGTACGGTGTTTTCTAAGCGCGGTGGATCAGTGGCTGAAAAAGGCGCAGTCGCTTATCAGTTTGACCGTAAAGGCGTGATTTTAGTTAAGGCTAGCGGCGAAGACGCACTACTCACCATCCTCGACGCGGGAGCAGAAGATGCAACTGAGGACGACGGCGAAATGCGCGTTATCACTGCACACAGCGATTTAGCAAAAGTGCGTGACGCAATAAAAGCAGAGGGCTTAGAAATAACTGAAGCTGAGCTGTCTTATGAACCTAACACAACTGTAGAGCTAGACGATGAGAAACAAGCAAAAGCTTTTGCGATGCTTGAAGCGTTTGAAGAGCTTGATGACGTAGTGAACACGTACACGAACCTTGCATGAAAATCCTAGGAATTGATCCAGGCTCGGGGATTGTTGGGTTCGGAGTTATTGAAAAAGGCCTGAAGCCTAAAATGCTGGATGCTGGTGTTATCCGAACGACTTTAGGCGAAGAAACGGCAAAACGCTTGGTCGAAGTCTATGAGGGTATGAAAGAAATCATTGCACAGACAAAACCAGATGTGGCCGCGGTGGAAAAATTATTCTTTGCTCAAAACGTAACAACTGCAATGCAAGTGTCGCAGTCCAGAGGAGTAATACTACTAGCTCTCGCTGAAGCGGGCATACCGATTTATGAATACGCGCCCAATGAAATTAAAATGGCCATGACAGGATATGGTCATGCCAAAAAAGCTCAAATCCAAGAAATGGTTAAAGTGCAACTAGGACTAAAAAAAAGGCCACAAGATGATGCTGCTGACGCACTAGCGGTTGCGCTCACTCATCTAGGACAACCAGAGTTTCTGACTCAGAAAAAATAATCCATTTTCTCGCTCATCTTTCTCTCTTTATAAAATCCGCTTTAAATCCGCTTTTAAAATTTTAAAAGCGGATTTAAAATACTAGACGACTTATATGTAGAACGCTACAGAGAGTGCATAAATGATGTAAACTGTAAGTAATGATTGTAAGCAACCACAGTAGAATATCCTTCTTGCTACAGCAAACAGTTACTGCACTAATTGACTGTTTTGTTCCGCACCGTATCTACGGATACGCTTTATCACAAGAACAGCCAACTAGTACTAGTAGACTGTATGCTTCGCCTGAAGAAAGAAATTTACGATGATTGCTCGACTACGAGGTGAAGTAATAGAGCACGACAGCACGCAAATTATTGTTGAGTGTGCTGGAGTTGGCTATGGAGTACATGTTTGTGTTGATGAACAATCAGTTTTGCCAGTTGGGAGTACTTGTGACTTATTCATCGCAGAGCAAATCAAAGAAGATGCACATGAATTATTTGGGTTCAGCAGACGTTCGCGAAAAGATCTGTTTCTGCTACTAATCAGTGTTAACGGCGTAGGTCCAAAGGCTGCTATGGCGATTATGAATATTGGAACTGAGGCCCACGTACGATCTGCGATAGCTTCAGGAGACGTAACATTTATAACTGCAGCAAAGGGTGTTGGTAAAAAAGTTGCAGAGCGTGCAGTGGTTGACCTGAAGAGTAAGGTAGGGCTGGTTGCAAGCGACGGCGCTACGGACTTTTTGCACGATGCAAGCAGTACTGACGAAGCGGTTGAAGCATTAACTGCGCTTGGTCATACACCTCAAGATGCAAGTGAGCTGCTAAGAGGAATCGATCAAAGCCTATCAACTGCTGAGCGAGTGATGCTAGCACTGAAAGGAAAACGATAATGGCTATTGAACGAATAATCGATCCGAGCCAAAATAGCGATTCTACTGAAGATAATCAAGAAGAACAGCGGATTGAGAATATTCTGCGGCCAACCGCGTTTGATGATTATGTCGGCCAAGATCGAATAAAAAAAGTACTAAAAGTAGGTATAGCAGCTGCAAAGAAGCGCGGCGAACCACTTGATCATATTCTGCTATATGGCCCACCAGGATTGGGCAAAACGACACTTGCTAATATTATTGCTAACGAAATGGGTGCACAAATACGGGTGACGTCAGGTCCCGCTATTGATCGAGCGGCAGATCTCGCAAGTATTCTTACGAATCTAGGTGACGGTGATGTGTTGTTTATCGATGAAATACACCGATTGAATCGATCAGTCGAAGAAGTTTTGTACAGTGCAATGGAAGACTATGCGATTGACATCATGCTCGGTAAAGGCCCAAGTGCACGTAGTTTGCGTCTTGACGTCCCTAAGTTCACGCTGATAGGCGCGACAACACGTACAGGAGCGCTTGCTGCCCCACTTAGAGACCGTTTCGGTATGTTGCACCGACTTGAATATTATAAGCCAGACGAAATAGCCTCAATTCTGCATCGGTCAGCCAAGATCCTCGAAACAGAAATTAAGCCAGAAGCAGCGCATTCATTATCATCGAGATCGCGACTAACACCCCGCATAGCGAACAGATTATTAAAGCGCGTACGAGACTATGCTGATGTTAATGGTGACGGCATAATAGACGCCAGCATCACAAAACAGGCGCTAGAGCTTATGGAAATTGATGAACAAGGCTTAGATCCAGCTGACCGTATGTTGCTGGCTGCAATCATCGATAACCATAATGGTGGGCCAGTCGGACTAAATACACTAGCAGCAGTCCTGGGTGATGAAGTGAGTACTGTTGAGGATTTTTATGAACCATATCTCATGCAAATAGGCTTTTTGGAGCGAACCCCGCGCGGTCGAAAAGCAACACATCACGCCTATAAGCATATGGGGAGAGCGCTAAAAACGACCGAAGAGAAAAATGAAAAACTGCTATAATAGCCGTAATGCATAGTCGATCAAAAATTATGGAGCAAGTAGATCCGGATGAGGTAAAGCTTGCGGAGGTGAGTAAGCACCCTATTGGCATCATACTGCTATATGTACAAGCAAGTGTCGGCATGACGCTAGCTGTAGGGCTATCATACTTTTTGTTACCGCTTGTCGTCACAGATACTGATACGGCGTTCTTCTACGGCAACATCTTTATGGCAATTGCAGTAACGATATCATTTGTCATCGCACTTATTGCGACACATATTTATAGAGAAAACAGATTAGTGCTTACTGATAGAAATATCACGCAAGTATTGCAGTACGGATTATTTAACCGTAAAGTCTCACAACTAAACGTCAATAATGTAGAAGACGTTACAGCGCAACAGCAAGGGGTGCTTGCGACAATGTTTAATTTTGGAACGCTCAAAGTTGAAACAGCAGGAGAGCAAGTTAACTTTAACTTTAACTATTGTCCGAACCCAGGGTTCTACGCAAAGATTATACTCGACGCTCGTGAGAAGATGCTTGGTCAGATGGCGCCTGATCATGTTGCTGCCCCACAAATAACTTTAAACCAGAATAACGGAACGGTAATTACTGCAAAGACAATGAATGATGCGGTGAAAGATCTTGGAGCTGAGACGATAAAGCGTGCAACCAGCTCAAAGGAATAATACTATTCGTTGAATGGGTTTTTGCGGTCTGGATCAAAGTTTGAGTCTACTTGGATGTCTTTGTCTTGATTGTCGGTTCTGAATTTGTCGAGAGTTTCCTTGTCAATTTGTTTGTACTGAATTGCTTGTACCTCCTGCTCATATCGCGCTTGATCGCGTGGAATAGTGAGGTAAGAGCCCGTACGAACGAGGGCAAAGGCAATTGCGGAGCCGAGAATGATGAACAATAAGACAAAGCGGTGGTTAGTCGCAAGTCGGACAATTTTAAGTCCTTTTGCTTGTAATTGATCAGTATATTTTTTTAGTCCGTCCATGAAATAAGTGCCTTATGGTTTAAGAAATGCTTTTAATGATAAACTCACGCTACTAATCTGGCCGGCTACAATTTTATCGGGAGTAATCTGAAGCGAATCAATCTGCACAAGCCTGCCGTTGTTCTCGATTTCTTTTAGTAAGACAAGCAACGTCTCGTAGCTTATGTCTTGGACAGATATAGTGAATGGGTAAGTGTATACTCCTGCTATCTCTCCAGTTTCAGTTCCAGAAAGATCGTTTGCTTCGTTACTGCCAGCAAAATTAAGTGCTCCAATATTTTGTATTGGAATCTCTGATTCAGCTACAGCTGTGTATATAACGTCCGCTACTAATTTTTCCTGTTCTTTTTTCTCTGGAAGTAATGTAGAAAGTAGCTTCTCAGTTTCTTCTTTAAGTTCCGTACTTTGCTTGGCACCATCAAGTGCTATGAGTTTCTCTTGCGCCACGTCACTATCTGTTTGTAGTCCAGCTAAGACATCTGCCTTTGCTTGTAGCTGTTGGTTTCCCCAGTAGAAAGCTCCTATAATACCACCAAATGCAAGTAGCATAACACCAATCATAGCGTAGAAAAATTGTTTTGGTTGTAATCTCATTGTTCTTTTTCTCCTGCTTCTGCTGCGGCAGCTGCGGCTGCAGCCTTTTTCGCTGCCTCTGCTCGAGCGACTTTTTTCGCTGCCTCTGCAGTACCTGTGAAGCTTGCAGTGAGCGACGCAGTAAAGTTGTACTGCGTGACTGCTTCATCAGTACTTGCAGCAGCTCCACGTGGTGATAACGACAAAATGTCTGCCGCTTCAAATAAGTCAGACTCAACAAGATTACGAATTAATACCGATGCCAGCCCTGCATCGGTCATATCAACATTAAGCTGCAGTGGATCAGTATTACCACCGTTTAGAGACAGAGAGTTTAAAATAACACCTTCAGGGAGTACAGCGCCAATTCCAGGTATTAGCTCAGAGAAACTAACAGATTGCTCATTGATTAGTTTAGCTGTCTCAAGTCGATCTGCGACAGCCTCTACCGTTTTTACTTCTGATTCTAAAGCAGTTATCTCAGTCTGAGATGTTTGCAGCCCTTCTTTTAGAGCTGTCTCATCAGTGCCAATGACCTGTAAACTGACAAGCATTATCCCGGTTGTTGCAACTGCTGTAGCGAGCAGCGCTATACTATATCCCAAGAGAGACACATTGTGACGACCATAAGCCCTTGATTGCTTGAGTTCGGCGGGTATGAGGTTGATCATATAGTGAGCTCCTGAACGGGCACCATGCTAAGCCCACTGGCAGTTGTATAGAGCGTTGTTTCAAGCTCATGCGGAGGTTGAAGGTGCCCAAATGATATATTGTTCCACGGTGCGCAAAGCCTAGTAGGGACGCGAGCCCGGTCTGTAATGTATGTGCTGAGACCAGGCAGGTTCGCACCACCGCCAAGAATAATGATTTGACCTATAGGATCTCCACTACTCTCACGGTCTGCAAAATAACGCATCACTTTACGAATCTCGTTGATTAGCTTATTTAACTCTGGCTCAACAGCTTTAACAATAATATCTTGTTTCTTGCTTAGTTCTAATCCGTAGCGTGTTTTGATGCTGTGAGCCTGCTGTTGGCTTACTCCAAGTGCGTCTGCTATATGTTGCGTGATTCGTTCACCTGAGCAATCAACCGTACCAGTTGCACGTATAGCAGAGCCGTCATATATTGACAAATCACATGCTGTTGATCCTATATCTACAATGAGCGTTGAGACATCATGAGCTTCTGCATGAACCACAATTCGTGTAACAGCGGCAATATTAGACTCAACTAGCGCAACTTCTAGGCCAAGCGCATCGAATACGGTGATGTAAGAATCAACGATATCTCTTGGGCAGGCAACAATCTGAATTTCCGAGCTTCCATCATCCAGTTTTCTTACGGTGCTGAAATCATAATACAGCTCGTCGATAGACATAGGAATCGACTGATCTACTTCAAGCCTAACTGCATTGATGAGGTCCTTGTGGTCCATTGCCGGTAGTGTAATGACTCTGCTGAAACTATGCGCGTTAGGAAGTGACACGGCAACGTGCCTCGTTGTAAGCTTGCCTATAATATGGTCTTGGATTAGATCATGAGCAGCTTTTATGATTATTTCTGGCTCAATAATTACACCTCTTAGGATGGCTTTCGGATCAAAAGTTGCCGTCCCATAGCCCACAACTTTTGTTTGTTTGCCGGATTGATCAAGCTGCATAATCTTAATAGAGCTTCGACCAATATCGAACCCAAACATAGGTTTGTCTTTGTAGAAAATGCCCATCCGTTTTTTCAAAAATCCTAGTTATGTAACCATAAGTTGTTTATTAGTTATAGTATAGCGTAAAATTCACGATGTCGCGAGTATTTTAGTGTAAAAAAACACCCGGGAATACCGGGTGTTTTTTAAAAGGTCGGCTTGTTTAGTTCAAACTAGCTTTTGTGTACTGGCTTTCCTTCTCAAGATATGAGTACAAGTTGTACTTCAAACAACCTGTAGCTGAACCTGAAACACAACTTCCGGCAGTTCCATCGCCGTAAGCGTTGTAAGCATATTCGTTAGTGTTTGTGAGCGTTGGAGCTGCTGGAGCGGTTAGTGAGAAAGAACTCACAATTGTTGCACCGTCAGCATCAGTTAGCGCACCTGCATCAATACCTGGGAAGGTAGCTGCTGCTAGCGCTGAAGATGGGTAAAAACCATTCTCATTGTAGAACTCTTCTAGCTTCTGGTAAACGCTGTTAATATCGTTTTTACGGACGGTATCACGTCCTTTTGCTTGTGCGCCTTGGAAGTTAGTAAGTACTAACGTTGCCAAGATACCGATAATTGCAATCACGATCAAAAGCTCGATGATTGTAAAGCCGGCTTGTAGTTTCTGTTGTAGTTTGAGCATTGGAGCCCACCTCCTTATTATTTTTTATAAAGCTTTCTCTCACAAAAGAAGTAAGATGCTTATGTTTATAAAGTATCTATCAGGTGGCCTTTAGTGTCAAGTGTTTTTTAGATGTTATTTGCAAGCGAGCTTATCGGCCCAATAACGCTGACGGCAATGAGGCCAACCATACCGCCCATAACAACGATAAGTATTGGCTCTAGTATTGAACTCAGCCCTTCAACTGCGGCATCAACCTCTTCCTCGTAGAAATCAGCTACCTTGATGAGAACGGTGTCTGATTGGCCTGTTTCTTCACCAATACTCATCATCTGCCCGACGATAGGGGGGAACACTTTACTAGCGCTTAACGACACACTTAGTTGTTCGCCGTTTGCAACGTTTTTAGCTGCAGCGATGAGCTCTTTTTCAACAACTGCGTTACCGATTGCCTTAGAAGTTATTTCGAGCGAATCCAGAACACTTACGCCAGCTGCCATTAAACTAGCAAAAATACGCGCAAAACGAGCGACGACAATCTTCACGACGATTATATTGATACCGGGTAGCTTTAATAATAGACGATCGCGTGTTTCACGGCCTTTCGCTGTTTTAAGGAATTTACGAAGATATATGGTCCCTCCCACCACGACAAAAAGATGAATAAACCAGTAATTAAGCAATATATCACTTATACCGAGCATCACCTTGGTTATGGTAGGTAAGTCACCGCCGGTGAGGTCAGCGATTATTGTGCCGACTTTAGGTACGACAACGGTCATTAACATGATGAAGACGCTCACCGTAATACCTATTAGTACCATAGGATAGGTCATTGCGCTCTTGAACTTTGCACGGATACCTGCATCTTTTTCTTGTTGAATCGCTAGTTTTTTTAGGATTTCATCCAAGATACCACCTGCTTCTCCTGCACGAATCATGTTTACATAGATCGGGTTGAAGACATCACTGTGCTTCTCAAGCGTGTCGGCAAACGCCATACCACCCTCAACGTCCTTGCTTATCTGAACCAAATGCGCCTTTAGTCCGACGCTTTCAGTTTGTGCCTGCATCGTTGCAAGACTTCTCACCAAAGGAACGCCGGCATTAATCATCGTTGCGAGCTGTCTCGTGAATATAACTAGATCTTTCGGCTTGACTCTATTAGCACGCGCCGATAAAAACGGAAGATTAATCTCACCTTTTTTCTTACCTATTTTTTTGATAACAAGTGGTTTCAAACGCATCCTCACCAGCGAGCTTCGTGCGGCAGCTTCATCAGCAGCGTCTAGTACACCTGAATGTTGTTTCTGGTCTTCTCCGGTTGCAGTGTAGTCAAATTTTGGCATAGTTTATTCTCTCGTTACTCGTAATATTTCTTCGATACTCGTCATACCAAGCATCGCCTTAATTAGCCCATCAAGCTGCATAGTTACCATACCACCTGTCACTGCTTGAGCTTGTATCTCTTCGCTTGTGGCGTTTGTGACAATTAGTTTTTGGATATCTTCAGAATTTTTCAGCGCCTCGTAGATGCCCATTCGGCCTTTGTAGCCTGTACGGTCATTCGGAAGATCTTGTTTTGGACGCCAGAAGTTAAGCTTTGTTGATTTTGGTTGTCCAAAATGTTCTTGAGCTTCTGCAAGCAGCTTAAAGATGGCATCCCAATCAGCTTTTGTTTTGATACCGAAAACACGCTCTATTTCTTTGCGCTCTTCAACTGATGGTGAATACTGCTCACAATCTTCAGGGAAGAGTCGGCGCACCAATCTTTGCCCTATCACTACTCGCACGACACTGGCAATCAAAAATGGTTCAATATCCATATCAAGCAAACGCGGTAAGCAGGTTGCAGCGTTGTTCGTGTGCAAGGTCGAGAATACGAGGTGTCCAGTCAGCGCTGCTTGTACGCCCAGTCCTGCTGTTTCGCCGTCACGAATCTCTCCGACCATAATGATGTTTGGATCTTGTCTGAGTAGTGCTCGAAGCCCGGCAACGAATGTCATACCAGCGGTAGGATTTACTTGAGTTTGGTTGACGCCCTCCAGTTTGTACTCAACTGGATCTTCAATCGTACTAATATTGACGTCTGGCTTATTCAGGATATGAAGCACACTATGAAGGGTTGTTGACTTACCTGAACCTGTTGGTCCTGTCACCAGAATCATACCGTGTGGTTGATGAGAAGCGTCTTTGATGTCCGCGAGTGCTTTACCCCAAAAGCCAAGCGTTTCAAGCGATAATGGTTCACTTGACTCGTCTAATACACGCATAACCACCTTTTCACCTTCAGTGATTGGTAATGTTGAAACACGAAAAGCAAACACGCGTCCGTTCATAGTTATCTTAAATCGGCCGTCCTGAGGGGCACGGCGCTCATCAATTTTTAAGCTTGAAAGAATTTTGATACGCGACACGAGCGAGTTAAGCGTACGTTTAGGTAAACGGTTGGCTTCCTTCAGGACGCCATCTACACGGTAACGAATGAGCACCTGCTTGTCTCTTGGTTCAATATGAATATCGCTTGCGCCTGATTTAACAGCATATTCAATTATCAGATTTACTGTCTGTGCGATTGGCGAGTCTTCTGCGACATCTTCTTCGCTTATATCTTCATCAGATTCATCTTCATCAGTGCCATCAGTGACGATTTTAGATATCTCGCTACCTATGTTGCCTCTATACTGGTCTAAAGCTGAGAGCACATTGAAATGTGTCGCGATGTATACTTTTATTTTTTGACCAAACAATTTATGGAGCACGTCAAGCGCTTGTAGATCGTCGGGATCCTCCATAGCTATGCAGCGCGGTTTGTCCTTTTCGTCTATAGAGCCATCAAACACAACCATGCTATAAAGCTTTGCGATGTGTTCAGGAAGTTGTTTCAGCGTTTCTTTATTGAGTTCTTTTATATTTATCTCAACATAGGGAACGCCTATTTCTTCGGCATATGCCTTGGTAAGCTCAGAATCACTGAGTACATTCTGCTTCACAATTAGCTCAAACAGCTCTGTGTTCTCGGTTTTAGCTTGCTCGACTAATTCTGCAATTTTTACTTCGTCAAAAGCATCTGATTTACGGAGTATGTCTATAACTGTTTTTTCAGGAATTCTCATTGTGATTTTTAGATTTTAGCCACCTTTTTCTATGTCTTATCTTATCATGCTTATGTATGTGACGAAATAGCGTCGGTTATGAGAAAAAGCAAAGGGTACTTTATCAATACTTAACAAGTAACGTGACAGTGTTCGATACATGCGCTATACTGGTTAAGTATAAAAGAGGATAACATCATGGCTAAGAAAGAAAAAGACGCAAAAGGAATGGGTACAAGGGGTACTGACGCAGATGGCAAGGCAAAAGCACTTGGACTTGCGATGGATCAAATAGAGAAACAGTTCGGTAAGGGTTCAATCATGCACCTTGCCGGTGATAATAAAATCGATGTTGAGACGATTTCCACAGGTAGCTTGTCGCTTGATTTAGCGCTTGGTGGTGGAGTCCCTAAAGGCCGAATTATTGAGATCTACGGTCCAGAGTCTAGCGGTAAGACGACATTATCGCTTCACGTTGTCGCCGAAGTCCAAAAAGAAGGTGGCGTTGCAGCGTTCATTGATGCGGAGCACGCACTTGACCCAGCTTACGCCAAGAAACTTGGTGTTGATATTGAGAAACTGCTCGTCAGCCAACCCGATAGTGGTGAGCAAAGCTTAGAGATTGTCGAGACACTCGTTCGCTCTAACGCAGTTGATATCGTGGTGATTGACTCAGTTGCAGCACTCGTCCCGCAAGCTGAAATCGAAGGCGATATGGGTGATAGTCACATGGGACTTCAGGCGCGTTTGATGAGTCAGGCACTCCGTAAACTAACCGGCATTATCAGTCGTAGTAAATGTACGGTCATATTCATCAACCAACTGCGTATGAAAATCGGTGTTATGTTTGGCAACCCAGAGACGACAACTGGTGGAAATGCACTGAAATTCTACGCATCTGTTCGTATGGACATCAGACGAACTTCACAAATCAAAGTCGGCGAAGAGGTGATCGGTAACCGCGTCCGGGTGAAAGTGGTGAAGAATAAAATTGCGCCGCCATTTAGGCAAGCAGAGTTCGACATCATGTACAATCAAGGTATTTCCACAGAAGGTGATGTATTAGATCTAGCCGCTGAAAAAGGCATCGTCGAAAAAGCCGGTGCATGGTTCAGCTACAACGGAGAAAATGTTGCGCAAGGTCGTGAAGCCGCCAAACAGTATCTAAAAGACAATCCCAAAGTTCTAAAAGAGATAGACAAAAAAGTCAGAGCCGCAGCGGAGGTGTAGATCGTGAGCGATAATTTAGAATTACCCAAAAATCCAAAACTTTCTGATTTTCAAACTTATATTGCCAAAATGATGGAGCAACGAGGGTTTGATAAGAACAGCATAGTCGAGGAAATGCTCTTGCTTACAGAAGAAATTGGTGAACTCGCAAAAGTAGTTCGTCAAGCGCATGGTATGCATATCGATAAAAATTCATCAGTTGGTGGGGCAGCAGAAGAGCTTGCTGACGTACTGTCTTACGTGTTGTCGCTTTCTAATTATCTCGGAGTTGATTTGGAAAAAGCATTCCGAGAAAAAGAAGAGAAGAACAAAAAGAGAACTTGGTCAAGATAACAGCGATGAAAATAACCGCGATTAAAGCGCAGGTAAAAAGCGAAAATCGTGTGTCGATTTTTGTTGACGAAAAGTACAGCTTCTCTTTGTCGCTTGATCAGCTATTGGATGAAAAGATCAAAAAAGCTGATGAGATTGACGACGTACGTTTAAAAGAACTCAAGAAACTCTCTGATGAAGGTAAGTTACGACAACGAGCGCTGGAATGGGTGATGGGGCGACCGCACTCTTCGAGAGAACTACGAGACTATTTATATCGAAAAAAAACAGACAAAGACCACATCGAGGCTTTGGTTGAAGATTTTTTGGACAAAAGATATCTAAATGACGAAGCTTTTGCTCGTTGGTTTGCAGAGAATCGCCGCCGCAAAAACAAGAGCTCGCGGGCAATTAAATCAGAGCTAATGAGCAAAGGGGTGTCGAGCGTGGTGGCGGACTCTGCGGTTAAAGAACTCGAAGCGGACGACAACGAAGCGCTTAAAAAACTAATTGAAAAACTAAGCACTAGACTACGCTATAAAGATGAACAAAAACTAAAAATGTACTTAGTGAGTAAAGGCTTCAGCTACGATTCTATAAAACGGGCACTGGACGACAGCGTTTAGGCTGCGGCAGGCGCTCGGTCACTGACTTGAGATTTCTGGGTACTTTCTCTCACGACAACGTACTTATCGTTTATCTCCGTAATCTGCGAGCGGTCGATTATAAGCTGCTGAGAGGTGAAGTTTTTCAGTAAGTTTTGATTGACGTAAAGCTTCTTTATATACATGGAAGAATCATCGACTGCATAATCTGCTATTTTGCCAATTTTACGTTTGCTGTCAGAGATGACTTTTTTACCAATGATTTCAAACTGTAATTCGATGATATTTTTTAACCTTACGAGATCTTCGACATGAGTAAGAGACGTATGATCATTGACGACGATACCTTTTCTGATAATATCTCTCACCTCGCCAGCGGGCACAATCATCGCGTCTTTGCTAGCTCTAGCAGTTGCATACCAGCCTTCAATCTTGAGCGTAGTTGGATCGATCACCGGACTCATCGCGTGGCCTATCGGTCCTCCTGTCCTGAGTGATAACACATCACGATCATAATATATTGCTGAAAGCTGTAGCATTATAATTCTATTATAGCAAGCTTCGCGGTAGCATTATACGGTAATCATCGGTATGATATAACAGATGAAATACGAGATAAAAAGCCTAAACGCGCAAGACACTATGTGTATTGGAGAGACTATCGGCAGCAACTTGCGCGGCGGAGAGTTGATTGTACTTGAAAGTGATCTTGGAGGTGGAAAGACGACACTCACACAAGGTATAGCCAAAGGGATCGGCTCGTCTGAACATGCATCAAGCCCAACGTTTACTATTTCTCAGCTGTATAGTGGCTCACAGTTTGAACTGCATCATTATGATTTCTACCGACTTGGGAGTGATATAGGTTTAATGCAGCAGGAGCTTGAGGATGTATTAAGCGATTCACGAAACATAGTTGTTGTTGAGTGGCCCCAAGCATCGATTGATAAAATCGGAGTAGATCGAATTGTACATATTACACTAGCTCCAGTTAGAGAATCCGAAGAGCAGCGTGTCGTTAAAATCAGCTATCCAGAGATGCTGGAGTACTGTGCTGGTGAGAAGCTAATAGAGGTGCGAAAATGCTAACTTTACTAATTCGGTCTGACAAACCAGAGGCAGAATTATATCTCTATAAAGGTAGTAAAAAAGTCGCTGAAAAAGTATGGGAAGCACATCGACAACTCGCGGACACACTCCATATATCCATTGAATCTTTATTGGTAGAAGCAGGATATTCATTGAACGATGTAGAGCGAATTGGTGTGTATGAAGGCCCTGGATCTTTCACTGGACTTAGAATCGGCATGACCGTAGCGAATTCGTTGGGCTATAGCTTGAATATTCCTGTAGCTCAAGCGGGCGGCGAACTGTGGATAGTTGAGTGTTTAAAGTCGACAGAAACAGCGTTTCAGCCAGCTAGCCCTATTTACGGTAGCGATCCACATATCACCTCACCGAAGAAGTAACGCTCTGAATTGACAGAAGCACAATTACATTTTTTGCAAAGGTCAGACCTTTGCAAAAAGAAAAGCAGGGAGTATAAGTGGTAGTGATGTAGAATTATCAACAATAAGCATAAACAACTTGACACGCAATACAGATAGAAGTAAAGTCAAAGTTGTAGTAATAAAAAATACAAATCTAAAAAGAAAAATAAAAAGCTAAGCAAGCTTGTTCTTTTTAGAAAGAAGGGCGTACCCAGAACATGAAAATAAAACAACTTATCAACAAAGTGACTCTAAGCTCAATGTTCGTGAGCTTGTTAACACCTATGGCGCTGTTTGTGCCAGTAGCAAATGCAGCAGCAGATACTTGTACGTGGGTAGGAGCTAGTGGTGCTGAAGATACCGTAGCAAAAACATGGACTTTTAATGTTACAGATGCTGCAAACTGGGCTGGATGCGATAATGGAAACGTGCCAGAAGCTGGTGATTCGCTAGTGTTTCCAGCAAACTTAGCAGATGTTGATCCTGATGATTCTGAAACTGACGATTGGAGTTGGAAGTATATTGTAAACAACGACTTACCGGTTGATTCTGACATCAACGGCATAGTTTTTAGCGCTGATACAGGGACCGATTGTCAAGTTTACGATGATAAATATACAATAGCCGGTAATAGTATTTCTTTAAGTGGTGATATTGAGGTAACTACGACAGGTACCTGCACCTATAATACTAGTGCAGTAGATATGTCAATAACAACAACTGCTGATGTAAAGATATCTACTGGCATAGAAGACCAAGTTAGTCCTTTTACTGTCAACACACTAACATTCGGAGCGAATGCGCTTAGCTTTTGTGATTTAACAGATGGTACACGATTAAATAAGAGCTTGTATCCTAATAATTTACAACTTACAGGCACTGGCACTGTAACTATAGCGTGTGGAACATTCTCTTTACAAAATGTTTCATCCAATACATTTGGCAATGTCATCGTAGAAAATGGTAGTAGTATAAGTGGACCTCCACAAATATGGGGATACTCAGCAGCAAACACTTTCACGTTCAAAGACAATGCAACATTTTCATTTAATGACTACAGTGTAGCTACTCAACTAGAGTTCTTGTCAGACATCGTTTTCGAAGGCACTGGTGGGTCATCTGCGTACTGTACTTCAACAGCTTGTACTGGAGCGGCATACGTGCAGATAAGCGACTATAGAGGTTATATAGCGAATTCTAGCGGTGGATATGAAGAGCCTACTGTTTATCATAAGACAGTTTTCTCAGGAGACGTTACATTGGTTGAAGACACCACTTTGGGCCTTAGCTCAAACGTAGATTTTACGGGTACTATTACAGGTGGAGCTTTCAAGCTGCTACCTGGTGGCAGGGGTGAGCTTAAGACAGCAAGCGGCACAGTGATGCCTACAAAAATAAATAAGACTCTAACTGATAATACGCGCGATCAATATATTTCTTACGGAACTGTTGGCATCCTTAGTTCTGACCAGACCATTACCAAAAAAATTACTGTAAATGAAGGTGGAACATTAAAAGGGAAAGGTTCAGTTGCCGGAATCGAGATTGAAACAGGAGGTACGCTTGCTCCTGGTGATAGCCCTGGATGTATTATTTCAACAGGTGATTTAACACTTGCAGGATCTTATGATGTTGAGATTAACGGAGCGACTGCTTGTACAGAATACGATCAAACAGATGTCACTGGTGCAGTAGACGTAACTGGCGGCACGCTGAACGTAGCAATACTCCCAGCGTACACGCCTGCCCTAAATACAGAATTTGTGATCATTAAAAATGATGCAGCTGACGGAGTCACCGGAGTGTTTGCAAACTACGCACAGGGTGCACGATTTGACGTCGCTGGTGTCACCTACGAAGTATCCTATAAAGGTGGTGATGGAAACGATGTGACGCTAACTGCCGTTGCAGTTCCAGCTGCTGCAAAAACTCCTGATACTGGAGTTGGAAGCTTACTCTCAAGCCCGTTTGCTAGCCTAACAGCGATGATTATGGTCGCAGGCGCTCTCTATTCGTCAAGAAAATTTAACGGCTCTAAGAAGTAAAAAATAAACAGGAGAGTAACTCTCATGAAAAAACAACAAATAAAAACAGCCATTAGCGCCGCAATACTCGGTGTTATGTCACCCCTCGCTATGGCTATACCAGCTAGTGCAGCAACAGTCACGTGGAACGGCCTCGGTGATAGAGGATTTGATAGCGGACTAAACTGGCAAGCAGGTGGAATCCTTGCAAACGGTGACACGGCTGTTTTCCCAGCATCTGCTAACGTAACCACGGCCAATAATGATATGCCAAGTCTATCTCTCGTTAAAATACTCTTTAACGGCGAATCAACGGTTCCTACAAGCTCAAAAAGCTTCACCATAAACGGCAACGCTCTTACAATCACTGAAGGGATTGAAGCGGTCATGACAGGACTAGGTGGTACTCACGCAGTCAATACAAGTGTTACCTTGGGGGGTAATGCTACTTTCAAAACAACGGGTGCTAATACGCTATCAGTTGGTGGTACAGAAACGACGCTCGCGCTTGGCACAAATAATCTCACGCTTGATGCTAGCGGTGGATCAATTTCGCTTCTCGGCAAGATAACTGGATCAGGAAATATTGTGAAATCAGGAGCTGGAAAAGCAATGATCGCCACAACTCCTGGAACAGGTGGCTACAGCGGTACTTTGACGGTACCTGCTGGTGAAATCAATGCGACCGGTACGCTCGGTAATGTCTCACTAACTGGTGGAACACTAAAAGGTGCTGGAACTGTTGGTAGTCTAACGATGAGCTCGGGCTCAGTCTCGCCCGGCAATAGCCCTGGTGTTATCAATACGGGTAATATCGCCTATACAGGTGGCTCGTTTGATGTTGAACTTGGCGGCAAGGCTGCTGGACAGTTTGACCAGACGAGCGTAACAGGTACAGTGAAACTTGGCACAGAAACCACACTCAACATCAGTCTTGTCAATAGCTACACTCCAGCAGTGAATGACTCATTTGTCATTGTTAACAATGATGCTGAAGACGCTGTCGAAGGGACGTTTAAGGGACTTGCAGATGGTTCTAAGACCACACTCGGAGCATACACGTACCAAATAAACTATGATGGTGGTACTGGTAACGATGTTGTACTACTAGTGACTGGCACGCCAAGCGCCCCAGATACAGGAGTTGGTTCTATCATCAGTAGCCCTCTTGCAACACTTATTGCTGCAATGGCAGTAGCAGGTTCAGTTGCTGGGTATCGATTCTACGAGCTCAAAAAAGCTCGACGTTAAAAAGTATATTGTTGTAGTAGACACCCATCCCGGGCGCAACTAGGGGTGGGTGTTAGCTCAAGTAAAAGGAACCTATCATAAATGAATTCATCACGTCTTTCTCTCAGCAGTCCGAGCCTGAATAGTCGTATCAAAAAATTTGATACTTATCAGCGTAACAATCGAACTTCTAAGATAACGACGAGACCGCAACTGAAAATAGTAAATTCTCACCACCTTCAATCGACGAGTACACCTTCTAACGTCATTTTTAAATCGACGAAATCATATGCGCCTACAGCCGCAGTAGAAAGCCGTAGCAACTCGCCTGTGCAACCTCGAATTCTGCCGATACAACCTTCTACTCGATCAAATTTTACAAAAAAGCTTGCACTCGATGCAGTACAAAAGTCACCGCGTGTTGAGCGAACTATAGAAAGTCAGTTTGTTGAGCCAGTCGTAACTAAAAGTAGAAAAGCAACATTGTTTCAAAGAGCTTTCTACACTTTAGGTGCAGTTATATTTTTGTTTGCTGGCGGGGTGAGCGTTCAGACTTTGATTAATAATCAAAACGCAAAAGAACAATTAGGTGTGCTTGGCGAACAAACACAAACAACCGACGAACAAGGAGCTGCAGAAGGCACTGGTAGTGATCCTGCAGAAGGTGAAGTTAGCGCCCAAGCGATAGCAAATTACAAAGTCCACCCAGAGCTTCCGCGCTACTTACGAATACCTGAGATTGGTGTATTTGCTCGTATAAAACATACCGGGGTGACCAAAGAAGGTGCTGTTGATGCACCAAAGAATATAAATGATGTTAGCTGGTATAACGAAGGCGCTGCACCAGGGAATTCTAGAGGCTCATCATTGCTACTAGGGCATGTTTCAGGGTGGACAGGCCCAGGAGTATTTAAGAAAATTGATACTTTGAAGCCTGGAATGCGTTTCGAAATTGAAAAGGGAAGCGGTGAGAAATTAACTTATGAAGTTACAAGAGGTGAAAAAATCCCACTCGATCAAGTTGATATGTCAAAAATTCTAGGCGTAGAAGTAGCCGGCGAACATGACTTAAAAATGATGACGTGCTCAGGGCGCTACAACAAAGATACCGACCAGTTTGAAGAGCGCTACGTCGTCTACGCAAAAATTATAAGATAATCGTGCTTGCAAGAAGCCAGTATAACTGCGTATTATAAGGGTACGATTGTTATTCAAAATGTGTGAAAACAAGCGTTTTGATACTTTATATTATTTATTTTTCGATTTATTGTACTACTTTTAGCAGGCTAAAGAAGTGATAGTGATGTTTGTAGATGTAGAACAGCTCGATAGAAGGGAATGGTCCTTATTATGGGTCCTGTTATTGCAGCAGCGTTAATTTCGCTAGGTGTTGGCTTTGGAGTTAGTAGCTACACAACAAAAAAGAAGCTCGGAAGTGCAGAGGAAGAGGCAAAAAAAGAGTTAGACAAAGCAAAAAAAGAATCAGCTAAACTTGTTGATGAGGCAAAAGAAGAAGCAAATAAGCTTGCTGAAGAAGCACGAAAAGAAGAGCAGCAACGACGCAACGAGTCAAAAGATATCGAAAGGCGGTTGATTGATCGTGAGACAAATCTTGATAAAAAGCTCGATGAGCTTGATAAACGTACAGAAAAATTACGTGCTGGTGAAGACGAAGTCGAAGCGCTGAAAAATGAGATTCGTGATATTCGTACCAAGCAACAAGATAAGCTAGAAAAGATAGCGAAGCTTACCAAAACTGATGCAGCTGACAAGCTCATGAAAATGACTGAGCGAGATATCAAAAATGATCTAGAGGGCCTAGTCCACAAGTTACAAAATGAGGCAAAAGAGAACGCTGAAGAACTCGCAGGAACGATTCTCGTCACTGCTATGGAGCGAATGGCAAGCGAAGTGACTGCAGAACGAACAGTGTCTGCTTTGAAGCTTTCTGACGAAGAAATGAAAGGCCGCATAATTGGGAAAGAGGGGAGAAACATCCAAGCAATCCAAAAAGCAACCGGCGTAGATATTATGGTTGATGACACGCCAGGAATGGTTGTTATAAGCTCATTTGATCCAATTAGGCGTGCGGTGGGTGTTAAAGTCATGGAAATGCTCATGAAAGATGGGCGTATTCATCCAGGTCGAATTGAAGAAGTTGTTGAAAAAGCACAAAAAGAAGTGCAAAAAGACGTTATGCGCGCTGGCGAAGATGCGGCTCGTGAAGTTGGTATCGTTGGGATTCCGAAAGAAGTGCTGCAACTTGTTGGGGAGTTAAAATTCCGCACAAGCTATGGCCAGAACGTTTTGAAACATTCAACTGAAATGGCGCATATAGCTGGAATATTGGCTGAGCAGCTTGGCGCGGATGTAAAAGTAGCGAAATATGCTGCACTTATTCACGACATGGGCAAAGCCTTGACGCACAAGATGGAAGGTAAACACCACCATATTAGTGGTGAAATGGCCCGTAAGTACGGCGTCCCTGAAGCAGTTGCTCTTGCAGCCGAACAACATCATGATGACGTTGAAGCAACATCCGTTGAAGCCTTGATTGTGCGTGTCGTTGATGCTATTTCGGCAGCGCGCCCGGGTGCGCGTAATATTTCAGCAGAAAACTTCTCAGAAAGGATGAAAGATCTAGAAAATACTGCACTTGGTTTCGACGGTGTCGAAAAAGTATACGCAATCAGTGCCGGTCGTGAAATTCGTGTATTTGTGAAGCCAACTAAGCTTGATGATCTTGGTGCTATCAAGCTTGCTCGAGACGTCGCCAATAAAATCGAATCAACTATGCAATACCCTGGAACGATCAAGGTGAATGTAATCAGAGAAACTAGAGCTATAGAATTTGCCAAGTAAATTAGAGCTTCCTAATTTAAAGTTCTAGCGTCAATAGTTTCTGCAACACCAACTAAAAAGACCACCTATAAAAAGTGGTCATTTTAGTTGGTCGAGACCCACGCATTTTACTTGAATTGTTCAAATACATCTGTGAGAATCCTGAAAGTTCTAATAGGTTACTAGCTCGACTAAAACGAGAGCCTGTAAAAAGTACTGTCAAGATTGAGAACCTTGTATATTAGCGATAAAGTGATATAATTTATACCAAAGATTGGAGTATTAATGTGTCTACTTTGAGAATGTATGAAGCCGTTCGTGAAGAAGGTGCTGGTTTATGGGTTGGTGCAAACCAATATGGTCAGGAATTACCTAATGAAACAGAAGCTAATTTTATAGTACAAAAAACAGCCAAAGGTCTATGGCGAGTTGCTGTAAAGGGCTATAACGGAGGCAAGTTCTTTCCTACCTTAGTCAATACAAACGGTGAAGTTGCCGCACAAATAGGTGACCAGCATTACCCTGCAATGGACTCTCACCAAAGACTTATATCAGTTGATGACGAAACTATGCAACTGTACGAAGAATCTTTAAGAGATACAGATGACAAAGATAGAGGATTGCTACTTAATGTTCTTGAAGGCGAAAAGCAAGGGCTATGGAGCTTGAGTGGTCCTGCCGAATATAACATTTATGAGGAGTTCGCTCAACTACTATATGGTGACGCAAGCCAAGTAGGACTTAGCTGGGGTGAATGGAGAGAATGGGATGATAACAATCCTGACCAGTCTGGATACCACGTAAAAAAACCAGTTGCTGCCCAAGTAGTAGTAGATGGTCCTGAATTTCACGTTAGACCATACGACCATAATGTTAGTGGTGTGACTGCGTCAGCGATTAAAGACAGGATTAAATACTTTCCTACAGCTACGAATCTAGTTAGAGACTTATCTGATGCTGATACTATTGCTTTACGTTATATGAATGATGACTTTGCTTACGGCTCGCCAGCAGTAGAAACACAGAAAACTAATGTACTTGAAACAATTTACGGGAAGTAACTTCAGTACGTCACACAATGACATTGTACGACATGCTCTAACAGGGATAGAGTGATTTATGTCCTAGAGGACGTTCCTCTATAGGTGTAAAATCGTGTAACTTTGTATTTGAGAGGACTTGGTCACTTTCAGCGACCCCGAGATTTCATTGAATCAAATAAGTTTGATGAAGAAAGTCTCCTTCCGAAAGTCCACTGGACTTTCTCACCTCCAACCTCTTCTCGGTCGGAGCTTCAAAGCCTCTCACGCCCAATGGTACCAACTAAAAAGACCACTCGTGAAAGTGGTCATTTTAGTTGGTCGAGACCCACGCATTCTACTTGAACTGTTCAAATACATCTGTGAGAACCCTGAAAGTTCCGACAGGTTACTTGCTCGACTTAGACGTGAACCAAAACCTAGAATGGTCCAAATAGAAAATCTGGTGTACTAATCTAGCGTGTTGACTTAAAACTGTCTTGTGTAAAGACTTCCTGATCCCTTTTTAGCGCATTAACAACAATTTGGGCACATGTTTTGACTCCTATACGCAACAACTTAGTTTTGATATATCATTCTTGAACGAAAGAGCGGCGTACTTTATACCCTCAGATATGGTTGGGAACATTGGGATTGTATCTGTGACGTCATCAATTGTGTTTTTATTCTTAACAATCATCATAACCTCAGCAATCAGCTCACTTGCATGGGGTGCGACAATGGTCATGCCTTCAATAACTTCTGTCTTAGGATTAGCTGAAATGTTGAACAAGCCCTCGGTTTGCCTAGTTATGCCAGCTTTAGGTACTACTTCAAGCTGAACTGTACGACACAAACACAGATTGTATCTACTCATCTGTTCTTCTTCGGTTAAACCAACACCTGCTAGTTGTGGGCTTGTGAATACAGCGAATGGAACAGTATCATAATCTATTGAATTATTCTCGCTTTTAAGTGCGTTCAAGGTTGCAAGCGTTCCCTCACGACCAGCGGTCGTTTCTTGTCTTAGTGGAAGGTCAACGACGTCCCCAACTGCAAATATATTCTTATTGTTGGTACTGTACGTGTTAGAAACCTTGATTGCTCCGTTTTTTGATAACTCAACGTTTGCCTTTTCGATGTTCATTTTGTCGGTATTAGGCGTTCTGCCAGAAGCAAGCAGTATCTCATCGACTACAAGTGTCTTTGATTCTTCGCCTACAGTGTAAGTTAGGTGTTTCTTCCCGTTCTTTGCCTCGACAGATTCAAGATTAGAACTGGTGATTATTTCGATACCTTCTTCTGATAGAATACCCTGTAGCCGAAATGCAGAACCTGTATCTACTCTAGGCAGTATTCGTTCTGCTCGTTGCAAGATTGTAACTTTGCTTCCGAAACGAGAGAACATTTGTCCCCATTCCAATCCTTGTGCACCAGCACCAACAACAGCTAATGACTTCGGTAGTTCTTTAAGCTCAACTGCATCAATGTGAGTTATATATCCAGCTTCTTCTAGCCCCTTTACGTCTGGTATCCGTGTTCGTGAGCCTGTTGCTATGATTATTTTTGGTGCTGTAAATGTTTCATTTTCAACAGCAACAGTTTTTTCGTTTTCAAAAGTGGCGTGCCCCTCAAGATAAGTTACATGTTCAAGCTCGCCTAAGACGTCTTTATACTTCTTAGTTCGCATCTTCTCAACCATGGCTTGCTCATCAGCAATAACTTTGGCAAAATCAGCCTCTCTGACGTTAAACTCTAAACCAGGCACACCGTGATGTGTAGCATTGTGAACAAGTTCGGCTGCGTGAATAAGTGTTTTTGACGGGACACAGCCCACATTAACGCACGTACCGCCTAAAGGTAAGCCAGCATTGACCATCAAAGTCTTTGCTTTAAGTGTGTTGGCTTTAATGGCTGCAGAAAACGCTCCTGCACCGCCACCAATAATAATAAGGTCGTATTGTTTCATTTTATGCTCCTAACATCTTAGCTACGTTTTGAAACTCTTTTTTATTGAGAGAGTAGAAGTTGTGCTTACCGTCCTTACGAACAGTCACAAGTTCCACATCTTTAAGACGAGCTAAACTATGTGAAGCATTGGAAATGCTTGTACCTACTAGTTCGGCTATGACTGTTACGTTAAGCTCGGGGTGGTGTCTGAGAAGGTAGCATATTTTTAATTTGGTCTGGTCACCAATGACACCGCATTGTCTGGCACATCTGTCGATTGCAACATTATCTACAAGTTCTTTTTTGATGTTATTGAGTTGAACGTTTGAACGCATATTCAAATGATACCATTACTTAAGCCCTGATTCAACAAGGCTTGTGCTACGTCGCACAATCAACATTCTACGACATGCTCTAACAGGGGTAGAGCCATTTATTTAGCGACTCGGGGCTTTGTCAAGTGCTAGTGTTGTTTTCGCCCACCCCTGTTAAAAAACCTACTACACCATAATAGGAATTTGCATACGTTTCATTAGGATCAGACGTATATTCCTTGCTTAACTTTTATTGGGTCTAAAGGTTCGTTAGTAAACGGGTTAGTATAGCTGGTTAAGGGTGGTTCATCGGGTAAAGGAAACTTGCCAACCAGCCGAAATGGCTGTTTTGGCGGTGTTTCGTCACCTAGTTCTTCCCATTCGCTTATCTTGCTAATTTCAATAGGCTCAAATACTATATCTTCCGATGACGTGAACGACTTGTCGCTTAGGTCATAAAAGCCACGAGCCATTTGCCCAACAGCAGAACCTTTTCGCTTATTAGCCTTAACTACATACCTGTAAGTAAGGTCTACTATTATCGTGTCTCCACGTAGGTCAATTATTGGAACTTGTTCAAATCTGTACTGGTATGAGCCTTCTTTGATAATGTCTATAGTATCGTCACTCCAATGGTCTCTAAATAATTCGTATATATTTCTTGGTGGCTCTGAGCCGTCAGATATTTTCATGTCCCATACTAGTGGCGAGAATCTAAAGTCTTGTCCTGTTTGTTCAAGACCATAAGAGATTGAATCAAGGTAAAATCCTTCCGCAATCACTGGTGCTTTAATCATAAAGTTACTTGTATCTGCATGACCTTTATCTATTAGTACCACTGTCTTAATCTTGTAATGCTTGGCAGTTCGTAGGGCAGACTTAGTAAAGCCTGCATTTGAAATCATTATTCCGCTTTTTGCATTCTCATCCTTTAGCTTATTTGCAAATTGCTCAACCTTTGGCAGGTCTACTGGCTTTGAATGATCCTTGCACTCAATATCAATGAAATCTTTGTCGCCAACCTTTATATCTATTTGTCTTGGAGCTTGGCTAATCACGCCAGTCACTTTTTGATTTGGTTTTACAATCTGATTACTAAAAACCTTGGAACTAGTCTGCATTGCACTTTCTTCAAAGCTTTTCCATTTAGGTTTCTTGGTGTTATCAGGCATTTACATATCCTCAAGGATTATCTATAAACTCGCAAGCACAATCGCTTCTTTAATCTCTTTTTCAATGCTATCGCCATATTTCTCAAGTTCTTCTAAAGTAACCCAAGAAAACTCTTGGTGCTCATCACTTAATACCACGTCATTGGTATTGGTGTCGCAAAGAAAGAACAATGCAACTATATGCTTAAGTTCACCTTCTGGTTTTGCGAACCACTCGTCAACGTGAATAACCTTACCTACAACTAAATCTGTAATACCAGTTTCCTCACTAGCTTCTCGGCGTAGACCGTCTTCCAGCTTTTCACCTTTTTCAAGTCTTCCGCCGACTGCTTGCCATCTTTCACCTTCACGAACAATAAGAAACTTTCCATCTTGATTTTTAATTACTGCTTTTACGGCTACTTGTGTATCCATTATTGTTTCTGCTCCATTGTTAAATAAGTGTTTCGAATAGCTTCAATTAGATCGTTATCTAGCTCATTACTCCTAGCCATTTCTGATAGTAGAGCTAGGTCTTTTTTGGGTACTTGGCTTGGCTTGAATGCTATATTGGCTGTCATCATCTCCGCTAAGTCTTCTTTCCATACTTGTCCAAAATTATCTAATGATTGCTCGCTCATGAAATCGTAAACAGCAGGTATATTTGCACCATACTTACTTAGTAGCCTGTGGGCTTCTACTCCGACTGCTAGGTTTGCATATCTAGCAAGGTTAAATGTGAGCTTTGCGAGTGTAGCAGAAGGAATATCTCCCATATATCGTGTACTACCCATAGCCTCAAACACTTCTTTATTATCTTCAAATGCTTTTTTTGAACCCTCAACTAAAAACTCAATTGTTCCACTAGTTGCATGGTTCTTGCCACCAATCATAGGTGAACTTAAAAATTGTTTGCCTTTAGACTCAAATATACTCGCAAACTCTTTAGCTATTTCAGGTGTTAATGTACTTGTCTCAATAATCGTCACGATGTTGTTGTTTTCGGCGAGTAATTCTTCAATAACTGTTCGAGAAGCATCTGGATTAGGTAAACAGAGTATGACAACTTCACTAACATTAGCAATGTCGGTAACACTATTCGCCTTTTGAATACCAAATTGTTGAAGCTTAGTTGTTTGTTCATTATCAGTATCGAAGCCTATTAAGCTAAAGTCCTTAGAAAGTATGTTTTTCGCCATACCACTTCCCATGTTTCCTAGACCTACAAAACCAATTTTCATAACTACATAATAACAGGGCAAAATTGGAATAGCCACACAATACCTCAACATATACCTTAAAGCTTGTCCAGTGCTCTTAGGATGCTTCACAGAGCAACTTTTAACTAAGGGTTCTTGTTCATCTTTTGCATTGTACGAATACCGAGCGACTGCTCACGATTTTTTTTCTTAGATTTTCTACCCTCAACGCCATTTATTCACGCAACAATACTATTATTATCTGACAGTGGTTTTCTTAAAAACTCAGTAAACGTATGAGAGTTCTTAGGCAATTGTCCAGAAATTCATCGTAACTTTGGTTTGGTTTTCTTTGGCGGTAGTTATTCTTTCGGCGAATACCTGATTGTTCTTCAGATAGTAATAAAAACTACTCCTCGAAATCCCTGCAAAGCGACAACTGTCGGTAATGTTGGTGTTATGGGATATTGCGTCAGCCAAGATAATGACTGTACGCATAGTTATAATTTGTGGTCTTCCTACTGATTTCTTAATCATTAAACTCCTTTTGTTTTGATATGTATCTATTTTAATTATCTCATTTACACTATTTTGGGTAGGTAACCTATAATATTAAATAATTATGGGTACTCCAAAACCGAAGAAAGCTAACGACTATGCAGTAGCAAAAGCACTGAACGAGGTGGTCTATAGTATATTGGTCTTTGTATATGCGGGATGGGGTACTGATCTATATAAAGAACATGAAATTGCGGAGATTAACCGCACATACATTCTGATAACGCACGAATTAGAAAAAATATACGCACGTAACCCCGAATTACTTGCAATAAAGCCCGATCCGATTTGGAGACTTTTTGAAGTACTGAAAAACACCACGGAGACTATAGCCGACCACTTTAGTGATTCCGACGACCATGGTGCAGAGCATACAGTAAGGGTAGAAAAGTTATGTATCCTTGCTGGTGTAGATGAGCCAAGTTATACACCAGAGCAACAGAAATTGGTGGATAATTCTAAAGTGGCAATTAGTAATTATGCTGCGTTGGTCAAGAAGGAAGGCGAGAAATTGTTAGCAGTAAAAAAAGAATACGGCTGGGAGATGATGAATTACTATCTGACTTACAAACCAGACGGCACAATCTTGATAAACGACGTATTGAAACTTAAGAAAGTTCATGCAGGATCCATCACGGAAAAGTTGCTAGAACAATCCATAAAGAATCCTAATACTAAATTCAAGCCAGAACTCGGAAAGACAGCGAGAAATATCAGCACAATAGTTAGTAGTGCTGGCTTTACGCCTGTTCTAAGGGATTTGTTTTTCCCAACTGTTAGTGGTGACACCGTCGTATTCCGTCCATTTGTATCTAAATTACAGGCAGATACAGAACGCATAGATAGAGATGAACTAGATTTGCAGCTCAGAGAAAACGGTGCTATCTGCAGAGTAGTATTTGAACCAAAGTGAACCGAAAAGAACCATATGAAACGACATCAAACTGATACAGCGACTTAAAGATATATAAGTTCTTTAATGGTGATAGGACGAATAATCCGAGTTCACCTAACTATAATCGTCTTGTTAGGAGGGCTCGAATACGGAGCCGATATGTCATTAAGTAATGAGCAAGAAAATAAGAATGTTACCAGTCAAGAAACTAACAGCATAAGCGATACAAGAATAAACCTAGCTGCCGTTGTCATTGGGCTAGAAAAAACTAGAGCCACAATACAAGATTTAACAGATAACGAACTGTATGTATTCGATTTGCACGGGAACAAAGTATTACTATAAATATTTAGCAAGAGTCTACACGAACTATTGAATCAGTCTATAATACGACTAAATGAATGATGATATAGCAACAACCAAACAATTATTACAGATGATGCAGACCTTGTATCCTAATCAGGATCCAAGAGATATTGACCCAACAACTTTGCGATATGTCATATATGCTAGAAAATCTACTAGAAGTGAAGAACGACAAGAACGAAGTATACCTGACCAGATTGCAGACTGTTATCTCAGAGAGGTAGACCTATACGGGTTAACCGTTATTGGTAAGCCAATCCGTGAGAAGCAAAGTGCAAAAGAACCAGATATACGACCTAAGTTTCGACAGATGATTGATGACATAAAAGCTGGTAAGTATGACGGTATCATCGCATGGCACCCTGATAGGCTTGCAAGGAATATGAAAGAGGCAGGAGAGATAATTGACCTACTGGACAAGGGCATTCTTAAAGACATACGCTTCGCTACAAGTAGCTTTGAAAACAGCCCAACAGGTAAGATGTTACTCGGCATATCTTTTGTTCTATCTAAACAGTATTCAGAGCACTTGAGTGAAAGCGTAACAAGAGGTAATAGACGTAAGACAGAAGGTGGTGTGTTCTTCGCTGATATGAAGCACGGTTACTACATAGGGGACGGTAAGCTGTTTCCTGACGGCAATAACTTCATACTTATTAGACAAGCATTTGAGAAACGTCTTGAGGGTTGGGGTCAGAAAGAAATAGCTAACTGGCTAAATACTCAAGGCTATATGATTAGAAAAAAGAACAAAAAGCCCCAAACATTCAAGTGGGACAAGGACAATATTAGTAAGCTATTTCGTGATACGACTAATGCTGGAGTTCTTAAATACGGTCAGACATTCACTGACCTGACAGACTTTTATGATTTTGAAGCTGTTGTATCTGTTGAAGAGTTTCTTAAAATCAACAAGGTCAAAGACTTGTCTGATCCTAAGCTAATGTCATCAATCTTGGTCAAGTCTAGAGAAGCCACGAAAGCAAATCTGTTAAGGGGTATGGTGTATTGTGGTTTTTGCGGTAAATCTTTTAGCTCTGGAATAACTGTCAAAAAAGACAAAGAAACTAGAAAGATACTCACTAGTCGTTACTTTTACCGATGTGAAAACGAAGAATGTGAATTTAAGAATAAAAGTGTCAGAGCAAAAACTGTAATAGAGGTTGCAATCAAGTTCCTGTCTGAGCACCTGTACACGACTAAAGATAACTATGATAGATATGTCTCTGACGCTAAAGAGTACGCTTCTACACAAGCCAAAGCTCTTGATGGCGACATTGCCAGCTTAGCTCGACAAATAGGCAATAAGAAAGCCGAGTACAGTCGCACAAAAGAGATTATCAGAGACAAGCCAGCTCTTGCCAAGCACTACAACTTAGATGAGATTGAAGCTGAGCTAAAAGCCATTACTACTGACCACGACAAGCTTGCTAAGAGCCGTAAAGACCTCAAGCAATCGGTTTTGGAATATTCTGAATATCTCGAACTTTTTGAAAACATAGGTGTTATTTTAACAAAAACGCATGATATGGGGTTATTAGACGAGAACATCAAAAAGTTCTTCTTGAACTTTTCTGTGAAGCAATGGGGACTAGGTAAAAAACAGAGGTCAGAAGTTACCTTCAACTTAAATGAACCCTTCGCAGGGTTCATAAAATCGAACAATTTCGTTCATGGTCGGGGTGAGAGGACTTGAACCTCCGACCTCGCGGTCCCAAACCGCGCACTCTAGCCAACTGAGCTACACCCCGATGATGTATATGTATTATAACTTATAAAGGTTCAAATCTGAGGACTTGGTCACGTACCGCGACCCCGTCGCCACTTCTTTGAAAACAAGTTTACAAGAGTGAACTCCCTTGCGAAGTGCGCAATCGGCACTTCTCACTCTAGCCAACTGAGCTACACTCTGGAATCAGCGTGTGATGATTCGGTTGCTGTTCCGCTCACAAAACAAGTTTGATGAACGAATCAAGCAACCGAATTAAGCCACTGATTCTTCAAATTCGAAAACCCTCTCTCAAATTTGGTTTAGCTACGAATATCTTCGGAATTTACTTCGGTAATTATAACGCAGTTAGAAGTCTTTTTCCAGTGGTATAATTGGGAGCAATGATACCAGAACTATTACTCGCCGTTGTTCCTGTTGCGCTTATATTAGTTATATCAGAATATCTTTGGCGAAAAAAAATTGCAAAAGGTGAGCGTGCAAGAAAATTTATTCATATACTTTCCGGAGTGTGGATGGCATTTTGGCCTTTGTATCTGCCATATGAGGGAATTTTTATTTTAGGAACTGCAGCGCTATCACTTCTTATATACTCACGTATAACGAATCTATTCCACGCAATTTATGCGGTAAAACGAAAGACTTACGGAGACGTGTTGTTTGCTGTTGCAATAATGGTATGTGCATATTTAGCCAAAGCAGACTGGATTTTCACTACTTCTATTCTATTCATGGCGCTTGCTGATGGAGGCGCTGCTGTTGCTGGGAGACTTTGGGGCGTCTCTAATCAGTATTTTGTACTTGGATATAAAGCACTCAAAAAAAGTGTTGCTGGAACAATGGCCTTTATCGTTCTTGCGTACGTAGCGATTGCTTGTGGATGGATACTGGGCGGTGAAGAAATTATACGAAGTAACACAATAGTCGTTTTAATTACCCTACCGATAGTCGCGACATTACTTGAGAACTTTGCACCATATGGTTTAGATAATTTATTATCGCCTGTATTTGTGACTATACTACTGAATTCTTTGCAATAATTTCTCATAGAGCTGGGATCTATTCGAACTAATAAGTATTTAGTTGTCTCGGTGTACTCCGTCAGTGTGTCGCTTGCCCTTGCCTAAGTATTTCTGCTCGATACCACCTACAGCAGCATTGACAAGTACAACAAGAATTGTAAGAGAGATTGCTAAGAAGTATTTTTCAAGAGAAACAGTAATTCCTATACCTGCTGCGAAAAGGATTGAAGCTGCAGTAGTCAGATAATATACTTGATGATCTTTCTCGCTTTTTAATACAGTACCTGCGCCTATAAAGCTAATACCGACAATAATAGCCTCTAGTACGCGCACCGGATCAGCAGAAACATTATCATAAGTTTGGTTAAAGTCTTGAATGAGGAGATTGCTAAGCGCAATGACGAGCGCAGCGGTACCAGTGACAAACATGTGAGTTCTAATTCCTGCTGGCTTCCTCGCAAGTTCTCGCTCAATGCCAATAACACCGCCAAGGCAGACTGCTACGATAACCTTCAAAAGAATATCTAGTTCATCGGTGCTCATCCCAGTAGTAATCTTTCTGTGTTATTACATATTATGATGTCCATAGTTCAGCGAACTTACTACGGGACACGTTGAGCATAAGTATTACAGAACCAAAATAATTTAGCAACAAAAAAGCCTGAAAATTTTTCAGGCTTTTCTTGGGGCGAATGAGGAGAATCGAACTCCCGTCTTCTGAACCACAACCAGACGTTCTAACCGTTGAACTACATCCGCCATAACTATTAATGGAACAGGGGTAATTTTACCTTTTTCTGCGCAAAATTGCAATCTTTGCTACACTATCTGCATAGCTAGGAAAAAACAAACATATGAAAATTGCAATTGATGAATCCGGTGATAGTGGACGTAAGTTCTGGAGAGGTTCTAGTAGATGGTTTATTTTAACGGCTGTAATTGTCTCTGATAGTGAATACTGTGGCCCAACCTGTCAGGCTGTAGATCAATACAGAAAAATTAATGGGAACGGTGCAGAGCTGCATTTTGCGCATAATTCTCATTTGCAGCATACAGAGTTCTTGTCTTATATGCATGATAAAGAATTTGTCTTTGCGAGCGTTGTCATAGACAAAAAGTTGTTGTTTAGACGCAAGCCACAATTGTTCCGGAGTAAAATGATATTTTTACAATTTGCATTTGACCGACTTTTTCAAGAACTGCACCCATGGCTAGATAATCCTGTGGTACTTATAGATACCGCGGGCCCCAAGCATTTTAATCGTGCATTGTCTCGTCACTTGATGAGACTATTTGGCCCAAAGCATAAAGGCGATATCAGCTCGATCTCACAAGCAAAAGCAGTAGATAGTAGAAGCGAGCCACTTGTTCAGCTTGCGGACTATGTTTGTGGAGCAATTCACCACCATGTTGACGGAGCGCATCCTACGAGTAACACATTTGAAAATCTTCTTAGCGATAAAGGGAAGATATTCTACGTTTAAGACGGTAGTTATGGCTTCATAACAGACTTTTTTTACATTTGTTTCTATATTGAGCCGCAACTTTTTGTATTCTCACTAGATCGGTTTATATGAAGGTTGTCTTGGTTAATTCAACCGGCATCTGCCACGGTCTTACTCGCAACAAGTTACAAATCAGCCGCAGCCCCGCCTCGCGCTTGGCATTGCCCGGCTCTTATATTGGTATGCCGGGAGGGATAAGAAGAATCCGCGGGGTTTCTAACTCGGTTTGCCTTAAACTCAAGGAATGAGGTGAAGTAGAATCCAGCCGAATGCGTCCCATACGCTGTTTGAGCCACGTCGTAGTAGCCACCAACCAAAAACTGTCACACTCAAACCAATACATACGGCTAGAATTTTATCACCTAACTCAATATTGCCAATAAGTATAAAAATGACAGAAACACCTATACCAATAAGAAACATAGGAACACCAAGGATTATGCAAAGTGCTTTTTTGACTGTCATGAGTATATTGTAACAAACAAAAATACCTCCGTTGGGGGTATTTTTAAGATACATAGAAATTAGTACCTCAGGAGGGAATCGATCTACCTTCGGCAGCCCCGAAACTACATCTATGAAAGCAATCTTTCAAGTGAAGGTTTCCTTACAAACTGCCACAGGCAGTTTTCACCCCGACCTTTTTGGTCGGGCGTTCGACTCGCTTCGCGAGTACCAAACTAAAAACCAGCCTAGAAAGGCTGGACTTTAGTTTGGTACCCCGGGAGGGAATCGAACCCCCGACCTGTGGGATAGAAGCCCATTGCTCTAATCCGCTGAGCTACCGGGGCGAGTACCAGATAAGTATTATAACAGGGGTTCGATCCAGAATCGAGCCACCTTTGGCGGCCCTGAAACTTCATGATTGAAAAACAAGTTTTCATCAGAAGATTTCCTTGCAAAATGCTACCAGCATTTCTCACCCCGACCTGTGGGATAGAAGCCCATTGCTCTAATCCGCTGAGCTACCGGGGCGAGTACCAAATCGCTTAAAATCAATTGGTGCGGGTGGCGAGAGTCTAACTCGCGTCGCCTGCTTGGAAGGCAGGAATAATGAACGTTATACCACACCCGCATGAGCATGATTTTCAGAGGTGATTATACGCTAAACCGTAGCACATTGCTAGAGGTCGTGGACAACTTCTATCTGTGCACCGAGACTATTAAGACGCTCTGCAAGATCTTCGTAGCCTCTATTTATCGTATAAACATTGCGCAACATTGATTTGCCTGGAGCAGCGAGCATCCCAATGAGCAATAAGCTTGCTGGCCGCAACGCAGGCGGGCAGGCCAAGTCAGCTCGCGTGAATTTAGTGATTCCTGTAATATAGACGCGGTGCGGATCAGCTAATTCTACGTTTGCACCAATTTTAGTCATCTCTGTGTAGTAGATTGCTCTGTTCTCATAGGTCCAATCGTGAATTAGAGTGCGACCTTTAGCCACGGCGCAAATTGGGACGAAATACGGAAGATTATCTTGATTTAGCCCTGGATAAATATTGGCATGAATCTTATCTTCGAGCGAGATAAGCGAGCCATTATGTTTATGAACGGTTATATCAACGAGATCAGTAAATCCATTTTTTGCTTTATAGCGCCCACTTTGATCATAGATGAGTCCCATTTTTTTCAGTTTGAGCATTTCTAGAGTCATAAAATCAATCGGCACACGCTTAATTGTTATTTGTGAGTTGGTTGTTACTGCTGTACTTACAAAAAACATTGCTTCAATTGGATCTTCTGCTGGCGCATAGACGACGTTTTGTTTGATCTCTTTTGCTGATCCGGTAATCGTGAGTGTCATAGAGCCGATGCCGTCAATTTTCACCCCAAGCTTTTCCAGATATCCGCAGACATCCTGCACCATGTAATTCGCACTTGCCATTTGAATTATAGTTTTCCCAGGGGCTTTTGCTGCAGCCATAACGACATTTTCAGTCACAGTATCTCCTGATTCATACAAGGTTATGTGCTCAGGTTGCATAGGCTTACAGTTGATTTGGTAGAATCTATTTTTTGCTTCAATTGATACGCCAAACTCTTCTAGCCCGTATAAATGAGGCTTTACCGTGCGCTCGCCGAGTTTACAGCCCCCGGCATATGGTATTTTGAATTCTTTTAGCTCATGCATCAGGGGACCTATCATCATCAGTACGGAACGGGTTTTTCGAGCTGCTTTAGCATCCAGATTTTCCATTTTCAGATGAGCTGGTCGCTTTATCTCGAGGTCGTTACCTTCGAGCCAACGTACTTTAACTCCTATACTCTCAAGCACTTCAATAATTCGGAATACTTCTTCAATGCGCGGAAATGATTTAAATGTTGTCGTACCTTTGTTTAGCAGACTAGCGCATAGCAGCCCTACAGCCGCGTTTTTACTGGTTTTAAGAGTGATTGTGCCAGCGAGCTCATGCCCGCCATCAATTGAGAGGTTTACTCCTTGATTACCAACAGATATTAACGGCTTCTCTAGTACTTCACTGATACGGCTCAACATATCTAGGCTGAGGTTCTGGTTGCCTTTTTCAATACGATTGATAGCAGATTGTGACGTACCGAGCTTACTGGCAAACTCGGACTGAGTAAGCCCTCGTATCTGTCGCAACTCAGATATAAGAGAACCGATGCGTTCGTTTGTTTCTTTCATGTGTTTCAGATTATATCACACACGATATATTGTGTATTTGTTCTGGTGTCTACCGCTACGGATGGGGTACAATTATCACTATGATATAGCTTGTGCGAAAATAACTACTAACACGTACACCAGCGCTGCTGGTAGTAATAGATTTCGTAAAAAAAGTAAAAAGAGGGGTTCAACAATGAAAGATTTTCCGTTCATTAAAGATGAAGAGATTCGAGAACTAGCGAGAAAAGAAGCAGCGCGTCAAGCAGATGGTTTAGAAATGATTCCTTCAGAAAATCATACTTCGCAAGCTGTTTTAGATGTGCTAGGCTCACGACTAACTGACAAGTATTCTGAGGGCTATCCAGGAGCACGCTATTATGGCGGTTGTGAGTTTGTCGATCAGGTAGAAAATATCGCTATTGCCAGAGCAAAAGAACTATTTGGTGTGACGCATGCAAATGTACAGGCATATTCTGGCTCGCCAGCTAATCAAGCAGTGTATTTTGCGTTGCTAGAGCCAGGAGACACCGTGTTAGGGCTACATTTATTCTACGGTGGCCATATGACACACGGACTAAAGGTCAATTTTTCAGGTACACTCTATAACTCAGTGCAGTATATGACTGATAAAAGTGGCTTTATAGACTACGATGAAGTTGCTAAAATGGCGCTTGAACATAAACCAAAACTTATAGTCGGTGGTTATACAGCCTATCCTCGAACAGTAAACTGGAAGAAGCTAAGAGAAATTGCTGATTCAGTTGACGCCTTCCTACTTGCTGATATTTCGCACATTAGTGGACTTGTTGTGAGTGGTGATCACCCAAGCCCTGTCGGTATCGCCGACGTCATCATGACGACTACCCATAAAAGCCTTCGAGGGCCACGAGGAGCCTTGATTCTATGTAACGGAAACCCATCAACGCCGCTGAAGAAATTAGAGAAAACGAAAGAAAATATTCCTTCACTGATAGATAGAGCTATTATACCCGGGTTGCAGGGAGGTCCTCACAATCACCAAACAGCTGCAATTGCAGTTGCGTTGAAGCAAGCATTGCAACCTGAATTCAAAGAATACGGTCACCAAGTAGCTAAAAACGCCAAAGTATTGTCGCTTGAGCTCATTGATAGAGGCTTTGAACTAGTGACAGGAGGCACGGACACGCATCTCATGGTTATCGACATGAACAATAAGGGCTTGAGTGGAAAAGAAGCTGAAAAAGCTCTCGGTCTCGCCGGTATTACTGTTAACAAAAACACTGTTCCGTTCGATCCGCGTAGCCCGTTTGATCCAAGTGGTATTCGTCTCGGCACTCCTGCTTTGACAACTCGCGGAATGAAAGAAGCTGAGATGAAGCAAGTTGCTGCATGGATTGACGAAGCAGTGCAACATGCGACAGACGAAAAATATCTCAAGAACATGCATGAAGAAATCACAAAATTCACGAAAGATTTCCCACTCCCTAACTAGTAGTATTTTAAAAACTAGTTAATGAGTCAATCGGATCACCTAAAATAGTTTTTTCACCAATGATGTATTTATTGAAAATAGCTTTGTTGCTTGCAAGGACTTCTCGCCATCGTTGACCAATTTGTAGCCCAGAAGCGGACTTTCCATCGCTTGCAACTCCAAGAGCCTCAACACCAAAGCTCTCGCATAAATAAATCGCACGTGGCAAATGTGCACGCTCAGTAATTAATACCCCACGCTTTACTCCGAAAATTTTCTGAGCACGCTCGCAGGTTTCGTAGGTACTTCTACCGGCAAAGTCTCGTTGTAGTTCAGTACTATCAACTCCATTCTTGATGAGATACCAAAACATGATGTTGGGTTCGTTATAGTCTAGTGTTCGATTGTCGCCGGATAGTAACACCTTGTCAATCACTCCACTATCCAAGAGTCGCTTCGCAGTGTCTAGTCGATCTTTCAGAAGGGGTAATGGCTCGGTATCCGTCACGCCACCACCGAACACAATGCCGATTTGTCCATTTGAAATATCTTCAGGCTGGACAGTCTGGGATGAGTAGCGCTGCACGATTACATAATTCGCAAGCATGACACTAAGAACAAAAAAACCAGCACCGCTTAAGCTTATAGTCATATTTCTTTTCGACAGGAAACGATTCATAACACCTAGTCTACCAGTTCTGGCTCCTGTATAAGCGTTATGTCGAACATCCCCTCAACTGCTTGTACGATTTTTGTTTTAAATCGCTGTAAATCAGCAGTAGATTTTGCATGTTCATTAATAAGCACTAGTGGTTGTGTTGCCCATGTTGCCATACCAGTTTCGGCGTCGTGAAAATCTTTAAACCCAGCTTGTTCAATAAGCCACGCCGCTGAAAGTTTAACGCTCTCACCGTGCTTCCAAGACACAATTTGAGGATATTTTTCAACAAGTTTTTTGAACTCGTCGGTGTCAATAATTGGATTGGCAAAAAACGAACCGTTGTTGGAAATAACATCTGGATCGGGTAATTTTGCTGTTCGTACAGCAATGACTGCATCTCGAATATTCTGCGGTGTATAGTTACTGATATCGTGCTCATCCAAGTAGCGTTGTAAGCTGTCATAGAACGGAGGCTTTGGATGCTCAGTAGTGAGCTGAAGTGTGATAGAAATTATGATAAAGCGTCCTTCGTCATCTCCATTAAACCTGCTCGATCTATACCCAAAATCACAATCTGAACTTGATAGCGTATCAAAACACTCAAGTTGACTGTCATAGACACGCAAACTTATGAGTACGTCGCTGATTTCTCGACCGTATGCCCCAACATTTTGTACGGGAGTTGCACCAGTTGTTCCGGGGATAAGGCTTAATTGTTCTATTCCTGAGAGTCCTGAGTCGACAGTTTTCATTACTGCTTCGTCCCAAGACATCCCAGCGCCAATTGTGACAACTGACTCTTTATTGCTATAGCCACTGATTTTATTAACGATAATTAAGCCAGAGTAGCCATGGTCAGGCCAGATAAGATTACTGCCCGAGCCGATAACTTTGTACTTCAGCGAGGCATTTTTTGCGTAATCTAAAGCTTCAATTAGTCCTTCTTCATTGTAGATTTCACACAAAAACCGAGCGCTCCCACCGAGGCGCATTGTTGAGTATTCTTTTAACGATATGTTGTCTTTAATTTCAAGCATAATCTCTACTAGTATACCTCGGTTGCGACTATAGGGGTAAGTTTCGTATAATAGACCTACAACTTATGAAAAAAGTCGAACAACAACCATTTTCAAATTTTGGCGCCAAGCTCAAATGTTTGCGTGAGCAGGAAAGTAAATCTTGGGTAGAAGTCTCTGGTGCTGTTGAAATTGATGAGCAAAAACTCAAAGATTATGAACTAGGCAAAATACGACCACCAGAAGATGTATTGCTTTTGTTGATCCAGCATTTTGATCTTAACGATGCGCAAGCCAAAGAGCTGTGGCGACTTGCTGGCTACGGTGATCTAGAAGAATCAACTTCACACTTCGGGGATGACTTGAGTAGTAATCAGAGCACTAAAACTATTATGGTGTCGTCTCATGATGCGAGAATTGTCTATACTGATCTCGTGCAAGTTATAGTAAACAACTACGGGGTAATCGTGAATTTTATGCAAGGAGCTGGTGTTAATAACCAGCCACTGGCGGTGTCTAGAGTTGGCATGAGCATAGAACACGCTCGTAGTGTGATTGATGTTCTCACAAAAACACTCGAACAAGCAAACGATGTGCAGACAAAAAGTGAACCAAAACAACTACCGGCTACAAGCAGCAAAGAACAACAAGGCTAACAAAGAATGACCGACAATTTTGATGTTGCGCCGTATCTTGCAACTCTTCTCGTGGCGGAATGGTTTTTGCGGTTATTGATGCTATTCATCGTCCCGCGTGACCGGAAGCCCTCAAGCGCAAACGCTTGGCTACTACTTATCATGGTGATACCCACGGCAGGGACATTACTTTTTTATATGTTTGGCAACCCAAAGCTCCCGAAATCGCGTCGTGCGAGGCGATTCGCGGTTGATAAAATGTCCCAAAAAGAAATCACAGAGTTACGTTCTTCGCACAAAGATTTATTTGCTTTTTTTGATAACGAAGATCACAAGACACTTGCACGCCTAGCAACGAGCTTAGGTGGTATGCCGCCCATGACTGGAAACGATGTAACGCTAATTTCAGATTACGATGAGACCTTTAAGGTACTCGCTGATGAAATCAACAAAGCACGAAGCTATATCCATATTGAGTTATTTATTGCAACATATGATAATGCGACAAAAGAAGTATTTGTCGCACTCGAAGCAGCAGTAAATAGAGGCGTAAAAGTACGGTTTTTGTATGACCGTGTCGTATCGATTAGATACAAAGGGCAGCGAAAAATGCGCAGTGAGCTAAAAAGAATTGGAGTAGATCTTCATGAGATGCTGCCGCTGAATCTAGTACCTGGTAAACACTTCACAAGACCAGATCTTAGAAATCATCGCAAAATTGTGGTTATAGACGGGCAAACAGCTTTCAGTGGCTCGCAAAATTTAATCGATAAATCGTACAATCGTAAAGATGGCTTGTTGTATGAAGAAATTTTTATGAAATTACGCGGTCCGATTGTTTGGCAATTTAACAACATATTCCGGGCTGACTGGTACGCTGAAACAGAAGAACCATTATTGGAGCTTGTTGAAGATGCCGATATGCCAGCACCAGAAGGATCTGTAGTTGCACAGGTTTTACCTAGCGGCCCAACACACGAGCATGATAATAATCTCAAATTCTATACCAGTATGGTGCATTCTGCTAAAAAGAAAGTTGGCATTGTCGTCCCTTATTTCATTCCAGATGAATCATTTCTAGATGCTTTAACTGCAGCGGCTCAACGAGGTGTTGAAGTTACTATGATTAATTCAGAATCGATCGATAAACTTCTCGCAGGTCATGCACAGAGATCTTATTATGATGAACTTCTCTCAGTAGGTGTGCATATTTACCTCTACAATAAACCGGTTTTTTTACATGCAAAACAAGTGCTCATTGACGGGCAAGTTGCTATTGTTGGTTCTAGCAACTTAGACATTAGATCATTTGAACTAGATCTAGAAATAACAACAGTTATATATGACAAAGGTATTACAGAGAAGCTTGAAAAAATCGAAAATAGCTACCTCAAAAAATCTAGAAAACTTACATTAAGAAAATGGCGCCAGCGATCTCTAAAACACAAGATGTTAGACAGTATTGCACGCTTAACAGCTGCGCTACTATGATTACTTCAATTCAGCAGGCTGAAGATTATTTTGCTCACTTCATAGCTAAAACGGCACAAATAACAGGCAAAGATATTACGGTTGATCGGATGTGGCCGCTTCTTATACGCGTCGGAAATCCTCAAGAAAAATTACGCGTTATACATATAGCTGGTACAAGCGGTAAAACTTCTACGGCTTATTTTATAGCATCGTTATTACATCAAAGCGGAGCTCATGTCGGGCTTACTGTTTCGCCGCACGTTAGCAGCATCACTGAGCGACTACAGCTAGATGGTCACCCTATAAGCGAACTAGAATTCTGCGGCTTGCTTTCGAGGTTTATAGACGAAATCGGTGATGATCCTGATGCCAGCTATTTTGAGTTGTTGATTGTTTTCATATTTTGGGCATTTGTAGAAAGCAATGTCGATTATGCAGTTGTTGAAACAGGGTTAGGCGGTCTTCACGACAGCACTAACGTTTGTCGAAGAAAAGATAAAATTTGTGTTATTACAGATATTGGCATGGACCACCAACATGTACTCGGTAATACAATTGCAGCTATCGCTGAACAAAAAGCAGGTATTATACACGAAGATAATATTGTATTTAGCTACCTCCAAAACGGCGAGATTATGGAACAGATAAATGATCAAGTTATAAAAACGAATACAAAACTGCACACTGTTACCTCAGGGCTAATTGCGACAAAATCGCAATTAGCAATCTTTCAACAAAAGAACTGGCACTTAGCCAAAACTGTCTACGAATATATTGCCCAAAGAGATGGTTTGTCGTATCTGACTAGTGCACAACTACAAGCTTCACAAGTTCAGGTTCCAGGAAGAATACAAGAAATTACGGCTAATAATAAAACTTATGTGCTTGACGGCGCCCATAACGAGCAGAAAGTTGCTGCATTTTTAAATAGTTTCATTGCTAAATACTCTGACAAGAGAGTACCGATACTCCTTGGGATGAAAGAAGGTAAAGAATATATAAAAGTAATTGAGCTGCTGCAGCCTATAGCTTCAGAAATCATATGTGTTGGTTTTAGTACAAGGCAAGATACACCTATCCACTCTATAGACCCACAAATGCTCGCAGAAGAGTGCAGACGCGCAGGAATTACAAGAGTCACCATTGCAGATTCTCTAGAAGACGGATTAAGGATACTTACTGACACAAAAAACGGAACGTGTATTATAACTGGATCATTTTATTTGCTTGGTTCAACCATAGAGCTATTGAAGTAATACGCTATCTTGTTGTATAAAATATAAAAACCAGTTATGCTTTAACTAGCTTAATAAATTTAAAAAATCAAAATGAAAAAATTTCATGTAAGTAGTGGAGTAGAGCAACGCTTTTGGCGAACGTCCAGGATTGTGGTGGGCATTTTTGTTATGTTCCAGCTTGTGGTTTTGCAACATGTCTATTTATTAAACCAGCATGTATCAGCAGTAGCTGTTGATACATTATATATCGAGAAGTTACTTTCAAAAAGAGATGTCGAGTTACAGCTTAAAACGAGTCTTGTGTTCATGGGCGATATTATGTTGGCGCGTAGTATAGGTATCGGTATTGAGAGCGGAGAGAATCCGTTCATCCACGTTAAAGAAATACTAAAAAGCCATGATGTTCGTATCGGTAATATCGAAACAACAATTGCTGATCCGGCTTTCCAAACTCAAGCAACTAAAGCATATACATTTAATGCACCACTGAGCTCACTGCAAACGCTTAAAGATATAGGGATGGACGTTTCTAGTTTAGCCAACAATCATACAGGTGATTATGGCAGGTCAGCTACTAGCGACACACTGCAACAGTTCAAAAAAGCCGGTTTATTGAGCGTTGGCGCTGGTAATACTGTTGAAGAGGCTTTTTCTCCTCTGTATGTCGACTCTAACGGTATCCGCATCGGATTTATTGCTGTTAACGATATAGAACTAGCATATACAAAAGTCGGTCGTGACACTCCAGGATCAGCATACCTAGATGAGACGCTGATTGCGCAATCTATAAGATTAGCTCGTGATGGTGGTGCGGACGTTGTAGTTGTGTTGCCGCACTGGGGGACAGAATATAGCACTACTCAAAACAGCAGACAAACACAGTGGGCACATTTTATGATTGATGCCGGAGCTGATGTAGTGGTTGGCGGACATCCTCACGTCGTCCAGCCAACTGAAATATATAAAGGCAAGCAGATAGTATATTCACTAGGTAACTTTATCTTTGACGGGATGAGCGGAGAAGCACTAAACGGTCAAATGATAAGTATTGCTGTTTCGGTTTCTAAAACTGTAACGGCAGGAAAGACTGTTAGTTCAGTGGTGAGTATCGATGATGCGGTAAAAATTCCTGTAAGGATTGATGCCAGTGGATACCCTAGACCATAGAGGACTAAACAGCAAAAGTGATTGGTACTTCTTTACAATTATATTACTCACATGACGAGGCGCGTATTTTGATTTGGGGGCTTTTAGCCTTGTTTATCACAAACTATAATTAAGTGTAACGGCGAATGCATATATCAATCTTTATACGAATTCACAAACAATGTTTTAAAATAGGTAGATGGAAACTACTTCTAATAAGTTTAAAGCTAGAATAGCTGCACTTGGGACAATGCATCAAAAGGAAAAGGTAATCTCTCCTTTGTTCGACAAAGAGCTAGGAATCAAAATACAAGTTCCCGTAGGTCTAGATACTGACAAATTCGGCACCTTCACTATGGACAAAAAGAGGACAGGTAGTCAAAAAGAAACAGCTATTGTTAAAGCTACAGCTGCTATGGAGTTACTGGGGGTAGACATAGGTGTTGCGAGCGAGGGTAGTTTTGGTCCTCACCCCGCTGCACCATTTGGAATTGCCAATATCGAGCTTGTGGTCTACGTAGACAAGAAATTAAACTTAGAGATTTTTGGCGGACATATAGAAATAGTTAATTTTGCCCACAACACGGTCGCACACTCAATCGAAGAGGTACTGGAGTTCGCGCAGAAAATAGATTTTCCAAAACACGGCGTAGTGATTAGACGCTCTGACGAAGACTATGCAGACATGGTAAAAGGCATAACAAACAAAGATCAACTAATAGTGACTGCAACGATTTTTTTAAACAAATACAAATCTATTTGGCTTGAGACGGATTTCAGAGCCCATGTAAATCAGTCTAGGATGAAAAATATTAAGCTAGCTACAATAGATTTAATCGAAAACATAAAGAGAGAGTGCCCTAACTGTCATAGTCCAGGATTTCATAAGATTTCACCAAAACCAGGCCTGCCATGTGAGCAGTGCGGCAGACCAACAGATATCCCTTTATACGATGTGTATGAATGCAGCAAATGCAGTTTTATAAAAGATATTTTATTTCCTAATCAAAAAGAGACAGCGTACGCAGGTTATTGTGATTATTGCAATCCTTAGCCTGTAGAGAAATTTTTTGTAATCGAGAGTATAATGGAAGTATTAATAAGAGAGTATATAGATATGATACGAATTATTGCTTGATGGCTTTTCTATTGGTAGTGTGGCCTTTGTTGTATCTGTAGCAATATTTACAGCTGCTACAGCGATACTTGGACCTTTTATTGCAAAATTGGCGCTTAAAAATGCTAACTATCTTATGGGTGGTATTGCGCTGGTTAATACGCTCGTTGCGCTTTTACTTACTGATATTTTCTCTTCTGGTATATCAATCGAAGGCTTGTCAACATGGATACTAGCTACACTAATCGTATGGTTATTCTCAATTATAGGCAGCTTGCTATTGCCGCTGTTTTTGTTTAAAAAAACACTTAATAAAATCAAAGAAGATTAACTACGATTCTTGATATTGCTACAAGTTTTTAAAGTAAAATTTATCAATGAAATTAATTCGGAATTTCAGCCAGTATTGTTATAAACAATTCTAATTGCTAGGTTGACTAAAAGAGCTTCACCCTACTCGCGTGAGGCTCAAGAATTGGAGGGCCAGCGTGGACTTGACTCACCTTTGGCGAGCCCCGAACTTCGTCTTTGCAAACCAGTTTGCAAGAGAAGATTCGTTTCCAAAATGCCACCGGCACTTTTCACCCCAGGCACCCTTTTGGCGTGTCCGATGTTCAAGTTCCACCAACCCTACCATATGAAAATACCCACGGCGAGGTGGGTATTTTCATATGGAGGGCCAGCGGGGACTTGAACCCCGGACACCCTGCTTAAGAGGCAGGTGCTCTAACCAGCTGAGCTACTGGCCCTTAATTTGAATGATATAGTAATGTGCTACTTGTAACTATAGCTTGCGGTAACTTTTGGTTAGAGCACCGGTGCTTGTAGTTATCTTGTCTTGGCATAGAATACCTCGGGCAGCTGAGCTACTGGCCCGTCGTTATCGTGTGATGATTGTCTAGCCACACTACCAGCAAAATAAATTTACTGGTACTGTTGACTACACAATCAGGCCGATTCCTCTCAATTTCGAGAATCCTCTCTCGAAATTGTTAAGCTACAATAGCAACAAGGTATATATTATATTCAAATCGTATTCTACCCCTGTTATAGCTAAATGTCAAATGAACAACCATCTACGAGACTTGTTTTCTTAACGCAAGCTTTACGAACATGATGATATAGTTTAAGTATGACAACATTACAAATTTTCTACACATATTTATTAATGATACCTGCATTTTTTGCAGTCGATCTTGTTTGGCTAGGGGTTGTCGCAAAAGACCTCTATGCCAAGGAGATGGGTGACCTGCTCGCTAAAACAATTAATTGGCCTGCAGCGCTTGCGTTTTACTTTATATTTATATTTGGCGTACTCTATTTCGCAGTTTTGCCAGCTGTCGAAAAAGATTCGTTTACAACAGTTCTTAGAAACGGCGCATTATTTGGCTTTTTTGCGTATGCAACGTACGACCTGACAAACCTAGCAACGACTGAGGGATGGCCAACTAAACTTGTGTTTATAGACATGGCGTGGGGAACAGTACTTAGCTTATCTGTTGCTACCGCAGGATGGTATATAGCGCAGTGGGTTCGATAGTAGTTTTTTCAAGTGTTGTCATACTAAGCTATTTCACACTATTTTACGCATCAGCTGTCATACGCAAGAGAAACGACATTGCTGATGTTGCTTGGGGACTTGGGTTTACTACTCTAGCCTGGGCTCTATTTATTCGAAGCGGCTTTGAAGTCGATACAAGAACTATCATTACGTTACTCATGGTGAGTCTGTGGGGAGTTCGACTCGCAACCCACATCGGCCAAAGACATTTTTTGCACAAGGAGGAAGACGGCAGATATCAAGACATGCGAAAAAAATGGAGCAATCCACTGCTTCGCTCCTACACCGATGTGTTCCTAACCCAAAGCTTCTTCATGCTACTCGTCTCTGCACCGATTATTCTATTTTTCTACGATGCATCTACACCACTACAGTGGTTTAACATAGTCGGTCTCGTTATATGGGTTGTAGGCTTTGTATTTGAGGCAGTCGGTGATTATCAACTTAAAATGTTTATAAAGCACGACAAAAAAGACGGCAAAATTATGAAATCTGGCTTGTGGCAATATACGCGTCATCCGAATTATTTTGGTGAGATTAGTTTATGGTGGGGCTTTTTTATCTTCACTCTGTTTACACCGTACTGGTACATCGGGATTATCGGCCCGCTAACTATCACCTACCTAATTATCGGTGTATCAGGCATTCCGATGCTTGAAAAACGCTACAAAGGCAACAAAGAGTACGAAAAATACCAAGAAACCACGAACGCATTCTTCCCAGCCCCTCCAAAACGGTAAATAGTTTTTTAAATAAAAAAGACTTAGTAATCTAAGTCAGTTTATAGTGGTGCACCCACAGGGACTCGAACCCCGAATAACGGTTCCGAAGACCGTTGTGATATCCATTTCACCATGGGTGCGCAAAAGGAATAGTACCATAATAACAGATAAAAATGCTAGAATTAGTGCACAATGAAAAAAGAATTAGATGGTGCAGAACTCGCTGAGTTTGTGAAAGAACGACAGGCAAAAGCAGTGAGAGGACTACTCCAGCAATGGAAAATCCAACCGAAGTTAGTAATTATTAGTGAAGACGATAACGGTGACTTTGTGAAAAAAGCTATTGAATACGCTGAGGATATTCTTGTAACAGTTGAAACGTATTCACAAAAAGACTTATCTACTAGAGAAACCATTGATGCGCTCTACAGCGATAATTCTGTGCACGCCATATTCATATCTGCAGATAATGAAAGCGACGCCAAGCTTATTGAGCACCTACCAGAGAGTAAAGATGTCGGAGGAATCCTTGATGGTTCAAAGTTTGAACCTCCGATGATGACGTCAGCCGAATGGTTGTTAACGGGATATAACATTAATCTTGCTGAAATGAAAATACTAGTACTTGATGATACATCGGTGGCGTCTCGCAAATTAGTAGAGAAGTGGGCATCTATGAATTATGACGTAGCGCTCGCTGAGAATGCGACAGATAACTTGGATAGCGATGTCGTTATTTTAGTGAACGGTAGTGTCGATGAACTCGGACAGTTTAGCCCAGAATCCATTGTTGTGGACGAGAAATGTAATCTTGCCACTTTATCTGCTGCAGCCTTGTTAGAAAACGTTATTACGGCTGCTCGACCGACTCTTAACCCAGCAGATTAATCATGAATTTATGTAGGTAGTGCGAGCACAGCTTCCTGAAAGAGGCTTCCTTTTTCCTCGAAGCTTGACCAGATAACGGTACTTGGTGCTGCTGTTGAAAGTAAACAAATGCTGCCGCTCGGCGTATGCTCAGCTGCCCACTCGACCGCAGTTTTCATATCTTTGGTTTCGAATAACTCGGGCGTATAGTTCGACGGTAACATCTCTTTTATCATCATTCCTGTGTCTGGAAACAGTACAAGCTTTGGAACTGCTAAAACCGAAAGAAGCTTTACGAGTTCAGTAAAGTCGTAGTGCCTATCATTGCCGCCTAGAAACACACATCCAACTGGCCCTCTATTGCGAACGAGTGCCTGAATACCTGCAATGGTAGCTTCTGGGGTGGAGCCTATAGCGTCGTCAACGTAGGTGATACCCTTTACTTTTTTAACGGGTTGCAAGCGATGTCTAACTGGTTCAAAATTCTCCATTGATGTACGTGCTGTCATATGGTCTATGCCAAAAAGTTCGCAGACTTTCTGCACCATTAGATAATTCAGTTTGTTATGGTCGCCAATAAGCTTTGCTTTGGACATATCGACAGCTTCATTGGGGTCAATTGGTAGAGATCTTGCTTTGCTTGCAGCAAGCCAATGTAATAATATTTCAGTGTCTGGGTTGTACACCACAGTTCCGCTCTCATCCATGAACCGCATGATGTTTCGCTTTGCTTCCCAGTAAGATTCTAGGTTGCCGTGATAGTCAGTATGATCTCGGTAGAGATTTGTGATAATTGCGACATTCGGGCTTTGGCTGAGTTCGGCAAGTTGATAGCTTGAAAGCTCAACAATAAATACGGTGTTTTCATTTGCGCCATCGAGCGCTTCTAGCATCGGATGACCGACATTGCCACACAACCTCGCATCTAAACCACTATTTTTAAGCGTTGCTGCGAGCAGGCTTGACGTTGTTGTTTTGCCTTTTGTCCCCGTTATTCCAACAGTTTTACTGCGAAGTTGGTTGGCACAGTCAAAAAACACTCTTGTAGGCGTTGTGTATGGTACGGACATAAGCCGTCCCGGGCAACCAGGAGTTTTGACAATGATAGTTTGCGTTAGATCAAGTTCTTTTAAGCTTTCTAGATACTGTGGATCGTCTTTTTCGTCTACAAACTTAAAAGAGCTGATATTCCCATAAGTTTCTATAAAATTCTGAAAACTTACTCCTTCTTTCCCTCGGCCAACGAATACGACTGCTTTATTAAAAAAATCTGGCAACTCATAATTCATGCTAACTTCTCCTTGAGTTTTTCAATCACTTTGTTTTTAAGTTCAGGAGGGAGTGCATCTTCTGCAGCGATTTCAAGCGCTGCAGCAAGCGGAGCTTGAAAATTCCCAAGTAGCAACTGTTCAATTTTTGCTGTCTGCATCATTGCACTGTTTATCGAACGGTCCTGACTTGCGAGTAATGACAGGCTAACGCGTAGTTCGTCTGGTGTTCCCACGCAATCTAAGACAGGTGTGTCGCCGCGACCGAGCAAGTTTAAGAATAACTCTTCCAGCTCTTTTTTGTTAAGAAAGTCTTGACCGAAAGTTTTCTCAAGTGCTTCGTCACTCAACCATGGTGCGAGTAAAATATAACTACTTAGTGATTTGGGGCTATCATCGCTCCATCTTGGGTGAGAGCGTTCCTGCTGTGTAATCTTAAACAGAGAGTTGTCACTCGTAAACACTTCGAAATACTGCGGGTAGCCTGCAAAAATCTTAGCTACGGCAACGGAAGTTAATGGTCGAATAATACTGGTGTAAGTGAGCGTTGGTGAGATATATGTATGGACATACGACTGGAATAGCTTTTCAAACTCAAGTGATTTACTCCACTGATGATTTACTGAAGCCCCTTCATGAGTGGCGTGTGGAATGCTAGCGCTCGCCTCGTTTGCAACGATAACGTACTTTGATGCTTCACTGCAGGCCAAAAGGCTCCCGATAAGTGCGAAGACGAGTGATATCGGAACGTGACCGTTATAGGCACCTTTGATTGTGTTTAGCGTCAAAATCTGTTGATCAAGCTGCCGTTCCACCCCGAGTAAAGCAATTCCCATAGTGTCGGCCACAGCTTGAGATTGGCCTCGATTTTCTCCAGTTGCTAGCACAAATCCGGTTGTTTCTATCGCTAATTCTTTTAGTAGCTCTCCGGCTACAATTGAATCTTTGCCTCCACCAATACCGAGCAGTGCTTTTTCTTGCCACTGTATATCGTCTTCTTTTTCAGGGTTTACGGTTCCTTCTTGAGCACTGAAAGTAGCTAGTGAATCTCTTGATAGTTTATTTTTGTAGAGAAACTCACCGAGTCCATTTGAAAAAACTGTATTCCAGAATGTTGCCTCCTCGGCGTCCATACTATAGGCGTGATTTATCTCAGGCGGTATAAATGTCTTGTAGTAACTAATTCCTAGTGCAATATGGAGCGCGCGTAGCAAACGATCGACTGTATGGCTCTGCGGTAGTGCTACAGGCAGAGTTAGCGTTTCACAGAGGCTATAAGTCTCATTATCAGTGACAATACTATAATCAAAGCTTACTTTTTGAAGATTTTCATCGACACGCACATTCTCATAAATAAATTGTTTTCCACTCATGCTTTTAAGTATACGGCAAACACCTCTAAGAGTTTAAGTGTTCTTTTACCATTTCAGCTACTTGTCTCGGCGTCATGTTGGCTTTTAGGATGAATGCTTCAACGTTTAGCTCTTTAATGATGTCTGGAGCTTCGCTTTCGCCCATATTAGTCAGTACGATTACTTTGATATCTTTACCCCAAGTGGTTGCACGTAACTTCTGAAGCATTTCATCGCCATTCATCTCTGGCATCATGAGATCGAGTAAGACAATATCTGGCTTCATTTCCTCTATAAGCGCAAGTCCAAGTTTGCCGTTTTCTGATGTTTCGACTTCGTAACCCTCTGCTTCGAACTTGATTCGATACATTTGGCTGATAGCAGCATCATCTTCAATAATGGCAACTTTACTCATGATGATAATTCCTTTAACTTATAATTTTAAGAGTCCATATCTTATAATACTTCCTCATAGAATAAATTACAAAATACAAACGTTTATGTTTGCTAATATTTAAATATTATGTTATTTTATATAAAATAATAAAAAAGAGAACATTGTGGCTGCAGAAGACATTAGTAATGAAGCACATATAAATAACGGTAATCGTAATTGGACCAGCACTTCGATGGGCAGGTTGATTGCCGGTAGCGTTATAGTTGCTGAAGTAACCCCTGTAAACGAGTTACTTCGATATGGAGCGTTTGGTCTTGCTGTCGCATCTCAGGACAATCCAGTTGTTTCTGCTGCTGTGCTTGCTTTTACTACTCTTGGTATAGAAGGAGCTGCAGCCTTTGTAGCAGCAGACATATTGGACACGGACAGAGGGAATAAAACAACTGCAAAAATAAATGACGTAATTGATAGGAGAAATCTGAATGGAGTGCTCAGAACTGGTCCAGTATCTGAATTTTCGGTAGCCCTAATTGGAGGTTCAGCGATTACGACATTTGTTAAGCATAGGCAAGACCCTAGTCGAACGAGAAGACAAAATAGAAGATTTGGAGTTCTTACAACTGTAGAGATGACAGCGACGATGGGAGCAACAGGTTATTTAACTGCGAGAGGTATTGAAACACCCAATGTACAAACAATTGGTGCCGCATTGCTTTCTGGAACTGGGGTATTCTATGGCGTGAAGAGAGCTTTAGCGAGGGCAAAGCAACGTGGCAGCAAACAATCTGAATCTGAATAAAGTTGGTTCATTTTAGTGATAGAGCAGTAAAGGTTACTAGACAAATACATATGATAAGATAACAAGTGGAATTAAATCCAAACTAAAAATGTATTTTCTTGGTATCATATACTTCAAGTGTATAAAATATGAATGTCATACAAAAAATAAATAAAACTATACAAAAAAATCTTTTGCAACTTGGAGCTAACGAAGTTGAAGTACGAAAAATAAGCCTCGTAAGACAACGTAGAGCTATTAAAGTCGGTGAACTGAAGTATATAGATTTTGCATTGCCGTGTTTCAAGATGGCAAAGCTACTAAATATAAAGCTTAATGATCTAACTCAAACTATAACTGATCAATTAGAAGAAAGCTTCGCGGGTATTGCTCACTTTGAAGCAGTAGCTGGCTACGTAAATGTTGAGCTAAGTAGCAAAGAAATTAAACATTTAGTTGATGAATCTTTAGATTCTAAGGCTTTAGCAAGTTCTAAAATCCAACCATGTTATGAAGCCATATTCTATATTCTAGATACTGATGAGGAGCTTAGAAAATTGTTTGCTAACATCATTGGAGCACTGGAGTCTGCCTTAGATATCAAAAAATCTAAATGGGAAAGTATCTACTACGATGTTAACTCCGACACTATTTTAATCGATGACTTCATAGAATGGTTTAATGCTCACCATCCAAATACACTGGTGTACAATCCTCATAGTTCAGCAATTTATGCTGCAATTAATGGGAACAACTACTCAATTAGAGATATAAGAGGTAGATATAAGAGTAATGCATATCTGATCCAAGCTTTTTTCAGCAATAAAAGAACCGAAAAAATACAATGTATTGTAGCTCGGCAAGAATACATAGATTTAGCTCACCAGTTGAATGAATTTACAGGAGATAAGAGCTCTTTAGTAAATCATTTTTTCAATCCGTTTGTTGTCAAGACTGACACTGATGAAATTATAAAAAAGATAAAAAATATGGAATCAATTAGCCATTCAATTTATGATTTGACTAATAAATATAGAGGTTTTATTAAAGATCGCAAATCGAGGCTTGAAGTGTTAGATCTATTGTTTTTCAATTATGATATAAGTAATTCTTTTTCTGATTTAAACGTACCACTTTTATTTGATAGGATAAATCAGGCGCTAGATTCTATTTATTACTTGAAAAGTGTCGATGCAAATCGCGGCTGATAAGTATTGGACCAGATTTTTTATTGTTTCTAAATTTAACAAAGTTTGATTTTTGACCATAGCCCCCGTATTCTTCATTACCCATTTCAATATCGTTAACGATTTTATTTTTGAGAATTTTGGCGTGCTTCATGATAGTGTTTTCATGCTTCTGGTCATGCCCAAAGACACTTACATACATTGCTCTATCATTGAAGGCTCTACTATTTAGTAATTTGTCTAATTCCGAATCATTTTCGTACCAAAGCACATAGAAAACAGGCGCGAAAAATTCGTGGAAATCATCTTGTGAGTGTTCCGTGACTTTCTTTGAAATAATTGTTGGGTAGACTATTTTGCTATCCTCCATAACGTCACCACCGTAGACAATACTAGTTATGTCGTTATTTAAGAATGACAACACTTCTTCAATGTATGAATTTTTCATAACTCTACTCACTCTAACGTTTTTATCGTGTGAGTCGCCGACTTTTATGCTGTCTAGCTCTGATTTTAGCTTATATATGAATTCGTTTCTAAGTGACATGGGTACAATAAAAGCGTCTGGACCCGCGCAATCTTGTCCGCTATTAAAACATCGCATTTCAACAGCTTTTTGTGCGGCTAAGTTAGGATCTGCGTTGTCTAATATTACGAACGGATTTACTCCACTTCCGTTGTACAACAATAGAGAATCGGGACATTTGTTGCTCACGTCAATTGCGTTTTTGTATTTACCAGTGAACAATATCACGTCGCTCGGCGCGGCATAGAGCTCTACAAATATATGTCGTTGTGAAGCGTGAATAGAAATTGCTGGAAAATTTTTATTAACTTCAAGTATTTCGCAGATTTCTTCAAGTAAGTGATTCATTATTTCTGGCGGTCTAATAAATACTTTTTTAGCGAAGAAACAAGGGGCAATTCCAAACAAAACCAGAGAATATATTGGCAAATTGAGCGGAAAAAAGGTTGCAATGAACAAATCTTCCCTCCTATTTTGAATGCCAGTATGTTCCTTCTTTAACCCTCGAAGTGTTTCCACGCTTCTATCGAACTCATCAATTGCAGTTTCATAGGTCTCATAATCAAGGAGCAAATTTACTAGTTTTGTCTTGTTCCGCTTAAGATTTCTTATTGTTTGGTCGACCTTTTCGTAAAAAACTTGGTCTGTTTGTCTATTGCTTTTTATCATATAATATTATAAAATTATAGACGTAAGTAATTCATTTTTCAAGCGCAAAATTAGAATATCATGCAAATAAACTTAGAACACGAACTATATAGAGACTTAACATTTCCAAAACCTGCAGAACATCCACAACGTCAAGGAATGTCGCAGGATGAGTTTGAAGCAGCTCTAGACGATCCTATGTCTGTAATTAGCGATGTTGCTACACCTGACGGGCTGGTTAGAATACCTCAAATAGTTGGTTTAGATATGTGCTCTTGGAATAATACAGGCTTTTATAGAACCAGATATCCGCGAACAGACATAAGGCAGCTTTTTGTACCCTTACATTCGGGGGAGATGCCCGAGAACGTACTGTCAGGCGTGCAGGAATTGGTTGGATCTGGAGGGGTGTTGATTGTAGAAGTTCCTTCAACGGCCTTAGGAGGTATAGAAGCAATAACTACTAGGCTAAGATCAGGCGGTGTTGATTTAGGTGAACCTGATCTTTTAGGAACTCAAACGTATTTTGAAGGTAAAATTTCGCTTAATGATCAATCGAAAGTCTCATCAACACCGACAAGATTCACCGAAATTTTTACAGCAGCAGCGCGGGAAGGAGTCGATAGTTTCGGTAAAAGGGCATCTGTAGATAGAGAAAATGGCGTTTGGGCTCACCAAACCTTACCTACAGATGACGCTGATGAGCTATTTGAATTCTATGAAGACGCTTACGTTGTACTGAATAATAGCCCACTTCATCAAGGACTTGATCCTGATATGTTTAGAGAAATGATAGCAACTGACACAACCGCAACTAAGTTTGTATATAGAATAGACGGTAAAGCTCAAACGTTGTTTATTTCAACAGAAGATATTGACGGCTTAGATTGGGTTAGCTCAGATTATTATAGAGAACACTTCCACGACGATTACACCAACAAGGACTTATTATGGTTTCCAGGTATCGCAACAGACCCACATGCAAAATCTTTGCACAACGGCCAGAGAATAACTCATTTAATGACGAAGCTCTCAGAAATGGGCGGATATGAGCCTCGTATTGTATTCGATTTTTGCGACTTTAATACAGATATTGGGCTTCATAATGTAATTGCTAGATGGGTTAATAATACCGCCGAAGCTTCAGTAGCATTCTCGGCAATAGCAAACCAAAAGTACTACGGTCTACGCTTAAATAAGTAACGTTGTCTTCCGTTTTTTCCTTAACTTTTAAGATATTAGCCCAGCATGTAAATTATGCTATATACTAACTATTAACGATTATGGTTAATATTCTACTCACAATAACTGCTTCTCTTACGCTAATGCTAGCAATACTAACTGTCATCAATGGTCAAAAGAAAGCCTTGAACATTGTACTTTTCTTTTTTTCAATATCAATTTTTTTGTGGCTTGTTTTTAGTTTATTAACAAATCTATCATCTAACCCAGATATTGCTCTTCATTTTGCAAGATTATCACTCGTAGGTCCCTTGCTTAGCTCTTTTTTCTTTAGTGTGTTTATAAAACTCTTTTTATCAGATAAGAGACGGGAAATATCGTATTGGGTACGCCTGTCGCTTCCAATGGTGCCAGTATTACTGCTCACCCCCACGAAACTCAACATTTCAAGCATTGATAGCTATGGAGCTAATACTCAGGTAGGTCTACTTTATCTGCTCGCAATACCAATTATTGCTATTTATAGTTTTTCAGGTGTACTTGAGCTCGTAAAATATTTTCGTCACACAAAGGATAAGGCACTCAGGAGCCAGATTTTTTATATAATTGTAGGTATCAATCTTACAATTATTCCAGGAATAATTGTAAACGGTCTATTACCGATAATAGGCTGGAACGAAGCTTATTTGTATGGACCGAATTTTGCAATTTTCATGGTTCTTTTCTTTTCAGTTTCAATATTAAAACATGGATTGCTCAATATTCGGTTCATAGCAGTACGTGCTCTTACATATGTAGGATTGCTCGCAAGCCTTACGGCCATCTACGTAATTCTGGCAGATTACGTAGCTAGGAAATTATTTGACAACGAACAATTCCCACAGTTAGTGCTCCAAGTATCGGCCGTGATAATACTGGTATTTATCTTTGAACCGTTAAGGAAATTACTCGATAACCTAACTAGAAATGTTTTTTTTCAAGATAATTACGATCCTCAATCATTCATCGAAGACGTTAATAAAATTTTAGTAGATAATTTAGAAGTTGAAACGTTACTAAACAAAATAGTGAATACCATAGAAAATAATCTTAAGTCTGATTTTTGCAGCTTTTACATAAGAGACACATCTTACTACAAAAGTCGGACAATCGGCGATGGACAATCTGGATTTAATGAAAAAGAAAGCAATAAATTGAAAGAATTACTTCCGAAGATTAGAAAAAAGACTATTTCAATTTATGACTCTTCTGCTACAAAAGAAGAAGCTGAAGTTGTTGATATAATGAAAAACGCAAACGCAGAGGTTCTTGTTCGATTAGTTAGTACATTAGAATATGAAGTTCATGGGGTAGGCTACCTTTTTATTGGCCCGAAAAAAACCGGAAAATTATACAATGACCAGGATTTAAAAATCCTAGAAATTATTAGTAACGAGTTGGTCATTGCAGTTCAAAATGCGCTGAGATTTGAAGAAATAGAGCAGTTTAACGTGACACTGCAGAAGAAGATTGATGACGCAACGAAAGAGCTTAAGGCTTCTAACGACAAATTAAAGGCGTTGGACGAGGCAAAAGACGAATTCGTGTCTATGGCGTCTCACCAGCTTCGGACGCCTCTGACGAGCATTAAAGGCTATGTAAGCATGGTTTTAGAAGAAGACGCCGGCAAGATCAACGAACAACAAAAACAAATGCTCGGTCAGGCAATGTTCAGCTCACAAAGAATGGTCTATCTCATCTCTGACTTGTTAAATGTATCACGACTGAAAACTGGGAAGTTCATCATAGAGTCGAAACCGGTGTATCTGCCTGATCTAGTGGAGTCAGAAATGAGCCAGTTATACGATGGTGCTGCTGCCAAAAACATCACGCTCTCTTTTGATAAGCCTAAATCATTCTCAACGCTTAGTCTCGACGACATAAAACTTCGTCAAGTGGTCATGAACTTTACCGATAATGCAATTTACTACACTCAAAGTGGCGGAAAAATCAACGTTTCGCTCAAAGACAAGAAAGATTCAGTCGAATTCACTGTCGAAGATAACGGTATGGGCGTACCAAAAGCCGAGCAACATAAACTGTTCGCAAAGTTCTACCGAGCAGATAATGCCCGTAAAGCTCGCCCAGATGGTACTGGATTAGGTCTATTTATGGCCAAAAAGGTCATTGTTGCTCAGGGTGGATCGCTGATATTCGACTCAAAAGAGGGCAAAGGCAGCACCTTTGGTTTTAGCTTCCCCAAAGAAAAACTAGAAATCACCACAACAGAAGGATAACGTAACAGCTCCTAAGAAATTGCATTTAAACAAACATTATGTTCTGCAAAGGTCAGACCTTTGCAGAGGGGATTATCGCTGTTTTTGGGCAATATTCATCGGTTTAAGGGGTTGTTTAAGCATAAGTAGTGTTTTCATACAATACTATTGACATTTATTACAGCTTGTGGTAATATCAGTGCAATACATTCATTTATACGAATGGGTGGGAGATAATAATCAAAGGAGATTTAGGATTATGGGAAAAGTATTAGGAGCAGCAATAGGACTAGGTTTAACAGCTGGAGCACTATATGGTGCTGAAAAACTAAATGATAACTATGCATGGGCAAGTGTGCCTGTTGTTGATGTGCCTGGTGACCGTGTTATAGGCTTTGACGGAGTCGGCGATGGCGAGTTAACACTTGCAGAACGAGTTGAAGACGGTGTTAAGGGTGTAAGCAAAGAAGTTGCTGAAGCTACTGGACTCGTTGCTGAAGTAGCAGAAGGTTGTGGTGCGCTTGCACTTCAAACAGCTGCAGACACACTTATATTTGACCAAGAAGGTGAACTTGTAGAGCTAACAGCAGAACAACTTTCAGCTGCACGAGGAAACATTGCAGAAACAACATTTGACTTCTGTATGGACGAACGAGCAAGTGACCTTACAGGTATCGATGGTGTGACATATGACACAGGTGCATATTCAGCTGAAGCATTCACAGCACAAATCGAAGCAATAAGTAATTAAGTAGGAAATAAGGAGAAACAGCAATGGATACAATTCAACCAACTGGCCCAAACCGAATGCACGGAATGCGGATGCGACTTACAGCCCTTACAGTGGCCGGTGCATCAGTATTAGCAGCGTGTGGTGGCGATAATGGCGCAGAAAATGATGGTTTCAGCGAACTATCAATGGGTGCAGCTGTTGCTGTTGACCAAGGTAATACTGACCCAACTACACCTGATTCAACGAGTACTACTAGTACTACTGAAGCTACAACTACAACTACATCAACTTCAACTCCAGAAGCACCTGCTCCCGGATCAAATGAAAAGCTTATAGATAACATTTTTTATAACACTGACGGTGAATTCAAATGTCTTGTAGACGGTAAAGCAACAGGCACTATGCTCACAGAAATTGATCCAGAAAGCGGTGAAGAATATGTTGGTCAGGTAAGACTTGCGAACTTGGATGTAGGCGCTGATAAAATCGGCGACGGTAATCACCGTATTACCTCTGACGCTATAGGTACATCACTTAGAACTGCTGGAGACACTAATGAAGCAGCCGCTCAAAACCTATTTGCCAACTGGTGTGAACAGCCAGTTGCACTAGCTGCTGCGACTATTGCTACTGCTAACGCACCATTTGGAGAAGTAGTACCAGCTGATCGTATCGATTGGTTAAGTGACCAAAAAGGCAAAGACGCGAGTGATGTAGCTGAACTAGCCGATAGTTTGACCACTCCTCACTTAGGTGAAAGACTAACTCCAGAGCAAGTTGAAGAGAATATTGCAGCAACCGATAGACGAGTTGCACTTGCAGAGAACATGGCAAATGCGTTCATGAATACTCAGAATCAAGGTATCAAGCAAGATGCTGATCTGTACTACAGAATGGGGCTTGTTCTACCTGATGGACTTGATACTTCAGGCTTGACACCACCACTCGAATACAAGCAACTATATATTGGTGATGCTCTTGTGATGGGTGCAACTCAAAAAGGACTCGGATGTACTTTAGTGGAGTTTGCTTTCAATGCAGACGATAGTGCTCCTGTATACATTATTACTGAAGATAACTGTGCATACGAACCCCCAACAACTGATACCCCAACAACCCCAGGAACCTCAACAACCCCAGGAACATCTAATATCCCAGTAATACCTTGGAAGGTTCAACCACCACTCTCTAGAGGAACAGAGCATGGTGATAATGAGCGGGGTAACGGCACTGACGTAGGTGGAGAGGGCCCAGCAGGACGGCCACGCGACGAGACAACTGGAACAATCGCAACTGAAGACACAGTACCCGATCAGATTCCTGATGGAACAGTTGCTCCTACAACGGCTACGCCTAACACTGCTCCTGCGACAACTGGCGTGCAAGTGACTGCACCTCCACAAACTGCACCAGTAACTTCAATGGCAAATGGTGGCTCAACTGGGACACCAGGTTAATAGAAAGGATATAAGGAGATATATTATGAAATTACTACAATCAATCAAGACCCTTACACAAAAACTTCAAAAGAAATCTTTTCTAGCAGCTGGAATAGTCGCACTCGGTGCTGGTATGGCACTCGGTGCTGTACAAGCTGAGTTCTACCCTGATAGACAACCGTTTGACTATAACCAACCGTGTAACCCAGACGACGGGAATATCTATGACCGCTGTGGTTCACTAACTGGACCTGTATTCAACTCTTTCATCAACACACCATATTATGGTGATGAGCGACAATTCGCAGACGCAAAACGAACCGATCAGAACACGGGTGATGTCTATAAAAACGTCCTACCTGACGTAACAGATGGCAGCCGTGAAGTAAGAATCCGTGTTTATGTACACAACAACGCTAACCAAAGCACAAATGCTTCTGGTCAAGGTGTTGCAACAGGCGCAAAAGTACGGATCGCTCTACCTACGGGCACCGAAGGCTCACTACGAGCTCGAAGCTACATAAGTGCGGACAACGCAGCGCTTGTAGAAGACACAGTAGACTTCACGAGCACGCAGAAATTCCGAATGGAATACATCCCTGGTTCTGCAACATTGTTTAACAACATTGCATACGGCGGAGGAGTAAAACTTTCTGATAGCATTGTTACTACTGGTGCTCTAATAGGTGATGATGCACTTGATGGTCAGCTACCTGGTTGTTTCGACTACCAAGCAACTGTTTTCATCAATGTGAAAATCATCCCTGAAGAAAAACCAGCTGTAGAGCTTACTAAAGTGACCAAAGATAACAAAACTGGTTCAGCGTGGGGCGAAGTCTCTACAGTCGCTCCAGGTGAGACAATCAACTGGTTAGTCGGATTTAAAAACGCCGGTAACCAAAACCTTACGAACGTAACGTTAAATGACCGTCTTCCACCACACATGAACGTTATCCCAGGAACGATACGGTATATTGACTCGGGTCAAGACACGGTACTCCCTGATAATGGACAGTTCTTTACGACAGGTGGATACGACTTTGGTACCTGGTTACCTGGAGCGAACTTCTACGTTAGGTTCCAGACAACAGCACTTGGTGACTTCGAAGGTTGTGAAGTACGAGTACGAAACATTGCTACTCAAAAAACAACCCAACTTCCATCAACAGAAGATAGCGCAGACACGATCATTAAGAAAACTGACTGTGTGCCAACAGAGCAAACAGTCGTATGTAATTCGCTTACTGCGCCAACGCTTGCACTAAAAAAGGGTGAATCAACAGTATTCACTGCAACTGGTACTGCTACAGGAACAACTATTGACGGTTATATCTTTACGGTAAATGGAGAAGAAGTGCAGAATTCAGCAGCTAACACCTATACATTTACTGCTGGAAACGTCGGCACCTATATCGTTGTCGCAACAGTTAAGTCACCTATTGGTAACCGAACGAGCAACGAATGCGTGAAAGTACTTACTGTAGAAGAAGAGCCTGAAATGGTAGTTGTCTGTGAATCACTGACCGCTCCTCGGCTTAGCTTAAAGAAGGGTGAGTCTACTACTCTAACTGTTAAAGCGTCAGCAACGAATGCAACAATTACAGGATACGTCTTTACTGTAAACGGTCAAGAAGTTCAAAACTCAACCAGCAACAAGTATGAGTTCAAAGGCGACAAAGCCGGCAAATACGACATAGTCGCAACAGTAAAAAGCTCTATAGGTAACGTATCAAGCGAAACTTGTGCTACAGCAGTAGACATCATAGAAGAAATAGTTCCTATCTACCGATGCGAATCATTCACGCTCAACAAGAACAAAGTGCAAATTGGCGAAAGCTTTACAGCGACTGTTCGAGTAACTGCGAAAGATGGTGCAACATTCAAACAAGCAACATTCACTTTCGGTGATGAAGCCTCAGTTCAAGACAAAACTATCGTGAACACAATAAACAACGGAATAGTAACTGCTAACCACATTTACTCAAAGTCTGGTGACTATGGACCTCGTGTCAAGCTAGCCTTCATGGTTAATGACAAGATGGTAGAAGTAGAAGATCCAGCATGTGTCGCTCAGATTAACGTTACTCCAACAGAAGTTAAGGGAGTTAAAACAACAACTTTACCTAACACTGGTGCAGGAAGTATCGCAGGAATCTTCGCGGCAGTTACTGTTGCAGGAACAGCTCTACACAGACGCTTTACCCTAAGCCGACAGTAGAAAAAAGAACAAGTTTTAAATAAAAGACTGACCGCTTAAATTAAAACAGATAAAAGAGCAGGAGGAATCCTGCTCTTTTTGTATTGAAATTAATCTATACTGTTGCGAAAAGCGAAAGGCTGGCTGTGGATAACTAGTGGGTTAGATAGATTCTTTATGGTACTGTGAATGTAGGTTTACAAAAAGCACTCTTCTCCAGAGTGCAAGCCGAGCAAAGACTGACCGCTCTAAACCAACACAAACAGTAAAATCAAAAACAAACCTGACTCTGAGTGCAACCAATAAGTTTCGGGCTTGTTTTAAAAGCTCCCTTTCCTCCAAAAAAGGTAAGGTAGTTACGGCCCCTTATCTGTAAAAGGACATGGGGCTTTTTGTTTTAATTTTCTATATACTAGTGGTATGAAGTTACAACCATATGAAAGCAAAAACATAATATTTATTGATACAGAGTTCTCAGATCTTGATCCCTACAAGGGCGAGATACTTTCTATCGGTATCGTGAAACTGAACGGCGAAGAATTGTATGTTGAGCTGGAAAGTCAAGGTATAGAGTGTACGGATTGGGTAAAACGAAATGTCCTCAAAATGCTAGATGGGCCAAAGTTCAGTAGGGTTCAGGCAATGCAACAAGTGCAAGAATTCTTAGGCGATTCGCAGCCTTTTGCAGTCGCATTCGTCGATAACTATGATGTTATATACCTGACTAAATTATTCGGCTACGGTAAGTTACCGTTTAAATGGATGACGGTTGATTTTGCAAGTGTGTTGTTCGCTATGGGCGTTAATCCAGTAAAGTTCCAACAAGACAGCGACAGCGCCAAAGAGTTCTATAAAACACTTGGTATCGATACGAAAAAATACCGTCACCATCACGCTCTAGATGATGCAAAAATACTCCGAGATGTATGGGTGAAGCTCACAGTCGAGCAGCCTCAGGGAGAATACTAGGAATTAATATAAAAACCCCAGATAAATCTGAGGTTGTTATGCTGGTGAACCCACGGGTTTTAACCTGGAAACAAATTCGGCTTGCGCTAGCGCTTCTTGACCAGCTTCTTATTGAAGCTGGTCTTCAATTGGAGGCTACACATGCTACAACAACTACGACAGATCAAATCGATCAACTCAAACAGACTTTCACATTCACGGCTGTATAACGATGAAACATTCTACAAAGCTTTCGTTACTGATCTTAAAAAGGCTAAATCAGAGGTTCTGATCGAATCTCCGTTCATGACTACTCGGCGAGTTTCTTTGCTCTTACCAATGTTAATCAAGCTCAAGAAGCGCAGTGTTAGGATCACAATCAACACCCGTGATCCAGAAGAGGGCGATACTTTACGACTAGATAGCCACAAAGCACTGTCTATGCTACTGCACGAAGGAATTCACGTTACATTCACCGAAGGACTACACCGGAAGATTGCAATTATTGACGAAATTAAGCTCTGGGAAGGTAGCTTGAACATTCTGTCGCAGAACAACAGCAGAGAAATCATGCGGCGTACCAAGTCCAAGGAGCTGTCCGCACAAATGGTTAAATTTATCGGCTGTAAGAAGTAAATGATATACTGTTATCAAATGAGCGGATACGAATTAAACGATAAGGATGTGCAAACAGTACTCAAGCATTTGAGGGCTGTTAAGCCTGAAGCAACTAAAGAGCAAGCTGAGAAAATACTTCTGAAAGTTAAGATGGACGCACGGTTCAAGGGCTTAGATGATCCGGATAGCCTTATTGAGTATTACGAGGAGCTATTTGACTCACCTAAGTGATTCAGCAAAATTCTTCCAGTAGCTGTTTATTTGTTATTATTTAATGAATGTATAACGTTGGAATAAGATACGAAAGAACCCCTGAAGAATATAGAGATCCATTTCTTGCATGGAAAAGAGACGATGTCCCATTTTTTGCCGCGGGTGCGTGTCATATACTGGCCTATATGTTTTTGTCCTTAGATGATAGCGGCAAGTACAAACTAATTCATGTAAAGCCAAAAACCCACAACAAGGGTAATCATATGTATGTTAGTGATGGTACGTGGGCGTTTGATTTTAATGGATGGACACTTGAAAAAGAGCTTTTAGCAGCGTATACAGATGCATGCAGAGAAATCTATGATGAATGGGAGTATGAACGTATTGTCGTTGAAGATAAATTTAACGACTACATACTTAAAACTAATCATAAACCACCAGAATATTTTCCGTACTTGCCATGGGAGCGTGCGTACAACTATATTAAGAAATTTGATAGTAGCCCACCAGTCGACCAAACACGTCTTTAAGATGGTACTATATCTTCAGTGAAAGAATCATATTTAGAAATACCATCCTATAAAGACAGAGTTAGCGTACACGGAACTCTGCGCGGTGACCTTTCTAGTCCTGTGGTTATCCTTGCCCCTGGCTTAGGCGGCTGGATGCACGATTTGCAAATGTTTAACGCATCTAGAGCGATGGAAGAAGCTGGATACGCTAGCTTAAGAGTTAGTTTCTATGGTCATGCAGATAATCAACGCAATATCTCGGACTACCATGTCCATGACTGCGCAAAAGATATAGATGCAGTAGTCGAGTATCTTCACAAAGAAGGCGCAGACTTTATTGCTGTTGTTGGGCACAGTTACAGCGGATTAGGGATTATGTACACAGAAAAACAGCAATTTGATACAGGTATACTTTGGGACTCAACTCACACTGACGGCTACGAAGATCCAGAGTCACAAAAGAATCTCGATAGAGACTTCATATATATAAATGAGCTAGGGTCATACGTATCTGGACTTGGCCCAGGCTATGTTCTATCAAAGAAAGTCTTTACGGATTATGGTCCGGGTAGTGCGATAGCTGCACAGAAATTCACAAAACCACTTTTAGTGATCAATGCCAGTGACACCAAGTATCAGATAGAACGCGGGCTAGACTACGTCAATAACTGCAAAACAAAGAAAAAGCATGTCATCATTCCAGATTCAACACACTCTTTTACAGGTGATGGTTCAATGGAAAAGCTGTTCCAAGCCACTGTAGAGTGGATGGACGAAATTCAAAACAAGTAGACTCCTAGAATGGCAGGGCTTCGTTGGATTTTAGGTCTAGGACTTTGAGGACTTTTTCTAGCATTTTTAGGGATGGGATTGCTTCGCCTCTTTCAAGCTTGGCGTAATACGTGACGTCAGTACCAACTTTGTCGGCTACTTCAAGCTGTGTCATATCAGCAGCACGCCGTGCTTTGCGTAGACTTGTAGCCAGTGATTCTTTAATCTGTTTTTCACTCATTGCTAACATGATACTACAGTATTAATGTGCGCCAACAGAAACATCAACTCCATTACAGCTTGAGATACGACAAAGAGTCTCGTATAGAGCTTAATAAAGCCGTGCCTTCATCACTCAGACGGTAAACTTTACGCTCCGCACCTGTACGCTCAGCTTCAATACTTTCAAATGTAATAGTCCCTTGCTTGGATAAGCGTCGTAGAACCCTGTATAGACCACGTTCATCAATACCCCATTTTGTTTTTTGGTTGATCCAGGTTGTCATTTCACCTGCCCACATAGGGCTTTCGCTTAATGCCTCAAGCACAAGATAACTTAAGGCACTTTTTTTGTGCATCTCAAGCCATGAGTAAGCATGTTCATCAACGAGTTCTTGTGAATCTTTATCCATAAACTTCTATCCTCAAGAATTCTCGAATCCTCTATTGAGGATTGAGCCAAAAGCATGAATCAGCAGGCCAATACCCCAGAAACATGTCATACCAAATAGAACCCCAAACCAACCTTCGTTTATCGAGAAATCAGATGTCCCCTTGATAGCTTCGTTATTGTTGACGAATAGTATAAAAGCGTGGATATGATAGCTGAGATTAATAATAACAAATCCAACTAAATGAGCGACAAGCTGGGTAAAGCGCACCTTAGAAAGTAGTTTGTTAGCACTATAGTTATACCAAAAATAGTACACAGCAATAGCGGCTGTCCCTAGCCCTGCAATCAAGTCAATATTACTACCCCTGGTGGCTATAAGAACCTGAAGAGCTACACCAGATAGTAGTATAACGCTAAAGTATGTTAGTAAAGATTTTTTGGCTTTCTGGGCAAGTTCAACTGATTCACTCATAAGTATTCCTTAAGTTAATAGCTGTAGTGTACCATAGGCACACTTCTAATACAACACTCATATTTTTTTGAACCATCTAATCTTTGAACAAGAATAAAGATTGCCTGTTGTGGATAACTTAGTTACTATATCTGTAGTTATGACTAATTTGGTGGGCAGGAGATGCCATGCCAACACGTTCTCTTTTTACTAGAATATTCGGTGACACACCGACAGAAATGATTATTAACGGCCTTGTTTTGGCCGTTCTTTTTTATATTGTGTGGGTTAAGCTACTACGCCCTCTCCTGGGTGTTATCAAGAATGTGCGAGAAGTTTTTGTTGAGCGCGAGCTTAAGTCTATTGAGCTGATTCCACCCGCTCAGAGTGAGATTGATCCTGCTCATTCAGAAAACCTCATGGGTGTGATGCAGCGCATCGGCGAACGAGAACGATTAGCCCTAGAAGTAGTCGGATCTAAAAAGAAAGGTATTCGTTACCGTGTGGTTGCAGAAAGCTACGCAGTAGATAGTATCAAAAAGCAGCTTAGTTCTTATCTGCCAGATTTTAAGTTCAAGGTTCTTAATGCTGCTCCGAAACAGAAAGAAGGATCAGCGGTTTACGCACTTAAGCAGTCACGTCACTTTGCATTTCCGCTCAAACGTCAAGATCAGCATGATAGGGCTGATCCTATGTCGTTTATAGCTGGTTCTATGACGCAGCTAGAAGACGATGAAGAGGTTGGTTTGCAGCTGGTATTGCGGCCGTATAGCTCAAAGAAAGTGAATCGGATCTATAACCAGATAATCAATAACGGTAGAACGGTTATTGATCAGAGGCTCAAAAACCTCCTCGTATCTAACGCTTGGATTTGGGCGCCGTCACTACTCGTATGGCTGCTATTTAGTAACGCGTATCTCGGGTTACTATGTGCAATCGTACTGTGGGTGTCAGGACTGTTCATGGAAAAGAAAGAAAAGCCTCTCAGCACCACAGAAGAAAAGATCTTTGGTGACATTGTAGAAAAGCTGGATCAGCACCTGATGCGGACAGACATTCGTTTTAGCGTCTACTCTCCTCATAGATCGAATCAGTTGGTAGATGACTTTGCTGTATCTCTGCAGCCGCTCAATAAACCAGGCTACCAAGCGATATGGATTTCTAAGAATAAGTTAGGCAGTAGAGGTTTGCAGTACCTGTCCAAGATGTATATTAATCGGCTTGCTTCAGTTCTAGAACGGAGTACATCAATATTGAGTGCTCATGAGCTAGCTTCGTTATTTCATTTCCCGTACGGCGTCATTAAAACAGAAGGTATGATTCGCTCACATAGTAAAACCTTGCCAGCACCACTTAGTCTGAAGGATGATCCAGATCTAGACGTTGTATTTGGTGTCAACAAACATCATGACAATGAAACCCCAATTGGACTGACAAAAGATCAGCGTGAGCGTCATATGTACATCATAGGTGGTACAGGCAGCGGTAAAACCACTATGCTCAAGTACCAGATCATCCAAGACATACAGAACGGCAAAGGCGTAGCCGTTGTTGATCCACACGGCGACCTGGCAGAAGAGCTGCTAGAGTTCGTACCAAAAGGCCGCAAAAAGGATTTAATCTACCTCAACCCAGACGACCTTGATCATCCACTAGGTGTTAATTTGCTAGAAATGCCTGACGGCTTAACCGGTAACGACTTGCTTAAAGAAAAAGACCGCGTCACAGAATCTGTCATATCCGTCATGCGAAAAATATTCTCTGAGGATGATTCTGGTGGTCACCGCATCGAATATATTCTACGTAATACAGTTCAGACTGCACTAACCACAGAAAACCCAACCATATTCACTATCTACAGACTGCTCAATGATGGTAAGTACGCCAAGAAAGTCATAGACCAGCTTAAAGACGAAGATCTGCAGATATTCTGGCGCAATGAGATGGGCAAAGCTGGCAGTATGCAAAAGGTCAAAATGGCAGCTGGCATCACATCAAAGATCGGTCGATTCTTATTTTCCGCTAGCGCTAAAGCAGTGCTTGGTAAAGAAAGATCAGACATAGACTTTAACGAAGTGCTAAACGGTAAGATACTAATATGCAACTTTTCTAAGGGAAAGTTGGGCGAAGATACATCTATGCTATTTGGTACAACCATACTAGCCAAACTCCAGCTTGCGGCGCTGAAACGATCAGAGCAAAAACAAACCAATCGCAAACCGTTTTATCTCTATATTGATGAGTTCCAAAACTTTGCGAGCGTGTCATTCACGCAGATGCTGAGTGAAGCAAGGAAGTACAAAGTCTACCTAACCATGGCAGAGCAATCCACCCAGCAGCAAGAAGACCAGCAGATGATAGAAATAATCCTAGCAAATGTCGGCACAGTCGTAGCATTCAGAACGGGAAGTGCAAAAGATGAGCAGCTCATGCTACCCAAATTCCAACCCTACATTGAAGAAGGAGAAATATCTAACCTACCAGCTTACAACTTCTACTGTCGTATTTCCGGCATTGAAACCAGTGAGCCTATGAGCGGTGAAACTATACAGATATGATTAGCAGGCTCTCACAATTAGCTAATACTAAGAGAACATATCTTTCATTATTTACTTCCAAAGGTATACTATTAATAGCATAAGGATAATAAAATGAATATTGAAACAGCTTTAAGTATAGTGGCTTCTGTAGTGTCAATTATCGCTGCAGTAGTTTCCGTGACCAATGCTAATAGCGTGAGAAAAATGAAAGTTAAAATGAAATCAGGTGACGGCTCAATAAATAGCTCGGGTGACCGCGCGTCTAACAAAGTAGACAATGCTTAGGAAGCCAAGCGTTGATAGCGGCGATGGAGGCATCTCTAGCTCTGGGGAAAATGCAAATAATCAAATAAACAATATACAGACGTACGTAGCTAGCAGTAAGAAGACTTTTATCAGAAAAAGCGCCCTTTTTGAGGTTAGCAAAAAGATTATTGATTCAGATCTCTCTGACGATTCCGATTTCGACACCAGTTCAGTCGCAGAGTGGGATGTAAAGATAGACTACAATGATCTGTCTACCCAGTATAAAGAAATACTCAAAAGTGAGGCCGAACATTACCAATTAATGACTGACATCATGGCTGAATTCCCGAATGGTGAAAAACTTATAAAGAAGATTCGCAGAATATACCTAAAAAAGGACAAACAACATAACAGCGCTGATGAGATACTTGAGTCACTTTATAGTACTCTCGAGCTATTGTTGATCCAAGCAGAAGAGTCCACAAATGAGGTCGCATCATTCTTAGACGAAGATCGTGAAAAATGCGTGTGGTTGATTATTTTTTACGTGTTTACCAAGTGCCAAATACTAAAACTACCACCCGAGAATAAGAAATGATTATTATAAATAAAGACGCAAAACCAAGAGATACTGTCTACTACATATCATGTTGTGCGTTTGGAGCACTGAAAAGACATGGATCTGTCGATTTGAAGAGGCTCTATGAGATCGTTAAGAATAGCTACGATCTCATAGATTTGAATTACACTTCGTTTCAGCTGAGTGTTAACTTTCTTTTTCTAGTCAATAAAATTGAACTCGATAGAGAGAAGATAAGATGTATATAAAATCATTAATAATATCTAAAACTTATCCTAAATCAGAGAATATAAGAACCATCAGCTTCAAAGACGGCTTGAACCTTATAGTAGACTCGACTAACTCAGCCAAGGGCAACGGCATCGGCAAAACAACTACACTCAGGCTTATTGATATATGCTTGGGGGCAAAGGACCGAAAATATATCTACTTTGATGACGAGCTTAGCCAAACAAACGTAGCATTAAAAGATTTTATTCATGACAATAAAGTTCAAGCCGAGCTAATATTGAGCGATACTGAAAATGGTGATACGGCACTTAGCCTGAAAGTGGACTTGTTCGAAAGAGGAAACAGATACATTGATGATGATAAATATAACTATGAAGATTACTGCGAGTCTCTCGGGAGTTACTTCTTTGGACTAGAAGCAGCGAAACCTACTTACAAGCAATTAATGAATATGTTTGTAAGAATTAATCAAAAGCACGATAACGACAAGTTTATTAAATTCTTAGATACCCATACTACATCTGAAGAGTATAAAAATGTGTATTCATTTCTATTTAGACTCAGTAATATCGCCTTAGCTGAAAAAGTACTCTCGCTCAGTCAAAAAATTAAAGCACTTAAGCGTGATATTAAGAGGATCAAGAAATTAAATAGCATCACTAGTATTGGTGCGCTAGAACAGCTTTTGGTAAGTCTAGATAGGGATATTGTAATGCTTAAGTCTAAGAGAGATGCCCTAGTTAACATAAATGAGTTAAAAAAGAACGAGGATATACTTGCAGACGTTAGATCCGAGTACAGCTTATTGGCAGAGGCAATCGATAGTGTTGGATTTAAAATTGATAGATACCAAAAAATCGTAGAAGAAACTAGAATCGAACAAGAACATTCCGTAGATCAAGAGACTTTAGGTGATCTTTATGCAGAAGTCAGTGAAGGTTTTGAAGGTTTGACGAAAAGTTTTAATGACTTACTAGACTTTAACTTAAAACTTTTGCAGAATAAGATTACTTTCTTTGAGAATAGTATCGGTGCAGAAAAGTTGAAATTGAAAAAACTTTTGAAAGAACGACAAGATTTATTAAAAAAATACGAAGATGTAGTCGTATTAATTAAGAACAACGATGTAGATAGCTATGTAGATGTACAAGGAAGTATTGAAAGCAAGTTCCAAGAAAAAGGAAAGCTTCAGAAAATAATAGACCTCCATCAGACTTTCGTTGACGAGCTTAAGCTTGCCGAAGCTGAAGAGAGTGATCTTAAAGACGAACCGCAGCGTGACCCAAAGGAGCAAATCGCCAAATTTAATGAGTATTTTGAAGATTATAGTCGGAAAGTCACATCCGAAGAATATCAGCTATACCCTATTGCTGAAGGGTTCCCTTTGGGTGTCCAGAGCCGAGGCTCAGGATTAAGCACGGGAACCAAGAAATCTGTCATATCAGCTTTTGATTTAGCTTACCAATCTTTTGCTAAAGACGAGCATATACGCTCTCCAAGATTTGTAGTTCACGATGTTATTGAGACGATGGATGGTCCTGGTTTAGATAACGTTATAGCTATTACGAAGATGATTGGTTGTCAGTATATTGTTGCAGTGTTATATCAAAAAATCAAAGATAGCGAAATGGTGTCCGACTCAGATGTAATACTGGAACTATCAGAGGATAATAAGCTTTTTTTAGTATAGTCACTGAAAGGCTAAAGTTCTAGGATGCGCCGTTGGCTAGAAGTAAGGGAAGCCCCACCAGCCTATTGGGTTGCAGGTGATCATATTTCTATTTAAATCATTTATCTGAGTCTTTTCTTCATTGGTAAGTGCAAAATCAGAAATATCATAGTTTTCCTGAATCCTGCTTAAAGTACTTGATTTTGGTATTGCGGTTACGCCTCGCTGCAATGCCCAGCGTAGTGATATCTGTGCAGCCGTTTTGCTATGATTCTCAGCGATTTTTAGAATGACTTTATCTTTGAGAACTGGATTATCTGACGAGCTAAGCGGAGAGTATGCGGTTATAGCAATGTTCTGACTGGCGCAGAAGTCTATCATGGCCTTCTGATTGTGGTAAGGATGTACCTCTATCTGGTTCACCACAGGTTTTACTTTCGCATAGCTGAGTAAATCAATAATATGAGAAGCGGTATAGTTGGCTACACCAATCGATTTAACCTTTCCATCATGAACGAGTTCTTCCATTGCACGCCACGTATCCTGGAGTGGTACTGGAGAAAGTATAGCTAAACCATTTTCATCCAACGGCTCAATGTCATCTCCACTCTTGAAGGCAACAGCCCAGTGTATGAGATAAAGGTCAAGATAGTCTAACTGTAGATCATTAAGGGTTTTTCTACACGCCCTAGCTACATCTTTTGGTGCATGATCGGTGTTCCATAGCTTTCCTGTAACGAAAAGATCTTTTCTTTTTACCAATCCAGATGAGATTGCTTCTTGTATTCCTTCGCCAACCTCTTTCTCATTACCGTAAACTGACGCACAATCGATGTGGCGATAGCCTGTCTTGATTGCATCTAGTACAGATTGCTTTGCTGTGTCTTTTTCAAGTCTCCATGTGCCGAAGCCTTGCAAAGGTATTTTCTGTTCATTGTTTAGTTTTAGTGTGTTCATATGATCATTATTCCACAAAAAACTGGGTTATGCGAATAGCGTGTTAAGTATGCCGGTGATATAGTTTGCTATATAATCTATAGATAAAAGACAGGAGTAGATATGAAAATCATAAAAAGAGCAGCACGAGAAATTCCAAAAGAAGAAGCTCACGGTGGATCTGGAGCGAGAAAAGTATACGCATCAGAAGATCACCTTAAAGGACTTAACTTTGAGGCAATGACCCACGGGTATCTACCAGGAGGAAAGACATTTGATTGGCATGACCATAAAGACACCGAAGAAATCATGGTTGTAATGAGCGGAAGTGGTGAGGTTCACGATGAGGACGGAGTCTACGAATACGCTCCAGGCGACGTATTCGTATTCCCGGCAAACACTCAACACAAGATACACAACCCAACTAAAGAAGAACATGAAATGATGTTTGTCAGGATAAGAGTGTAGGATGTCCACTGCTCTAGAAATAGCACAGCTGTATTTTCATTTATCAAACAACAGTGATTTTAATGAGATAAAGAACCTTTTCACAGATAGTACGACCTACAGTTCCCAGAACACAGGCTTATTCCTAGGGGTAGAGAGTATTCAAGCTATGCAAAAAGATTTTCACAATAAGTTCTCATCGCTTCATTGGACAATTAATTCAATTGAAAAAGTTAAAACAGGAATCATTTTAGTTGATTATAATTTTGTTGCTCAAAGTAAGTCGGGTGATGAAGTTAAGTCATCGGGGTTTGAGTATATAGTCGTCCACAACGATAAAATTCTGCACATAGAGATCAGGAATAAATAGATTCTGCATTAGTCGTTGTGGCTATGCCGGAGTCGGATAAGTAACCATTTTTAGCTGCATTGCGCTGTTTTTTCTCCGAGAAAAAACAGCCCCCAAATAAGAACAGGTCAGCTTGAAGCTTCTTCGGCATTTTGAGCAGCCAATAGCTTAAAATCACTCTGATCCAAATACATCTCCTCCATCTTTTCTTCAATGTATTTGTTTAGGTTCTTCACGTGCGCTTTGGATCGTCTAACTATCAAGATGTCTGGATATTCATGCCATTGCCATTCACGGTCTTCATAGTGCTGGATATACTGTCTGATGCGCTTCTTGGCTATGAATAGGTGTTGATCATCCGGGAAGATATCTATGAGGGTGCGGTTATATATATCGTCATCGTCAGTCTCGTACAGTACCTCTAGGTTCGGTAATGGCCTTGGGTAGGATTCTCTATCGTCTTTGGGGATATCGCTGGCTGTGTTGATTGTATAGACTTTATACTGCGAGTTTAGTTTGATGTCTATATATGCAGCTAGAATAGCTACTTGATGATCAACAAAGCTGGTGCCTTTTTTATCCTCATGTCGCCGAGTAGCTAGAATTTCTTTCTCTAGGTTGAATGTAGGATCTTGTAAATATATAACGGCTTTTGGTGTGAGATGATAACGAGCAGACTTGTTCTGTAGTCTATAGGACTTATTATGTTTTCTGCCTAGATAGCCACGATCAGTTAATTTTTTAAGTGCACTGTAGCTAGAGTTATGACTGATGCTTTTTAGTTTGGTTAGGTTGTCTGTAGTAAGGTATCTGAATTTGAATGTAAGCAGTAGTATATGTATTTGTTTATCGTTTAGTTTTCTTTCTTTAGTATTCATTGTTGCAAGTGTTCTTATTGTAGGTTCGTTGTTATAGTTGCTTTTTTGTTCCGCTCTACACATAGTGTAAGGGGAGGAAACAGTAAAAAGCAACCATAACAGATACAGAAAGCTATAAAACTTATTATTTCGGAATTAGAAGTACTTGTGGATAAACTGTTGAATAATTTACCTTGAACTATACTTATTTAGGTAGTAAACTATATCTATATAGGTAGGTCATAGGAGGGTGAAATGGGTAGAAATAAAGGGTCTCGTAACAAACCAGAACTTATACTTGAGCTGTCTGTAGAAGAACGCATGGAGCTATTAGCCAAGCTACTGCTAGATACTGTCGAACACGAAATGTTGGAGCGAGATAATGCTACAACAAGCTAGGGTTAACGCGGTTGCCGCGATACGAGTATCGACGACCAAGCAAGGTACTGACGGCGATTCGCCTGAAGCTCAGCGCGAGCAAATAGAGCGCTTTGCAGAGGCTCGGGGCGTACACATAAAGCAGTACTTTGTATTCCTAGAATCTGCTAGTAAAGAGCAACAACCTATCCAGCAAGCCATAGACTATTGTAAAGATGCCAGTAACGGCATTAACCTATTTATCATCAAATCGATTGACCGTTTTACCCGCGGTGGATCGGACGTCTATAATCCACTCAAGCAACAACTAGATACTGCCGGTGTATCGCTCGTAGATATATACGGCGTTATTAGTAGCCAGAAAGTAAATACGCTTGATCACCTAGGATTTGAATACAGCTGGAGTAGCTACTCACCTAGTAAGAAGTCAGAAATACTTGAGGCTGAGCGTGGCAAAGACGAACTACGGGATATACTGAGCCGCGTTATAGGTGCAGAGATACGCTATACGCAATTAGGCTACTGGATGCGTAAAGCACCTTACGGATTCACCAGCGAAAAAGTAGATACTAAGCATGGTAAGCGCACAATACTAAAGCCTCACCCAGTAGAAGCTAAGTTCGTGAAACAAATGTATAAACTGCGCGCAGAAAACTACCTGACTGATCATCAGATAGTAGACAAGCTAAACGACCAAGGGTTCAGGACGCGTAAACAAAATAGACGCAGCAAACACGACAAGACAAAGATAGTCGCCCAAGCTGGTGGACAAGAGTTAACGGTCAAAGCTATGCAGAAATTGATGCTTAAACCTATCAACGCAGGAATCAATGTAGAAAAGTGGACGGAGAATAAGCCTGTTAAAAGTGTGTTTGACGGCCTAGTTAGCATTGCACTGTTCAATAAGGCTAATCGGGGTAAAAAGATTATAGAAGTTGATGATCAGGGTGAGTACACTGTAGCGAAGGCTGAAGCACCGCAGAACATACTGAACCGCGGTACAAAGACCAAGGAGTTCGCCTACCGAAGATTTGTCCTGTGCCCTGAATGTGAGCGGCCACTGCTTGGCAGTGCAACTAAGGGGCGTAACGGTAAATACTATCCAGCCTATCACTGTAGCAACCACGGTCACTACTTCCGCGTTAATAAAGACGAGCTAGAAGAAGGTATAAATGAGTTTGTGAAGCAGTTCATCGTGCCGCAAGAGCGAATTGATGATCTAATGACACTTGTACGCACAGAATACGAAAAGCGCCGTGACAGCCAGCAGACAGAAGTAGAGAGCATCGATGAGAAGATTGCTACTCTGCGTACAGAGGCTGAGATGACTGTCAATAAACTGAAGGTTTTAACTAACGACACAGCACTTAAATATATGGAGGAGGACTTAGACCGCATAGAGAAACAAATAACGGCCTTGCAAGCCAGAAAGGATACTTCAGATAATGAAGATATACCAAAAATAGAACAATCCATGGCACGAGTAAAATATTTCCTGGAAAACCTGGGTGAGCTACTCATTAAACAGAGGTCAGCAGAGAAAAAAGCACTGTTCTTCCGAGCGCTATTTGATAAATTGCCAACCTACGAAAATATAAAACCTGGAAACACAAAAACATCCCTTTTTACAGTGGTGAATTCACTAATTGCGCTGTTGCCAGCCGAAAAATCTCTTATGGTGATCCCAAGGAGAATCGAACTCCTATTGCCGGGATGAAAACCCGATTTCCTAACCGTTAGAAGATGGGACCTTAAACTATGGTTATTAGTACTACAGTGCCATATTTTAACAGAGGTAGAGTTTTTTAGCAATATCTACTATACTGCATACAATTTAAATGCTTAAAAACAGAATAAAAACTAGGTTCAAAAATGCCTACCATACACTAATTGCTATTGAGTTTATTGGCGAATTTGTACTTGTTTATCCACTTTATAGCATCATGTTTAGTGATAGATCGGGAATCTCGGCTGCAGGGGTTGGTTTTTTGCTTGCAGCCACGCAGATAGCGCAAATAGTGAGCGAGATTCCAACTGGTGTGTTGGCGGACAAGTTCAGCAAGAAGTATTCAATCATTGCCGGTAAGGGGCTAAAGGCTGCTTGTTTTGCAATATGGCTAGTGAGCCCAAGTTTTACAGGATATTTAATAGGATTTTTGGTGTGGGGAGTTGGAGAAGCGTTTACGTCGGGAGCAACACAGGCGTATCTATATGAGCTAAGCGAAGGCGACAAATCAACAAAGCGATACTTGAAATCATTCTCAAGACTTAAAGCGCTGACTATGGTGAGTTATGTGTTTGCTTATCTTACAACTTTTTTAATAGGCCCAAACTATCCAGTACTTTTGTTCTTCTCATCAGCTGCTGTTTTTGTTGCTTTTGCTCTTGGCTTCACATTACCGGATTCAAAACCGCTACATAATTCGAACTCTACATTAATAATTACAGACGCTGTCACTAGACTCAAGAGCTCAGATATTTTGAGACGAAGATTTATAGAAGGCTTGGTGATTTTAGTGACATTAACAACTCTCATTGAGGTTATAGTGATAAATTATCGAGATTTTGGTGTTTCGTTGAAACTAATGCCTCTTATTATTTCGGTAGTTGCTTTATTGAACGCTGTTTTATTCTGGTTGCTACATTACTATGAGAAACTTTTTAGTAGATTTATTGTCACGTTATCAGTGCTGACAACTGCAACTTATCTGTTGTTATTTAATCAGTCACTATGGTTCCAAGTACTCGGACTTTTCATCGTTTCTAGGTTTTTTAGAGTTGCTGCAGTTATACAAGAATCTGACCTACAGGATGAGCTTCATGATAATTCACGAGCAACAGTATTGTCTTTCTACTCACTTGTTGCAAAGTTGTTTAGCGCCCTACAGTTACTACTGTTAGGTATTTTCGCTATCAATAACAATATTACCATTCCAACAGTTTGGATGGTCGTGAGTACCATTATTGTTTTTATGTGCATACATACAATATACAAACGTCAGTCTAAAACGTAGTGTCTTAGTTCAGTACCATTATCGTTTAGTATAGTTGTTTTTGGCTCTGGGAGAGAAAAGTCTGATATTTTTTTATTGCTAAACAGAGATACACCCCTTTTATTTATAACTGGTTCAACAGTGAGATATATTTCACTAAGCAACCCAGCTTCCAGAAAATCCGTATAGACACGTGAACCACCCAGCACTAAGCATCTGTCATATTCATTTTTATATGCGTCAATGAATTGTTGGGGCGAAAGATTTTTAAATTCTAGCTGCTCTTCTACTGTCTCCATAGCGTACTTTTCGGGACTATGAGTCAATATGATTTGTCGTTTTATTTTAGAGGGCTTAACGTATCCGCTCTCGTAAGTTGTACTACCCATTACAAACAGTCCATACTTTGATTTCATATTTGCAAAAAATACGTGGTCTTCTTTAGACGTCCAATTTTTTGGGTTCGGATCGTTGCCTTTAGTTAAAAACTCATCCTTGCTTACTACAGCGACCATAATACATTTCATTTGTATAGTCTACCAAACGGATCAAGACAGACACGCTAATTAAGGGGTATGAATTTTTATGCGTTTGGAGGAGGTGAATCGATTTTCGCACTTGATTTGTTTTTCATCAAACCAGCTTCATCTATGTCGTAAACAAGTATTTCGCCAAAAAGCATTTCAAGGTTACTTATCTCTTCATTAGAGATTGACTCAAGATATTTTATAAGTGTCCGTATGCTATTGCCGTGAGCAACAAGTAGTACGTTTTTTGCTTGTTGAAGCTGAGGCAGAACCGTACTTAGGTAAAAGGGGATAACTCTCTCGTAAACCATTTTAAGTGACTCGCCGTTTGGTATTTTGATGTCCCAACCTCGTCGAATAGCATTGAATTGTTCTTCTCCGAGAAGCTCTTTCATTTCCCATTTATTCTTTCCCGTATAGTCGCCGTAGTCACGCTCGTTAATCGCCTCTTCTCGTAAGATCTCTACATCAAATTGCTGAGAAGCATTTAACATGCCTTCAAGAGTTTCTCGAGATCGTATTTGTTGTGAGCAGTATGCAATATCTACCGGAACGCTAAATGACTGTAAAGCGCGAGCCAGAAGTATCGACTCATGAAACCCTTTGTCCGTAAGATGAACATCTGTTATCCCGCTCCACTGGCCGGTTGCGTTCCACTCAGACTCAGCGTGTCTTGCTAGAATAAGCTTTCCGTATTTCTGGCTAATTTTAATTTTGTTTGGGGCGCTTCCATACCAAAAATCGATTATGTTTTGAGTCGTCGTTTTATTGATGCGCTGAATTGCTTCAACGGTGTTGAAGGCATTGTGAGGGCTAATGATAACGTTCGGCATTTTTTTGAGCACTGATAATTCTAGGCTGTGACGTAAGAAATCAGTCGGGACTTGTTTTCGTAGTAGTGCTTCTTCTTCGTTGTGACTCAGCATGCTTTCGCCTTCAACAACATCGATCGCCGCACCGCCCAAATATCCCATTGTTAGCGCATCGGTTAATGCAGCGGTATCAATAAGCTCCCCGCGAGCAGTATTGACTAGTAGGGCGCCTTTTTTCATTCTTGCTAGGCGTTCTTTATTGAGCATGTGGTGAGTGGTTGGTAGGTAAGGAGCATGCAATGTGACTACATCAGATGCACTAAGCAGTTCATCAAGCTCAACATATGAAAAGCCAAGTTTGCTTTCGAGCTCTTTGTGAGGCATCGCGTCGTATACTATCACCTTCATGGAGAATCCATTCGCAATTTTGATGGCGTGTTGGCCTATATGGCCTCCACCAATAATCCCAATAGTTTTGTCACTTAAATCATGGCCTCTTAAGTTTGACTGGTCTATTTGTTCGTTTTTTGCATCAAAAACTGTTTCTAGTTTTCTCGTTAGGGCGAGCAAAAGTGTGAATGCATATTCTGCTACAGTTGATTCGCCATATGTCGGTACATTGACAACAGTGATACCTCTATCTGAAGCTGCATGAAAATCTATATTGTTAAATCCAGTCGATCTACACGCTATGAGTCGTAATTTTGGCAAAGCGTCAATCATCTCTCGAGTTACTTGGCTGCTCACAAACACAGAAATAACCTCTGTATCGGGATTAATGTTATTAGTACTTATTTTTTCATCGACAAATTCCCAATGATGATCTGTATGTTTCAGTCCCTCACTAAGTTGTTCTTTGTCAAGGTCAGTAGAATCGTAAAAATATATAAGTGCCATAAGCCTTTATTATACATAAGCACTATGAGAAGATATAGACATGAAGATTGTAAATATAAATGCTCGCCAGATTTTAGATTCAAGAGGGATACCAACGGTTGAAGCCGACGTTTGGCTTGAAGGTGGCGTGTTCGGTCGCGCTGCAATACCCTCTGGAGCTTCGACGGGTATACATGAAGCACATGAGTTAAGAGATGGCGGCAAAGCATTTAACGGTATGGGAGTAGAGCAAGCAATAAAAAATATACACGAAGAAATTCTCCCACTACTTAAAGGCATTTCAGCGGATGACCAATTTCTAATAGATCAGAAAATGATTGACCTTGACGGAACTCCTAACAAATCACGCCTAGGGGCAAACGCTATTCTTGCAGTTTCTTTAGCGGCCGCGCACGCAGCAGCGAAAGCACGAGGAATATTGCTCTATACGCATATAAACGACATTGCTCACAATCCGCCAAAATCATTACCTCTTCCTATGATGAATGTATTAAATGGTGGAAAACATGCCACAAATTCTGCTGATTTTCAAGAGTTTATGATTATCCCTACAAAAGTTGAAAGTTTTGCAGAAGCAATTCAGGTCGGTGCTGAGATTTTTCAGACTCTGAAAGGTGAAATCGCCTCTGCCGGTGTATCGACAGCGGTAGGAGACGAGGGAGGATTTACTTTTCCCGTTACGGCACTTAACACTGAGATGCTCGACTTACTATTACGAGCAACAAAGGCAGCTGGCTATGAGCCTGGCAAAGATGTTTCATTTGGTCTAGATATAGCTTCATCAGAGTTTTACGATGATCAGAACTATACACTACAGACTGAAAGCCGGACGATTACGTCTGGCGAGATGGTTGCTTATATTGAAGAAATAGCCCATGAATATCCAGTGATTTCCATCGAAGATGGACTGGCAGAAGACGACTGGGAGGGATGGAGAGAACTAACCGAGAGGATCGGTCATTTACAGATTGTCGGCGATGACTTGCTGGTGACTAATACGGAACGACTTAAAAGAGCAATTAATTTGAAAGCTGGTAACGCAATTTTAATTAAACCTAATCAAATCGGCTCACTTTCGGAGACAATCAAAGCAATTCAAACAGCAAAAGAGAATGGGTGGAGAACAATTGTGTCTCATAGAAGTGGCGAAACGGAAGATGTTTCTATTGCGCACATAGCGATAGGTACTGGCGCAGATCAGATAAAAACAGGTAGTCTCTCGCGTAGCGAAAGAACTGCTAAACACAACGAATTGATGCGTATTGAGTCAATTGACGATACACTTTTATTAGCTCATCCCTTTTAGGGCTTCATAAATAAATTAGGAATTGATTTCTTCCTATGAATGTATACATAAGCTTGTTAAGATAAGTACAATGAGCACAACAAACAAGGCACCAAATGTGCCGCTTATAGATTTCAAGCGCACGAAAATCCTTGCTACTATTGGTCCTGCGGTGAACAACTTTGAAGCTATTAAAGGACTAATTGAAGCAGGTGCGAACGGGTTAAGGCTTAACTTTAGCCATGGGACTTATGACGAAAGAAAACAGCAAATTAAATGGATTCGTAAAGCAGCTGCTGCTTATGGAAAACCAGTGGCAATCTTACAGGATCTACAAGGCCCTAAAATTAGACTCGGAGACTTTGAAGGAGTAATCCCTGTTGAAAAAAATCAGAGTTTGCGATTTGCGCATAAAGCAGACTACGTTAGAAGTGGGATTATTCCAATTCAGTATGATCTAAGTAAAAAGGTCAAGCGAGGTCAGCGAATTTTATTATATGACGGAAAAGTGCGCACTACTGTTACAAGTGTAAAAGACAAAATAATCCATGTAAGAGTCGATAACGATGGAGTACTTCTACAGCGAAAGGGAATGAATTTACCTGATACCGATTTTGGTGGTGATATTATCACTGCAAAAGACAAAAAAGACATCGCTTTTGGTTCGACACAAGATATTGATTACGTTGCACTTAGTTTTGTGCACAATGCCAATGATATCGTCGAACTGAAGCGACAGCTAAAAAACTTGGGTAGTGATGTAAAAGTTATTTCAAAGATAGAAACAGTTGCAGCCTTAGAAAATATCGAATCAATTATAGAAGAGTCAGATGTTGTAATGATTGCACGTGGTGATTTAGCAGTGGAAACAGCCCCAGAAGTCGTACCTTTAGAGCAAAGAAGGATTGTGGGGCTGTGCCGCAACAAGGCAAAACCTGTCATTATCGCTACGCAGATGCTCGCAACTATGATGGAATCGAGTGAGCCTACGCGTGCAGAGGTTTCTGATGTTGCAACAGCTGCAATTATCGGCACAGACTGCGTAATGCTGAGCGATGAGACGGCGAATGGGCGCTACCCGATAGAAGCAGTCAAGATAATGAAAAAAATCGTAACATACACTGAAAAGAACAGTCCTGTTGATGCTGTATTTAGAGGTCAAGAAGCTATTAAAAGTAAACAGACGGCAATTACAAGTGCGGTTATAACGCTTGCAGCTGAAGTCAAAGCTTCAGCAATTGTTGCAGAAACAAAGTCTGGCGCAACGGCCATTCAACTTTCTTCAAGAAGACCACCTCATCCAATTATTGCTGTGACATCACAAGAACGCGTGGCTAACCAACTAGCTCTCGTGTATGGCGTGAAGAGTTATGTGCGTCCAGACAGCAGGACGGCTGCTAGAAAACTCACAAACTGGCTAGAAAAGGATAAAGTTCTGAAGAAGGGCGACACTGTAGTGACTGCGTCAGGCCAGTATCCGGGAGTTGTTGGGACGACTGACACTATTAAAGTGAGAGTGCTTTAAAGAAAAAGCTTTCGCTTTTATCATTTCTGTTCTAAAATTATTGCAATAGGGGTGGGATGTTTCACAAAAAAACAATAAATGATTTCGATATACAAGGGAAGCGCGTATTAGTACGCGCTGATTATAATGTACCGTTGTCTAGTTCTGGTACAGTTGAGAGCTCCTACCGCATAGAGCAAAGTTTGCCGACGCTGCGTGCGCTTATAGACAAGGGCTGTCAGATTGTTATTTGTTCTCACCTTGGTCGCCCAAAAGGTCCTGAAGATACTCACTTTTCACTGAAACCAGTTGCTCGTGAGCTCGCTAAGTTATTAAAGCATGACGTAACATTTGTAAGCGACTGTGTTGGGGATAGTGTCAAAAAAGCTACCGGCGACATGAAAGCTGGTGACATTGTGCTACTGGAGAATCTACGGTTCCATCCAGAAGAGAAGAAAAACGATGAATCTTTTGCACGAGGAATTATTGAGTCAACTGGCGTAGAAGTATTAGTTCAAGACGGCTTTGGCGTTGTGCACCGCGCACACGCCTCAACAGACGCGATTGCGAGACAAATTCCTGCCGTTGCTGGGCTACTACTCGCCCGTGAAGTGGACACAATAACAAACGTCATGCAGAACCCAGCAAAACCATTGATGGCGATTATCGGCGGCGCAAAAATCGCCGACAAAATAGATATCATACATACTTTTATTGAAAAAGCAGATATTGTTGTCGTCGGCGGAGCTATGGCAAACACTTTTTTGAAAGCTCAAGGAGTTGAAGTCGGCGACAGTCTTGTTGATGATGAAGAACTAGACACTGCGCACGACATTATGAACAAAGTCAGAGATGAAGCAAAAAAACGTGATTTTGTATTCTACCTACCGCAAGACGGGGTAGTAGCGACCGAAATAGATAAGAAAGCGCATACAAGAATAGTTGACTGGGATGCGCATGTGATCGCAGACATAGAAGCCTATCCACAGCGACCAAAAGCAGAAGCATATAAAGTTATGGCACATGAAAAAATTCTTGATATTGGACCATTTTCAGGAGCATTTATAGCTGGAGCTGCACAGATGGTTGATACGGTTGTATGGAACGGGACGATGGGTGTATCTGAAGTAGAAGCAGTGCGTGGTCCAATAGGTCCTTTTGCACACGGCACTGAATTAGTAATTGACGCACTGATAGGTAAGTATGGCCACAAGCCGTTTAGTTTGCTGGGTGGTGGTGATACGGCAGCTTATATTGATGAAAGAGGTCTGAACGATATGTTTAATCATGTTTCAACCGGTGGCGGAGCGAGCTTAGAGCTGATGATTGGTAAAGAGTTACCTGGAGTTAGTGTACTCTGGGACAAAGAAGGGTAGTATAGACTATATGCGTAATAATCGAAAAATCATGATTGCTGGTAACTGGAAAGAGCATTTTACGGTTGCTCAAGCAAGTATTTTTATGCATCGTTTAGAAGAAACAGTGCTTAACCGCCAAAGTGTCGAAGTCGTCATATTGCCGAATGTTTTGACGTTACAACCACTAAGTGTACAGCTTGATAGACGGAAATTTCGCCTTGGAGCACAAGATGGATATTACGAAGATGCTGGAGCTTATACAGGCGAAGTATCAATGGCCATGTTGAGAGACCTCATCCATTACGTACTTGTTGGTCACTCTGAACGGCGACATGTGTTTAACGAAAGTGATGACGTTGCTGCTAAGAAAACCCAAGCCGCGATCAGAAATGGAATTATGCCAATTTTATGTATCGGTGAAACATTACAAGAGCGATTAAGCGGAGAGACAAATCAGATTTTACACAACCAGCTTACCGCTGGACTCATGAATCTAACGGCTCGTGAAGTTGGTGCAAGCGTGATAGCATATGAGCCTGTTTGGGCAATAGGGACTGGTGAGTTTGCAAAACCGGATCAAGTAGCTAGAGCACTAGATTATATTAGAAAGCAAGTTGAGCATTTGTTTGGTGAACGTGCGGCCAGTAACGTACGAATTCTTTACGGTGGTAGTGTTGACGAGCAAAATGCCTATTCATTCTTAAGCTTAGATGGTTGTGATGGTGCACTTATTGGGGGAGCAAGTCTGAACCAGCATAAGTTTGCGGGTGTAGTTGAAGTTGCCTATCGTGTTCATCAACTGAGACTTAGAGGTAGCAGTAATGGCTGATAAAAAATCTATTGATGTCACTAGTCCAAAAGATGCAAAAGTAGATATTGGCAGTAAACCAATGATTGTCGGTCATACATCAATGGCCACTGATCCTATGGTACGAGAAAAAGTACCTGAAGTAGCAGAAAAAAAGACTGAAGCTCAGAAATCGGAAGAGATCAAAGAACCTGAAATAACCGAGAAATCAGAACTTGTACCACCAAGCGCAAAGCAGAAAACACTCCAACCCATATCCGATGAAACGGTGAAAGAAGATGCTGTAACGTCAAAAAAAGATGTTATAGATGACTCTGGCCTTGTCGAGACAAAGTCTGTAAATAGTGCAGATGATAAAAAGTCTGACGTAACCACAGCGGTTAAAGAGCCGTCTGAAGCAAAAGAAGAGATAAAAATTGATCCTGTCGCCGCCAATATGGAGCGGGAAGAAAATATTCGTAAAATTATTGACAGTAAAAAATATAATGTATCGATAAAACAAGCTCATCCTAAAGGCAAGGGAACAGTCTACGCGTTAATTATTTTTGCGCTGCTTGCGCTAGCTGGGCTGTTTGTCGCAATTGATACCGGTAAGTTAAATGTAGGGATTGCACTTCCTTTTAGTATTTTTGGAGAAAACAATGAAGCTGAGCAGATTCAGGCAGCTACTCAACTAGAAGTCGTAGAAACGGTGTTGCCACCAGTTGTTGAGTCAACCAAAAACGAAATAAGTAGCATCGACTCATCTGATTGGGTGCGGTTTACGGGTGAAGGCTATTCATTGCAGCTTCCTGATGGGTGGATACTACAGCAAAAAGAAGGCAACTCTGGTTCTCTGTTCGCACTCGGCGTAGTGAAGTTCAAGCAAGGCACTCCTGCAGTTGTTGATGACTATTCTGCTGAAAACTCATCAGAAGGCCAATTTATGGTATTGATTGATAACAATGAAATAGTAGCTGATTCATCTACTTGTTCAAGTGCTACGTCGGAAACAGTGGTTCAGAGCTATAAGCTTGTAACAGTTGATAAAGAAACTATATTTGTACAACTTGAAGAAGGTACAAAACCAGAAGCAGAAAGAGGGCTTGGCGAACTTGCTTCTGGCGAAAAGTCGTATAGTTACTGCGTTGCAACAAAAACACGCGAGATAAGAGCGCGCTACACACTGAACGATTCTGCTGACGATGAGCATACATATTTTGAAGAGTCGTTAAAAACCCTAACGTTTACGCAGTAGTATTTTGCTACAATAGTATTTACGTGCAAGATTTATTATCAGGACTAAACGACGAACAGCAAAAAGCGGTGATCACATTAGACGGTCCACTGCTTATTCAAGCTGGTGCAGGTTCTGGCAAAACTAAGACACTCACTCATCGTGTTGCTCGCATACTGCAAGAAGGGTTTGCCCATCCGCAGCAAATTTTAGCGGTCACTTTCACCAATAAAGCAGCTAAAGAAATGCGTGAACGTGTAGCGAGCCTACTCGGCGAAAATCCAAACAACCGTTCGTTCCTGCCTTTTATGGGAACATTTCATGGTATCTGTGTTCGGTTGCTTCGTATGGATGGAGAGCATATTGGCGTGCCAAGAACATTTGTAATATATGATGAGTCAGACCGATTAGCAGCGGTGAAGCGTGAAATAAAAGCACAGAGTATAGACGATAAAACATTTACTCCACGCACGCTTTCAAGCATGATCAGTAGCGCTAAAAACGAAGCTATGACTCCAGAACAATATAATAGTTTTGCAAAAAGTCCTGCCCAAAAAGCAGCCGCACAAGTGTATCCTGGTTATCAAAGATCGTTAAAAGACGCGGGAGCACTTGATTTTGACGACTTAATCTCAAAGACTCTGCAGCTTTTAAGTAGCGTTGAGTCGGTTCGTAATCGTTGGCGGGAACAGTTTAAATATGTAATGATCGACGAGTATCAAGATACGAATACCGCACAATATAAACTAATAAAACTATTAGTAGACGAGCATAAAAACATAGCTGTTGTAGGAGATGACTGGCAATCAATTTATTCATGGAGAGGTGCAGATTTTCGTAATATCCTTAAATTCGAACAAGATTACCCGAACACGACGGTTATTAAACTCGAACAAAACTACCGTAGCACCAAGCCAATTTTAGACGGTGCACATGCGGTGATTACGAAGAACCAACAACGCAGTGACAAGAAACTATGGACTGCAAAAGAAACTGGAAAAGCAATACAAGTTATATCTGTAAGCACTGAACGTGCTGAATCAGAGACGATTGTGCGGCGTATACAAAACGTAGTCAATGGTGGCATGAGAAGATATAACGAGTGTGCAGTTCTGTATAGAACTAACGCGCAAAGTCGTAGTATTGAAGAAGCGTTTTTGCACTATGGTGTTCCGTACAAAATTATTGGCGGGCAAAGGTTTTATGATCGTAAAGAGGTTAAGGACGTTATGGCTTATCTTCGTTTCATTTTCCAACCCGCAGATAGAGTTAGTTTTGAACGTATTGTTAACGTGCCAACTCGCGGTATTGGTGCGAAAAGTCTTCAGCGTTTTTTTACTTGGCAAGAAGAGAATAATGTCACGCTTATAGAAGCACTACGTGACGTACAGATGGTTCCTCAGCTCCCAGCGAAAGCGCAGAAAGGGCTGAATGAGCTTTATGCCATAGTGAGCTCAACGCAGGCAATAATGGAGGACACGTCAGTTGCTAGTTTGATTGATACACTGCTAAGACGAATAGATTATCTGAAATCGCTCGATGATGGTACTCCGGCTGGAGAGGCGAGACAAGAAAATGTCCAAGAACTTATGAGCGTCGCGAAAGAATACAGCCAGCTTGGACTAAGTGGCTTTTTAGAAGAAGTATCGCTCGTAAGTGATCTTGACGGCGCTGATTTGCAAGCTGACTCTGTCATCTTGATGACCTTGCATGCTGCGAAAGGGCTAGAATTTCCAGTTGTGTTTATGGCAGGGATGGAAGAAACACTATTCCCACAAAGCCGTGCGCTGTACGATCAAAGTGAAATGGAAGAAGAGCGACGTCTCTGCTATGTGGGCATGACAAGAGCAAAGGAAGAGTTATACATGCTGCACGCAAATTCAAGAATGCTTTACGGCAATTCTCAGCATAATGTGCCGTCACGTTTCCTATCTGAGATATCTGCCGAAAATGTTGAAGAAACTAGTAGCTATAATGCAAGCACAAGTTCACTTAGATCATATAGTTTTAATGACGAGTCACGAACAAAGACACCTGAGATGATTGGCTGGGCATCTAATCGAGAAACAGTGGATGACGAACCGCGCTATGCCGTAGAGTTTGCTGAAGGAGATTCTGTTGAGCATCAGCTATTTGGCGAAGGCAGGATCGTCGAAGTGGACGATGATAATGTTGCGGTTTATTTCAAAAAAGCAGGCATCAAGAAATTAAACGCCTCAATTGCTCCGCTAAAAAAACTATAGTTATCGCGCTCCGAACAGAGGTGCAGAGCGCTTCAATATTTGTAGAAACACCTATAAAAATGGTAAAATAATACTTGCGTATTTATACGCGTCTATGAAGAAAAAAATTATTAAAAGCTTCAATAAGAAGCGTACACAAGCTATCAAAAAATCTAGATTTTTGCTACGACATCCACTAGTTGTGCCAGTGAGTAGTTTTGTTTTGTTGTTTTTCATAGGGCTCACAAGCTTTATTTTTCTAGGTGCATCAACACAGGGTGCTTCAGACGCACGTATTGTTAATGTTTTTTTCGATGGTAACCAGCAGACGGTAACGACTCGTGCCAAAAATGTAGGCGAATTAATTCAAAGATTACAACTTCCAGTTGTGAAAGAAGATATCGTAGAACCCGCTAGAGACTCACTAATATTGGAAGACGATACTCAGGTAAATGTGTATAAAGCTCGACCTGTAGAAATTATTGACAGAGGAAGAACTCTGACTCTTTTTACTGCCCAACGCGCACCACGACTTGTTGCAGCTGAAGCTGGGTTAGAGCTTGTTGTTGAAGACGAAGTTGCCTTTGACCGTTCAGAGAGTAGTGTATTAGAATCCGGAGTGTCTGAACAGTTAGTTGTTGAGCGTTCTGTTGAGGTTCAGATCAATATATACGGTGCTATTAAAACAATTCGTACGACTGCCGATACGGTGGCAGAAGTTCTTTCTAGGGAATCAGTCACACAGCAACCAAATGAAGCAGTAGAGCCTGCTCTGTCTACTCCTGTGACTGCCGGTATGCTCATCTCACTTAACAAAGAGGGTGTAAAAACAGCAGTTGTCACTGAACCTATTCCGTTTACTATTGAGACTCAAGATGATCCAGAACTCGAAGCCGGGAAAGTACGGCTTGAACGTGACGGTATTCTAGGCGAACGGGCGGTAGTGTATGAAATTATAGAAGAGGCAGGTGTTGAAATTTCTCGTAAAGAGCTACAGCAGGTTGTAGTAAAGCAGCCCACAAACGGGCTTCAATATAACGGAACAAAAATTGTAAAACCAAGCTTTAATCCATCCGTTACGGTTTCTGGTGATAAAGCTGCATTGATGTCGGCCGCAGGTATTGCTGAATCTGACTACGCTTTTGCTGATTTTATTATCTCTCGCGAATCGGGATGGAGACCTGGAGCAGTAAATAGTTATTCTGGTGCATACGGATTATGCCAGTCGTTACCAGCAAGCAAGATGGCTTCAGCCGGTGCTGATTATTTAACTAATCCAGTAACACAACTTCGTTGGTGTAGCGGCTATGCAAGTGGTCGTTATGGTGGGTGGTCAGGGGCGTATAACGCTTGGCTCGCTCAGAGCTGGTGGTAACATCTGTCTTATGCTGAAAGTATTAGGCCACTAAATACTCGAGGCTAGTATCTCATATTGGATAAATAAGTTAAAATGAGTTTATGAGCGATACAAAAAAAAGTTTAGGACAGCATTGGCTTAAAGATACAGCGGTTTTACATGCAATTGTGGAAGCTGCGGAAATAAAAGAAGCCGATGAGGTATTAGAAATTGGTCCAGGACTAGGAACGTTAACTGATGTACTAGTAGAAAAGCAAGCAAATATTTTGTCACTAGAATTCGACCAAGATCTTATAAAACAGCTTAAAGCAAAGTATGTGAATCGTCACAATGTTACTATTATAGAAGGAGATATACGTTCGTTTGACTATAATAGCCTTCCGAAACAATACAAAATTGTTGCAAATATACCCTATTACTTAACAAGTCATCTCGTACGAGCAATTAGCGAAACAGATAACATGCCAAGTGTTGCGGTGCTGTTAATACAAAAAGAAGTTGCTCAGAGAATTTGTGCACTTCCCGGAAAGATGGGCATCTTGTCTGTTACTGCCCAATTTTATTTTGAGTGTAGTCTAGATATAGAAGTTCCAGCGCGGCTATTCGCTCCACCACCAAAAGTAGACTCACAAGTCGTTGTGTTAACGAGTCGATCTACTAAACTTTTTGATGTCGACGAAAAGTCATTCTTTAAGCTTGTAAAAGCAGGATTTTCTGAAAAGCGTAAAACTCTACGTAATAGTTTGAGCAGTGGCCTAGGGATTAGCAAGGATGACGCGGTGATTTTACTAGAGAAGGCAGGGCTCAACCCAAAATATCGTGCTCAGCAGCTGTCTCTTGATGATTGGCATAGCTTACATATTGTGCACAGTAATGGTTATGTTTCGTCACCAAAAGTGCTATAATACTTAACCGGTAAACTATATGCAACCAAGATTATATTGGCAAATTCATAAGCTAGCATTTCTGCTAGAGAAAAGATCAGACGAAAGCCTGAAAGAGCAGGTTGGTATTGGTTTTGCGCAGTACAAAGTCCTCGAAGCCATTGGTAGAAACATGCTTGCTCGTCAGAACATGATTGCGGAGTTGCTTGATCAAACGGAAGCAAGTATAAGCAGGCAGGTTAAAATTCTTGAAAAAAAGCGGTTAATTATAATAGGCACTGTTATGGGAAACAAACGTGCGCGTGAGCTAAGCTTGACTGAACAAGGGGAAGAACTCCTCGGCCACTGCGAAGAAATATTAGATCTTGCCCAAGCACAAATTATCGGCGGCTTGAGTTACCAAGAGCAGCGTCATTTCCAACAATTATTCGAACGTATGCTTACGAAGGCTCGTCAGTAATATATTTTTTTGCTAAGTATACGAAGATGCCATTCGTCCATGCGAATCCAGTCTGAGAGGGATACAGACCTTCTGATGGTTTGAGAGTCGGGCTTGCGACATTATATTTTTCTAGAAATTCTCCGTTTTTTAGATACCAGTCGTTACAGGTTTTAAGCCATTTGTGCGTGATACGCACTGCTTCTTTTTTGTAGCCATATAGTTCAAGCCCTTCAATCACGAAAAGATGGAGCGGCGCCCAGCCGTTTGGATAAGCCCACTGAGTTTTGGTTGAGCCAAATAGTTCGTGATACATAAAATTTCCTGCAGTTGTTGCTACACCGCCTGTCTTCTCAAATCTTGTAAGATTTTTAACTAGTTTCGCCGCTTGTTGCTTTGACGCTAGCCCGCTCCACATGGCATAGTATCCCGCTAAAGACCATACGGTGCCTTGCTTTTTTTCGTGAAAGTTATAATCAAAAAAGAATACTTTTCGTTTGTGCCACATGAGCCTATCAACGACTTTTTGTCGTTCTTCGGCTATATATTCCCACGAGGCTGCTTCATCTGTTTCTTCTAAAATCTCAGCTGCCCTGCCAAAGTCTTTTTCATATTTGTATAACAAGCAGTTTAGATCAACGGGCAAGTAGTCTAAGCATTGGCGTTTAAATCTCGGTGTCATGTCCCAGCCGCTTTCAGCTTCTGCAAGGTCATGGAGATAGTTAATATCGTAGTATCTACTAAGCCCTCTATAGATATTGCGTTTATGTGGGTGATCTTTAGACATCCACACTTCGTTGTACTCTCTTTTCGCAACATCAATACGGCTTCTGAGCCATTTCTTAGACTTACCATATTTGTCGTAAACATGAAAAATAAAGGTGGTGAGAATCGGTGGCTGTGATCTACTTGTGAAATAGTATCGGTTGCCGTTTGGAATCAGCCCGAACTCTTCAAACATATAAATAAGATTATCGAGCATACCAGTGACTAAATGTTCGTCGTCAATACCAAGAGAAGTAAAATAACTATCCCAGTAATATTGTTCTTCGAACGCAAAATGGTCGTTGCCTTGGCTTGGTACAACGTAAGGATGTGGCAAGCTTATGAGTGTCGCATTTTTTGATGTATTTTTTCGTTTTAGCGTATGCCAATAATGATCAACATAGAATAATGCTTTTTCTATATCTGTCTGTGTGAGTTCCGTATATGTTTTTTCACCAATCATCTGTCACCTAGTGTAACTGGTGAGGAGGTGAATGTGTAGTTTTTTATATGCGGATTTTCTGAACAACGGCTCCGACTGCTCCAAAAGCAGCTTTAGCAATATGTCGTGATGCTTTTATGACCGGTAGTGCACCTCTTAATGCATCAAGTGGATGAACAACTCGTAATTCAGGCGATAACATCTCTACTGCTCCACGGTAGAATACGTCATGCATAATATGACCATTAGGTTCTGCATATCCATGACCATCTGCTAAAACTTGTGCTTCAATTGTTACACCCATTTTAATGTTCCTTGTTTTAAAAATATATCTGTAATGTACGCTTATAATCATTAGAAGTATGTGAAATAGATCACACTATCCACATATAATTGACTAATAAATAATTATGTAGTAAAATACTAATAAATTAGGAGATAAAATGTTTGATTCTTTAAGAAACGCAGTACTCGAGTGGAATCGTTCGACAGACGATCGCCAAAAACTCCAACACAGTTACATCGTTGTAGCAATTGTGTCTCTACTTGCTGCTGGACTTGTAAGTCTTGTTGATTCAGAAACCGGCCAAGATTTACTCCTTATACCATTAGCTGCAGCAATCTTTTTTATAACTAATGCTGTTTTATGGAGCCTCGTTGAATCTGGACTTGTTGCACGCCTAACAAACCGCCGAAAACGATAATCATCGTTAGTGTTATAGTGTTAGTATGATTTTAATAGATGTTAGAACTGCTGAAGAATATAACGAAAAACACGCTTTAAACGCGATTAACTTGAGCTTACAAGACATCGAAAACGGTATAACCCCTGATGTACCGTTGTCAACAGAAATAGGAGTATATTGTAGAACCGGTGGTCGGTCTTCAGCCGCTCAACAATTACTAGCAGCTAAAGGCTTTTATAGTATTAAAAACTTGGGAGGCTTAAAAGACGTTCTATGAGCAAAATCTCGCATGATAGCGAAACACCAGCAGACGGCAAACAAGTAATTAGTGCAGTTGCCTTTATACATAGAAGCATGAATAATAAGTTCGAAGTCTTTTTACCAAAACGCGCAAAAACTAAAAAGTTTCTACCTGATGTCTTCGAAATGCCTGGTGGCCATATTGATTTTGGTGAAGATATTATAGTAGGGCTTAAGCGTGAAATCATGGAAGAATTTGGCATGACTGTACGAATCGGTGATCCATTTGCATGCTTTACCTACATTAATAAAGTTAAGGGCTCTCACTCTATTGAAGTTATATATTTTGGTCAGTTTATAGACGAGCTAGAGAATATTACGATCAACCCTGATGACCATAGTGAGTTTGGTTGGTTCTCGAGAGACTTTTTAACATCTAACAAAGAGTTGATGCGTGCGAATGCCGAAGCAGCGTCAGTGAATACTGACGAAGACGATCAGGACAGGGAATTAAATGCAATTTTGAAGGGCTTTGATTTGCTTGAAGGCCAAAACCCCAACACCGCTTCAGCTGTTAACTAACTTTTGTTAGGGCCTCTACTACTTCTACATTTGGTAATTTTCTAAGTTCATCGGGGCTAAGTATGATCTTCGTTGATCGATTGCCCCCACCCATGATAATTTGTTTGGCTTTCATGACATTTGCATCGATGTAGATCGGTATATCCTCAATACCAACTGCTGTAACGCCGCCTATCATCATGCCTGTTAGCTCAACTGTCGTTTCACCGTCGGCAAATGAGCACTTTTTGACACCCATTTTTTTACGAACGACGTTGTTGACGTCAAGCCGATCGATTGCGAGAACAACACACACGGCGTAGACGGTTGGCTCTACTTTTCTACTAGTGACGACTAAAGTATTTGCGGACTCTTCTGGTTTGTATCCATATTTTTGACAAAACGTAGCAGTATCGGCGAGGTCAGGATTACATTCGATTATTCTATGCACAACACTGTATTTCTCTAAAGTTTGTTTCACTATAGGCAACAGCAAGTCTTTGCTCATGAGACTAATACTAGCAAACCATTAGAGTAAAGTCGCCATAGCAGGTGTAGAATAAAGTAATATGAGTAAAAATAATAATGCGATCGTTGTTAAGGCTGTAACTAAACGGTTTGGTAAATTTACTGCGCTAAATGACGTTAGTTTACTAGCGCAAACAGGTAAAGTTACAGGGTTGTTAGGGCCAAACGGCGCCGGTAAAAGCACCCTAATTAAAGTCATGACGACACTGTTAATTCCGGAACTAGGTACCGTTAAAGTTGACGGAGTAGACATAGTTAATAATCCAACAGAAGCCCGCAAACACATTGGTCTTGCCGGGCAATATGCAGCTGTAGACGACTTCCAAACAGGCAGGGAAACATTAATAATGGTTGCAAGACTTTATGGAATGTCGGCTAAAAAAGCCAAGAAACGAGCAGTAGAACTGCTTGAAAGATTGGGCTTAACAGAAGCAGCTGATAGACAAACTAAAACTTATTCAGGCGGTATGCGTAGACGATTAGACCTGGGTGCAAGTTTGGTTGCTACACCACAAGTACTTTTTTTGGATGAGCCAACTACCGGTCTTGATCCTAGGACTCGTTTGCAACTTTGGGATATTATCCGAGATCTCGTTTCACAAGGAGTAACAATATTACTAACTACACAATATCTAGATGAGGCGGACGCATTATGTGACTATATTTATGTAATAGATAAAGGCAAAATGATAATTGAAGGTACCTCAGAAAAACTTAAAAGTAGTCTTGGTCAAGATGTTATTGAACTTAAATTGAGTCAAAAAGATCTTAGTAAAGCAAAAGCCCTGCTTGTAAAAACCATGGATAGAGAAGCGCTGATCGATGAATCTGTACGTAAAATAAATATGAAAACAAGTGCAGGTGCAGATGATCTTTTGAAAGTTGCTGAGACATTAAAAAAAGCAAAAATTACTATTGAAGAGCTTAGCCTCCACCGGCCTACGTTGGATGACGTATTTTTAGCAGTCACAGACGATTCGGGGGTAAAGTGATGCAAGGTATTAGCAACACAATGCAGATTGTGAAACGAAACGTTAGGCGTAATTTCCGTATCCCGCAGCTTTTAATTTTTAGCTCTATTCAGCCGATAATTTTCCTACTACTATTCAACTTTGTGTTTGGTGGTGCCGTCACTCAGGGTAGTGGCGACAATTCTACCTACATCAACTTTCTACTACCTGGGATTTTAGCCCAAACAGCACTATTTGGAGCTATTCAAACTGGTGTTGGACTGGCAGAAGATTTAAACAAGGGTGTTATTGATCGTCTGCGAAGTCTGCCTATAGCTAGATATGCAGTTCTTGCTGGGCGGACAATTGCAGATGCAGTAAGAAATACGTTTGTAATAATTTTGATGTCAAGCGTTGGGTTTCTTTTAGGTTTCAGAATTCAAGAAGGTGTTTTTAATTTTGTTTTTGCTGCGAGCTTAATAGTTTTGTTTGCTTTTGCTTTTAGCTGGGTGAGCGCTGTTATTGGACTTTTACTAAAAGATTCGGAGACTGTGCAAGTGGCTGGTTTCTTATGGGTATTTCCACTTGTTTTTGCAAGCTCTGTTTTCGTTCCAGTTGAGACAATGCCATCATGGCTTCAGGTATTTGCACGAAACCAGCCAGTCACCCAAGTCGTGAACGCAGTTCGTCACCTGACGCAGGGTAATGTTGCTGATGGAAATACGTATATTTGGATTACGCTACTCTGGATAACTGGTATCATTACTGTCTTCGCTCCTATCGCTGTATGGCGTTACCGAAAAATTCAATAATTATACACCTGTTTTTGTTAACTCTGCAACATCTCCCAAGTTCCAAGGCAGCAGAGGCCTAAGTTCAGTCATATTAGATAGATATTCAAAGCTCCAAGATGCATGATTAATGTCGCTTATGTCAGATGAATTTAATATCGTCCAAGAAAAATTAAACGCTGAATCTACATATTTACCTACCACTGCAATAGGAGACTTTTTTATACCGTTAATATAATCTTCTTGAGTTTGTCCTTCTTTTTTATTCATTAAATCGGTAGCTTGAACAACAACGCGTGGAATTCCTTGCTCAAGTAAATCATCTAACGTAACTTCTGTATCCTCCGGAACGTCATGTAGCAAAGCGCCTGCCACAAATAGTGCACCATATCCAAGACGTCTTACAATTTTGGAAACAGGGAAGACGTGCATTTCAAAATAGGATCCTTCTCCAAAAAAGTGTTCCTGTCCTTTATGCGCCTCTCTTGCTATTTCTGCGGCTCGTTCAATTAATACATCACCTGATAATTCTCTTTTTAACATAGATTCTCCATCCTTTGTTGAAGGATATAGCAGAATTCGCTACATGTAAGTAAAAGTTTTTTTACTAAAATCTAGGCTATAAAGACTGGAGTAGGGCGCGAATTTATAGTATTGTCAGTATATTTTTTTATTTTATGGATAAGAACAGCTGATTTGTGAGTATACTTTTCTATTTCGCTCCATGGCTTCCAGTAATACTCCCTAGCTCCATCCGCTACTAAAGGTTCAAATTTTTCTACGACGCAAACGCTAATACAAAAAAGACTTCTCATAGTCTTAGTGTCTGAGTAGGTGATTTTAATCTGTGTGAAGCCAAAATCAGTTTGCTTTAACAAGCAACCCTCAGGAATAAAGTCAGTAATAGTATTTTCGATTTGTTCGCTCACATCAAGGTCGTTCTTATAATAGTTCGAAGGAAGCAGATAATCGTTAATTTGAGCTTTGAACTGGCCTGTGCGTTGACCAATTAGATAGTTGCTGTCCTTGTCGCGGATTACGAGAATAATATTAACTCGGAGTGCCTCTGGGTAGCTCATAGACAATCCGCTATCATTCAACCAGCGTGAACCCTCAACTGTAAGTGAGTAGCCAAGTTCTGATTTTTCAACAATGTTTTGAGCGATAAGCTGATTTAAATGGTAGCTAAACAAACTGTTTTCTATAGTTTTATCTTTTAACGACGTATAAGTAACTGGCAGTTCGCTAGTCATTAGCTTTTTGATTATTGCTAACTGTATGTGATGGTTAATGTTCATTAATTATCACTATACGTCACTTCAACGAAATAAGCATAAGTTTAAAATTAAAAACCTCATCTTACGATGAGGCATTTAATTTGGTGGAGCATCTACTGAATAATTGGCACCTTATTGAGGAAGAACTGAGGTTATGGTATGATCTTTTGCCTCGTAAGGGCACTCTCATAACCTGTTAACTACTCACTGTTAAGTAAGGCACCTGTCTCAAGTAACTGCTTCCGCCCTTCAACTGTCCAATAACAGACATTTTACCAATCTACTTGAGGGTATCTTAAATTAAACAGTTTCTTTGAAATTATTCTCGTTACTAAGCTTTATTGTTGTTAAATAAATGGAGTTAAATGATATATTGGTATGTTTTTTACTGCTTGAATTTAATACCTAAAATCATTATTAAAAAAGTCTTCGAGTTTAAATTTGATTAACTTCTTTCACTTACTTATTTTTGTATAGTTCTTGACCCACCTTTGACCCACCTTTACACAACCCAAGCAAACTATAATTTCTTGAACAATTCTTCTAAACTTATATTTAACGATCTAGTGATTTTGTAGAGTGTACTAAGTGTAGGCCTTCTTCTTCCTTGCTCAATAAATCCTAAATGTGAGCGATCAATACCACTGTCACTCGCGAGTAACTCCTGAGACATGTTTTTATTTCTACGATACTTTACAATTCGGGCACCGATTTCTCTATAAAGCTTGTCAATATTTGCAGTAGACATACCTTCAGACTAATGATTACATATGTAAGTAACCACTGACATTTGTCATCATTCATTTTAACCGATATAATGCAACTATTAGTTAACTAAGGAGACGAGAAGTGAACAATAAAATACTAGGTTGGATATTTGCTTCCGTATCAATACTCTTTCTAATTTTTGCAATTACCTATCAACCAGGCGGAAACGAAGAGGTTTCTACAGCTACCCAGACAGTATCGAAAGGTTCTCATGATAGTTCAAAAGTAAACGAATCACCCTCAAACAATTCACAAATAAAAACCGATAACTATAAATACTTAACTGGATTTACTTTTAACTCAAGTATATCGGAAGGACTCTACAGCTATACGACTTCTGAAAAAGGGAATCAGTATTCAGTTTCTCTAAATACTAAGGCTCAAGAAAGTTCTGGAATCCATGATGAAAGCTACCCTTTAGAAAGGACAAAAACTAACATAGGAAGCTCTCAAATAGAATATGGGTATAATGAAGATTTTTCTATTGAAGACGAAGTGCTAACTCCAGCATATTCTTCTATTTCATTCGACATGACAATCAATAGCATTAGCTATACGGGCGAAATTACTAATTTACTGTCTGAAGCGTCTAAACAGCCACTATATGAAATATTAGTTAGGCTAACAAAATCAATACAAGTTAGTTTAGAATAATTATTTGACTATGAATGGGTTCAGGTAATACTATGATCTAAGCTGTTCATGAGACCAACACGCAAATGTAATGTTTTCTGTTGGTCTTTTTTGATCCACGGCATCATTCTAATGATGGTTTCGAGGTCAAATAAGTGCCTGAGAATATAAGTAAAAATCCAACAAAACAAGAGCTACTAGAGATAGCTAATTTTTTGTATGAAAGATATGAAAAGAAGAAACAAAAAAATGGTATTAAAGATAAACAAATGAATGGATGACATGCAATCAATCATAAACACAATATTACTAAAGACGATTTCTTATATCGTTGCATGCGGTCCATTCAAGAAATCGTCTTTAGTGAGTAAGGTGTTTTTGTATGAAAGATCAAGCAATAGCTTTGTGCAGAGTTTCAACTCCTGAACAAAAACTTAGTAATAGCTTAAATAGACAAGCCCAGTCAGTTATTGAAGCGGCAAAAAAGTTAAATGTCAAAATCATAGATACTTTTTCTGGAGATGCTTCAAGCAAAGTTGGCAAGAACTTTAATCGGCCAGACTTAGTCAAGGCTTATTCAATAGCAAAAGCTAATAAAAGAGTAGGCTATTTGATTGTTGATGAAGTTGATAGATTTATGCGTAGTACAGAAGAAATGTTTTACTGGATTACGAGACTAAAATATGAGCTCGGAGTAAAAGTATATTTTGCATCAAATCCAGAATTAAATTTTGATACTGCACAGTCGAGACTAATGCTTTCTCTCGACGGATTTAAAGCAGAAGGAAGTAATGAAGAGAGACAAAAGAAATCAATCAATGGTCATGTTCAGGCTATTAAGGAAGGACGTTATACTTTTCCACCTAAAACTGGTTATAGAAAAGGAGAAAGAGCTGGAATTCATGTTAGGGATCCTGAGACGTTCACATACTTTCAAGTAGCTTTAAAAGAGATCATAGCTGGCGTCTATAATCCCACAGAAGCACTTAACCGTTTAATGAAAACAAACTTCGGAAATATTTATAAAAGATTTGAAATGGACAAGTTCAGAAGATTTGCTACAGATCCTTATTATGCAGGTATCGTAGAAATCAATAAGCAAGTAATTGCTCGCAATGAAAACGGACTGCATGAAAAAATGATCACAATTGATGAACACGAACAGTTAAAAGCAATATTCAACGGGACCTATAAATCAAGAGGAAAGGCAAAGCATTACAATCCTGAATTTCCAATGAGCAAGATACTAGAGTGTTCGGAGTGCGGTGGAAAGTTTACAGGTGCTAAGAAAAATAATGGGGTCAGAACCAATAGTGGAAACCTTAGAAAAAAAATAAATTACTACTTTAAATATAGATGTAGAGATTGTAAGAAAGAGTATCACCGTGATGAAGTCCATCACTCAATATCACAGCACCTGGATGGTATAGAGCCTCTAAATGAACTAGAAAGCTTTAAGGAAGCATTGGAAACTGTGTGGAGACAAAAGAATGGAGATAAGTTGAAACAAGTTTTAGGCTTAAAGAATCAGTTGAATCTACTTCAAGAAAAAAAGTCAAATTTAGTCATGTCAATAAGTTCAACACCTGATGATTTAAAGTCAGATATACATGAAGCGATCACTATTATTAAACAGCAGATACTTGATAAGAGTACAGAAATCGAGAACTCAAAGCCACTTACTGAAGAGATGAAAAACTTCATAGAGTATGGAATGAATTATACTAAAAATCTAAAAGAAGATTACTGGCAACTAGATTATGACGAACGTAAAAGGTGTCAACAATTATTGTTTAAAGGCGAATTATATATAAATTCTATGAAAAAAGTTGACACCCCGAAATTGAGTAGCTTTTACAGATACAAAATACAAAAGACCAGTCCTAAAACTGGTCAAAATGTCTCTATGGTGGAGCTGGCGAGGTTCCGCCCCTCGCGTCCATTAGTGAACTCATTGGATGACTACAAGCTTATTTCGTTTAGCTGTCTTAGGTCGCAAAACTCTAAACGAACAAAATGTTATACGACAGCAACCTTGAAATCTTAGACCTCGTCCTAAGGTGGCGGACTTTGGTAGCAATCAGATGATATAAGACTCTGCTCTGTATCTGATGTCCAGAACAATGAGTCGCAAACTTAAATTAAGCTGCTAGTGCGAATTGCTCGTCACTTACTTTGAAGGGGTTTAGGCCTTGTAGGTAAGCGATAGCTGAATCGCTATCAAAAGATTTTGCATCTATTGTTTAATCCGACTAACGTGCAGATAAACCCGGCTTGCCATTCCAACTTGTTAAATCTAATGTCGAGCTTAAAATTCAGCCCCGTATGTACTTAGAGTTTATTAATCTCTAGTCTGCAAACAACTATTGATTGCAGGAATATGATTATAGCACAAAGCTCAAGCTTTATCAACTAGCAGTTGTTTTGCGGTATACTAACTGCACAATGATTAACGACAATGATAGTTCTATAAACAGTACTTGCGAAGAGAAAATGTCTTTTGATACGAGCAAACAAGCTGAAGACGCAGCTCGGGTGGCTGCTCATCAGAGAGGATCTAAATTAAAAGTATATAGATGCCGACAGTGTTCTTTGTGGCATCTATCAAGTAAGTATGGTGAAGAATAGGAAGTGCGCTTGGCTCCTCCCAGAAAAAAGCTACATAACAAATCAGTGCGCCGAAAATGGTTCGGGCAACTGACTTGTTATCGACTGGGCGCTTTCAGCGCTATCCCAGTTCGAGTCACTGACGATGTCAGTCCAAAGAAAAAGCCCCATGATGGATCATGAGACTATTTCTTTGGTGGCTCCTCCCAGACTCGAACTGGGGACACACGGAGCTTCAATCCGATGCTCTACCAACTGAGCTAAAGAGCCACGTTTTTCCTGGTGTGTAGGTGCTATTTTAACAGATGTGTGGTATAGTTACTAGTATAGTAGCAAGCAAAATTTATAAGGTTCTAATTATGGCAAAACGACGAAACATGCATAATGCATCACGCAAAAGACTCGCAAAGAAAAAAGCGAAGCAGAAATAGCACTATATTTCTAATTATCTAAGGGTAGAAGATATACTTAAAAGTATGAAGAATAAAAATAGAGGTTCTGTTTTTCAAAAAAAAGCAGCTCAGTTACTGGAGCGTGCAGATATCACTATTAACGGTGATAAGCCGTGGGACATCACGGTAATTGATAAAAATATATATCCTGACGTCTTCTTAAAAGGCTCTTTGGGTTTCGGTGATGGTTACGCTGCTGGAAAATGGGAGTGTGATCAACTCGATGTGTTTTTCCAGAAATTATTAACTGCTAAAATCGCGAGTGTTCCAAGCGTTGTAGGATTTCTCGGCCGACTACGAGATAGGCTGATCAACACGCAATCTGGGCATAGAGCTTTCCAAGTTGGGCAGAAACACTACGATCTTGGAAACCAGATGTATGAATTTATGCTCGGCAATAGCATGGGCTATAGCAGTGGTATGTTTCTCAAAGACAGTGATACACTGACTGAAGCTCAGTACAATAAGTTTGATGCTTTGTGTAAGAAGCTACAGTTAGAAAAAGGAATGAAGGTTCTAGAAATTGGTTCTGGTTGGGGGACATTCGCCCAACATGCAGCAAAAAACTACGGAGTTGAAGTAGTAGGGTTAACCGTTTCTGAAGAGCAGAAAAATTTTGCAGGGGAGCGTTGTAGCGGTCTGCCTGTAGAATTTTTGCTTCTTGATTATCAAAAAATGGATGAAAGCCATACAAAAAAATACGACCGCGTAGTATCTATTGAAATGATTGAAGCAGTCGGCAAGAAAAACTTTAAAAAGTATTTTGAGATTGTCGCGAGAGTTATGAAAGATGATGGGCTATTTGGAATGCAAGCCATAATTGGCACTGGTGATGTCGATCCGTTCCTTTCAACGCGCATTTTCCCAAATGGATTAGTCCCTTCTATTGAGTATATCGCAGCTTATAGTGAGGGGACTTTACGAATTAAAAAGTGGGCTTCATTTGGAAAAGATTACGATAAGACGTTAATGGCTTGGGACGAGAACTTCAGAAAGCACTGGTCTGAAATTAAAAATATTGTCGATACAAATGGTAAAAAAATGTATGATGATAATTTTTATAGAATGTGGCGTTATTATCTTCTTTGTTGTGCTGGTTCTTTCCGTGCAGGTCATAATGATGTCGCTCAAATAGTCATGTCAAAACTCAACGGGCTATCTCCACTTAGATAAGGTTTAGCATCTTTCTTATTTCTTAAAACTTGTTTCGTTACTTGTGTAATTCTTCGTTCTACTTTTTAGAGTTAGTCTAACTCTTTTGGAGATTAGTCGTACTGCCTGCCAATGTATACGCGCAACTACTCTTATTGTCATGAATGGATATGAAAAAACTGCCTGCAAGATTTTGACAGATGATATAGTAGAAATCTCCCCCCCCATGAACGTGTTCAAGATCTGTCGTTTGTCGTCAAAATAGTTAATAACAGATTTGAATTGTTCTCCGTCGTACAAGAACGTAAATTCGTAGTGTCCTTCAACCTTATTGAAAGGTGAGACGTAGAGGTTCTTTTTAGATGAGAGAACGTCAGCAGGCTTAATAACTGACATATCAGATTTTGCGAGTAGATAGTTGTGAGACTGCTTAAAAGTGTTGCGAACTTCACACATAACTGCGCGGAGCTGCTTCTTTTCGTCTTGGACGAGCCAATAAGAGATTGGGTTGAAAGCGTAGCCCAGTAGCCGCGGATGAGCTATGAGCTCAATCGTGTAGTTTTCGTTGTATGATATTTTTGCTTTTTCTAGTTCTTTCGTAATATACGTGTACCAAGAGATGTTCTTATCCTTAGCGCCGTGATCTTTGGTGTAGTGTGACAATACGTTGAATCTGTCTTCAGATAGTAGTAGTGGCGTTTTGTCGCTCATATCTTTTTTTATAGTCGTTCTCGTGTAAAAAACATTATACAAAAACAAATTTTTCTTCGGCCACAACCTCGCATGGCCAACTTTAGCCTTTAGAAAGCTTATTTCTGCCATGTTGGGTGCACCCCTAATTTTGAGACTGCTTTAATTGCTGAAAATACACCATCTTCATGAAATCCATATCCCAAGTATGCGCCAGCATAAAGTGTGTGGTTCTCTCCTTGTATAGATTGAATGAGTTCTTGGCCTTTCAGTGATTTTAGCGTGTATTCTGGATGCTCGTATGTTTCTGTGTGATAGATCATTGACTCTGGTATTTTAATGGTTGGATTCAGCGTCACAAGCACAGGAGTTGCGTTCGGTATGTGTTGAAGTATGTTCATAGAGTACGTGAAGACTGCACGTGAGCCGTCGAGGTTACTTTTTTGAGTGTAGTTCCAAGCGCCAACAAGACGTTTGTTTTTTGGTAGTACACTTGTATCTTTGTGAAGAACGGTCTGATTTTTACTAAATTTGAACATACCAAGCGCTGCTTTTTCTACAGTTGTGGCATCTTTTAGCAGCTTTAAGCTAGTATCGGCGTGCGTTGCTAGTAAAACGTAATCGTACGATCTTGTGCCTGAATCTGTTTTTATGGAGACTCCATCTTCTGTTCTTGTAATAGCGATAATTTTTTGTGAAAGTAATATTTTTCCATTATTTTCTTCAATTGATTTTCTTATTTTTTCAACGTACTGAATTGAGCCGCCAACAATTGTTTTCCATTGAGGCTGTGTATTACTTAATAATCGGTGATTGTTTAAAAACGTAAAGGTAGCCAGCGCAGGGAAGTCACTTATTTTTGAAGTTTCCTTCATGGACCAAATTGCTGAGAGCATAGGGAACAAAAACCAGTCTGCAAGATCAGTACTTATGTTGTGCTTACGTAAAAACTGGCCGAGTGATTCTGTATTTTGTGGGTTTTTTTGTAGCTCAGCTTTTGCTAACTTCCTAAATCGTACTATCTCTTTCAAAAACTTCAGATACCTTAAGTTAAAAATATTGGATCTTTTAGCAAAAATTCCGTTAGGGAAGCTACCATTAAAATCCACACTCTTTGGGATTTGAACGCCAAAAGACATCTTCGTGTTTGTCGTCTCTACTTCAAGTTGCTTTAAGAGAGCAATGAAGTTCGGGTACTGCTTCGGGTTGAACACCATAAAACCGTTATCTACAGCGATTTTTTTGCCATTCTCCTTGATGATATTTGTGTGAGCATGACCGCCAATTCGGGTGTCCTTTTCGTATAGTACAACGTCATGTTGAGGCGCAAGTAAATAGGCACTTGTTAGTCCTGCTACGCCACTACCGATAATCGCAATCTTCATATCTATTAATAATATCAAGTTATGCTAGATTTATTGGATTGTTTATTAGCCAACTTATAATTCTACTTTTCTAAGTAGCTGAGCATTAGCAGCAACAATTATCGTTGATAGAGACATGACTGCTGCGCCAACGGCAGGTGACAAAACAAATCCAGTGAATGCTAATGCACCACCAGCCAATGGAACGGCAAACAAGTTGTAGCCTGCTGCCCAAAAGAGGTTCTGCATCATTTTAGCGTAAGTTTTCTTAGAGAGTTTGACTATTTTGCTGACGCCGCGCGGATCACTACTAGCGAGTACTATACCTGCTGATTCAATCGCAACGTCTGTTCCTGCCCCGATAGCGATGCCAATATCTGCTTGCGTTAATGCAGGCGCATCGTTGACGCCGTCACCAACCATGGCAACTTTTGAGCCATCTTTTTGTAATTTTTTAACCACGTCTGATTTATCCCCTGGAAGTACTTCTGCGTAGTATTCATTAAGCCCAAGTTCTTTAGATACCCAACTCGCCACGCCTTCAGAGTCACCAGTAAGCATAGCCACACGCTTACCAGATTTTTGTAATTCTTTTACCGCTTTTTTGGATTCAGGACGAATCACATCGGCTATCATGAATCCACCGATTACTGTTTTGTCTTCGATGAGGTAGATAATACTATGACCATTTTTGTGTGCTAAGTCACTGGCTTTGGTGTACTTCTCATTCAGTTTTACTTTTTGTTCTTTAAGCATCTGCGGACCACCAACGTAGTAAGTTTTTTTATTGACCGTTGCTTTGGCGCCGCGTCCTTCAAGCGCACTAAAACCGCTAGAAACTGCAGCTTTGATTTTGCTTTCATTCGCTTTCTGGACAATAGCTTTTGCAATCGGGTGTTCTGATTCAGATTCAACTGCTGCGGCTACTGACAACAATAATTCTTTATTATCAGTAATAATATCGACGACACCTTGCTGGCCTTTTGTGAGCGTGCCTGTCTTATCAAACAGTACTATGTCTATGTTGCGGGCTGACTCTAAGGCTGAACGTTCACGAACTAGCAGTCCTACACTGGCGCCTTTACTGGTCGATATTGCGGTAACAAGCGGTATTGCTAGACCCAAGGCGTGAGGGCAGGCGATAATTAGTACGGCGACTATTCTTTCTAATATGTAGTTAGAATCTGCATTTCCAAAAAATGTCCAAGCTATAGCGGTTATAATCGCCGCTGCTATCGCGTAATAAAACAAGTATTTAGATGCGGTATCTGCGAGTAGCTCAGTTCTAGACTTGCTGGACTGAGCATCAGAGACTAATTTCATAATGCCTGACAAGGCTGTATCGTCGCCAGTTTTCGTGACCTTAACCGTAAGCGATCCACTTGCGTTAATTGTACCGGCTATGACGTTGCTTCCAGGTTTTTTGGCCACCGCTTTTGACTCACCAGTTAGGAGTGACTCATCAACTTTTGATTCACCTTTCACAACTTCTCCATCCGTTGGAATTGATGAGCCAGGGCGCACAAGTACTTTGTCGCCAACTCTAAGCTCGGCAACAGATACGGTTTTTGTACCGCTCTTTATGATGAGTTCTGCTTCATCGGGTAGAAGTTTGGCAAGTTCTTTCAGCGCACCTTGAGCGTTCGATATTGAAGCCATTTCCAGCCAGTGTCCAAGCAACATGATGGTGATTAACGTTGCTAATTCCCACCAGAAACTCATACCATCGACCACTTTGAGCGTTATGAGTGAGCTATATACAAACGCAACGGAAATGGCCATAGAAATAAGCGTCATCATACCAGGCGTTCTGTTGGCTAACTCAGCGCGACCACTGCGCAAGAAAACAAGTCCACCGTACAGGAATATAATCACCCCAAAGAAAGCAGGGATGTAGCTACTGCCTGTGAAGTTTACGCCTTCAAAGCCTAGTAGCATTCTGATAGTCTCGGAAAAATAGAGCACTGGCAATGTCATAGCCAAGGATGCCCAAAACTTCGTACGGAATATATTTGAATTATGACCTTCGTGTTTATCGTGCGTCGCATGGTCAGTATGATTTATATCTACAGTTTTCTTTTCCAGTGCCATGTGGCAGTGCGGACAATCGCCGCGTTCATCTTTCATGACGTCTGGGTGCATCGGGCAGGTATAGACTACTTTTTTAGCGTCGACAGTCTTCTTCTCTAATGCCATATGGCATTCAGGACAGTTTCCTTTTTCTTCCCTTATAATTTTAGGATGCATCGGGCAGGTGTATATAGTTTTCTTGTCTTTACTCATGAGTTACCCTTTACATTAGAGAGTTGATATAAATCTAAAAGTTCTGCTATGAGCGTGTCTTGGTCTGCATCGCTGTTTGTCTTCATGCCGTTTTTGACGTGAGTTTTTAGGTGGTTCTCGAGAATCAATTTGTTAAGTGACTTCAGTGATTGCTGGATAGCAAGGCTTTGGGTCATTATATCTATGCAGTATTTTTCTTCGTCAATAGCTTTAACGAGACCATTAAACTGTCCTTGAATGATCTTTGAGCGGTGCGACGCACGCTTTTTAATTTCTGAAATCATAGTTCCTCCATATATTCAGTATATACCCCCTAGGGGTACTTAACAAAAGCACTTCAATATTCGTTAATTCTCGCTTTGCCAAAACTTTGCTAAAAGTGATTATCTTTATCTAGCTTAATATCTGCAAAGTGCGCGTGGCTCGTCGTTTTCAAAAGAGCCTTTTTCAACAGCGACGACGTTTCCACCTTGCGATAACGTAGAACGGACAAGCGTCTCGGTTGTTGAAACGTCTTCTGGTAACTGCATCACAATATCTGCTTGGTATCCTGTGCCTACACTATCAGTCGTACGCTTAAAGCTGGACAAAAACAAAGTTTCTACCTTGCCTTTGCTTGTAGCGATCTCTATATCTTTAGCTCCAACAGCCATATTGCTTGGAGGTGTTGATTTAGCCATAGCAACAAGTTTTTTTCTGTCTGCAGTTTCTGCTTTTTCAATCACAGCAATAGTTGTGTTCTCTAACTCTTGGGTATTTAATCCTTCATGATTTCCTTCTACTGCTTCTGCGAGAACTCTAGGATAGCTGAATAATGGTCGTATGTTACCGATACGATTTTCAGTACCGGTTAGTAAAAGCGGTTCGTCGTGGTCAATAAGAAATTGTTCTACCGCATTCACTATTAATTTATAGTAGCGAATCATATCTGCATCATCTGCTGCGGAGTCTTTTTGTCCGTGGAACATGTTTTTAAGTGAACCTTGATGCTGCAGTCGCTGTATATGTTCATCACGATCAATTGTCTGCTCAAGCGAACCAGGCATATCTTCTAAGTCTATCTCTTTTTTCATATTTGACGCGAAGTATATAAGTCTAGGTTTAGTATGGTTAATATCAAGTACATAATATCCTGTCCCGATACTAAGCATTATTGCTAAGGGACTAATGACATAAGAATCTTGAAAGTACTGCATCTCAGTAATTTCATTATTTAGGTCGACTGTTTCAAAGCTATCTGTATCGGCAAATACTGCAAGGCCAACAGTACGATGCTTCCAAAAAGTGGTATCTTCGAGTAGTGCCTCCAATTTGTTTATTGTTTCACCGAGTTCACGTTCATCAAACTTTTCATGAGCCTTAATTATCTGTATGGCATTCTTAAATCTAATGGTGTCCTCTGACAACGTTGGGCCAGTGCTTGCAGGGTGTGTGGGGATATAGATGCTTAGTTTTGTACTGTTATTATTTTTATTAGTAATGTGCTGAATGGTCTTGTTAGATAAATTCATACGCCTCCTCAGTCGAAAATTTAGGTGTCTATACCTATTATACACCTATGGGTTTACGGTATATTTCTATCCGGTGCGTTGCTTTGGTGAGTTTCTAGCTGTTTGGCAAGCTCACTATGTGCAATATTACGAAGTAACGGTTGTCCAATACCAACCAGCAGTAACCCTACTATTAGAAAGGTTAAATGGAAATAGCCATTTCCAGCGAGTATTCCTGAAATAAAAATCATACCGCCACTGGACAGTCGGCCAGTTAGGGTTAGCCCCGATACTATCGAAGCGACGTGAGCTTGAGGTGCTTGCGAAGACAGTCGATAGCTAAGTTTATAAAACAACATCTGTGCTAGTGCGGATGAAACTACCAATAAAGCCATTCCTGCATATACACTTAAGGACACTACACTTGTTGCCATGATTACTGCGCTGAACCATAGCAAAAGAACCCTGCTACTGATCAGCATTCTTTTCTCGACGTAGGTACCGATGATCCTCGCTCCCATTGCAAGTCCTGCGACAATACCGATTAAAGAAATGTCGACTTGGTAAAGAGGGGACAGTGAAGATACAATTTCTTTCACGCTAAACAAAACACCCGCCACTAATCCGCCAAATGTGAGTAGCGGGAAACCGCCATCGACATTCCTTAATGATGCGGGTAAATCCCCCACCTGCTTTCTAAAAGAGACATATGTATCAGCGGCTCTAGAACTCATAATCTGGTATATAAAAAAGAGGGGAACAATCGACAAGAAGGCTAAGAGGCTAGAAAGCCCAATAGCCGCATCAAAGCTCAGATACTTAACGATAAAACCTGCACTACCAAAGCTCAATAACAGCATCACGCTTTTTAGATAGTCGAACGACCTATTATCTCTCTCGAAGTCATTAGATGTAGCTCTGAGCAGAGCGATATCACTACCACTAACAAGCGCAGAACCAATCGCTAAAGTTATTATCCATAATCCATCCAAGTAAATGCCGTCAAACGCTATGAAACCGAGTAGAGCTAATCCAGTCAAAAAAACGCCAAAAATAATTGATAATTTGTGACCGTAGCGATCTGCAATTATGCCAGTAGGCAGCTCTACGAGAATTGACACAGCCATGTAAATTGCAGCTAGAGTCAGAGCTGTTGATATATCGTAGCTTTTAGAAACAAAAAACGGAACAATAATTGCACCGTAAAAATACACATCATAGAGAACTTTATGCAGAAACAATAGCTTTGTGTTTTTGTTCATTGTCATTACTATAACAAAAAATGACGTTAGAATATCGTCCCGTTTGAACTACCTAGTGTAATATTTCTAACGCATGTCCTCAACGGCTATTGCGACGGAAGGTGCGCCGCTGTTAACGAACCTCTAACAGCATTAATGTACTTAAAGCATAAAATTTCCATCAATTACTTAATGGGTTACACGCTGCATAAAACCTTCACCATCCGTATGCTTCAACTATGCTACCACCTACACTAATCCATTCAGACTCTTCTACGCTTTCGCCTACTATAAAGGCGTTGTCGCTTCTTTCTCTCCGCACAAATCGCTACAGAAAAAGCTAGCTACAGTGGTATTGTCTCTATACTCTCCAACTATTTTTTAGACTTTAGGTAGGTTGCAGCTCCATCAATCAAGAACATGCTGACATCATCGCGTGTCTTTCCTTCTGCATGGAAAGGAGTGCTAATAACGTCTATAAGAATCATCATATAAATCAGAACAAAACTGATGATCCCTATGATTGCCAAACTACCATAGAACGGATCGACGTTTGTAAATATAAGAAGTGAAATGACGAAGAAAACAATAGATTGTGACAGTATAGTCGCAGATGGAATGAACCGAATGTGCTGTATATAGGTAACTCTTTTTCTGTGCCGTAGAAGGAGAAGCTGCTGTTGTTTTAATTTGACTATGAAGTTAGCTGGAACACCTGCCTTTTCCATTTCGCCAAAATAGGGGTTTAGGGCACGAATCTTTTCGCTCACGCCTCTTGAGAAATTACGTACCTCGCTATCAAACTTAGTAGTTATTTCATACAGTTGTGCGCGGTATCCTTCTAGGTCAAAATCAGGATATGTTTCATGAAACACTTCAGCGTCGGCATACATGTCCTCTACATTGGCTGCAAATTCTGCTGGAATGCGCTCGGATTCTTTATAGTCAGCAATAGTCGCTGAAAGTAAAAAACCAATGACGAATGTTGCGCTGGAGAGAACGCCGTTATGCAGAGAGCTTTGTTCAATCGGCTCCCACCCTAGAGCATGGAAGAAAAATTTAGCAGTAACAATTATGACTGCTGAGATGAGGGCTATGAAGAATATTTTGAATTCGATTAGTCTACGCATGTTTACTAATTATACAGCTCAATTCTCAATTCAGATATATTAATATAGGAATCCAGAGGACTGTCCTCTAACAGATAGGATAAAGTTGAATTTTAGTCTTGCGGATAACGAGACTAACTCTTGACCTAGTCGGACAAGTACAAGGCAACTGTAACTCTCTACTATTGATTAATATATTCGGTCGAGAAGTAGAGTCCACTCTGACCAAACAAAAAATCTGCGTAAGGTTGGTGCTTAGTACGGTGAACTGCCGTGGGCGATCTTCTAACTTTTTCTTGGCAATATCGATGTAGCGAAGCAGTCATATATAGCAGTACCGCCTGCTTTTAAATCACGAACAACAAGTTCATGTTCAACAAAATCAGGTTGTGGCGCAGGTATTCGTAGTTCTACTATTGGTCGTAAATAATTATCATTAACATAAGGCATCAAAAGAGTTGTTACCCTAAGCGCCATCTCGCCAGCAGTGCTAAGCTCTTCAATAAATGGGTCGATAATCGCTTCTTCTTCATGGCCCACTCTTTCTATTTGTGGTGCAATCAGTTTGTACTGTCCGAATCTATGGGCTAGGACTCGTGAACGACGCTCAAACTGAAGTTCTTCGAACACTGGGTTTGTGTTTGGGTAGTAGTCACTAACCCATATTGCAGTATCGTCTATCCATGACGCTTCAATACGTCCATGCCCAAGAGTCATCTGAACTGGAGGACTTAATTGTTCACTCATAAGTATATGATTATGCAAGTTGAGGCAGTATGCAAGCATTAGCAAATAGAATGACGATTTCAGAACATCGTCTCGTTTGAACTACCGTGTGTAGTATTTCTAACTGGTGCGGGTGAAGAGACTCTAACTCTCGACCTCATCCTTGGCAAGGATGCGCTCTAAACAACTGAGCTACACCCGCGCGTCTGCATGTGATGATTGTTTAGTCACAGTACCAGTAAAATAAATTTCCTGGCACTGTTGACTACCCAATCAAGCTGCTTCCTTACACTTTTATGAATCCTCTCATAAAAGTAGACAGCTGCAAATTTGCGTATTGCACCGATTAAACTGAAATGTACTATTTGCTGGCATCCTTGGCCTGGCAAGGAGCACTCTAGACACAGTCTTACTTCCAGTAATCTGAAAATCAGCTGTCCCCACACCTCAACTCGGGGATTAGTATCCGCCGGGTTTACGGTCTTGCATAATGCCACCGGCATTCTTCACAACCGAGCAACACCCTCATAGTTGCTAGAGAAGAGTATATAAAAATAACCTGTTATTTGCAAGATATAAAGGTGAGCTAAAACTCAAAACTGAATTTAAAAAGAGCGTACACTATATATATGGTAGACACTAACAACGACGATACACACGCATTCAAGAAAAAGAAGGATGGGTTTGAGATAGACACGGTCGATCCAATACAAGATATAATGAGTGATACAGAGCTCGACAACGCACATGAACGAATCTTGTCGCTGATTGAAGAAGAAGCAGCGGACGAAGATGAATAAGAGCATGATCTACATGGGAATAGGCGTAGGGGGAGCAATTGGAGGCTATCTTCCAGTGTTGTTTGGCGACACGTCAATCCTGTCACTGTGGTCGATTATCGGCTCAACTGTAGGCAGCCTTATTGGTATCTACGTTATCTACAAACTATATAATTAAATTATAGTATCAATATATTGAAACAACTGGCTTGAGAACTGTCCAGAAAAGTTGTGCCGCGCACCTTCAATGATCGTATATGAGCTGAATGGCATGTCACGTAACTCGAATCTTTCTTCGTCTACTATTTCATCATCACCTGCTTCAAAAACATGAATGTTGGGTAGTTTTTTAATAAGTTCAGCGTATTTTTCTTGCCAAATGACATTTTTCGCAGAGTCCATGAACTCTTTGGAAATTATTTTCGTGAGTCCGTCAGTCGTTTGCACCGTTTTACCGTTCACTATGTCAGCACCGTAACGTTCGATATATTTATCGAGTTGCGCTCCAGCTCCAGGTGCAACAAACACTATTCCTGTAAGTGTAGATACATCTAGGAGCGAAATTATGCCACAACCCATTGAATGTCCGAGCGCCCAGACGGGCAAATCAGGATACTGTTTCTGAACAGCGCTCAAAGCTTTCTGGGTACGACTAGCCATTATATCGAGGCTATTTAGTTTGCAGCCGTCTCCAACTACTTGGTTCTGATCGACCAATACAACAATGCTATCGATAAAATGATCGGACACTTGATAGAAGAATTTCTCTCCGTCCCAGCGACGCACACCATTGCCGTGAATACCAAGAATAATTCGCTTTGGACTACTACACCCAAAAACTTCCTGCTCGTATTCACCAGCAGAATCAGAAAGTCTCAAAACGGTGTCTTTTCTCATAATCTAAATTGGAGGTGCGTACGGGTAACGCTCCCGTCTGGCAGCTTTTGCAGAGCTGTGCCTAACTTCTCGGCCAACGCACCAAATCAGTAAATAGTATATCAGCAAACGTGTATAGTAGAGATATGAAATCAGTTGTTGTATGTGGATCAAAAAAATATAAAGCAAATATGTCTGTTTTTTGCTCTGAACTGGAAAAGCTAGGAGTGCTAGTGTTCGAACCGAACTTTAGCGAAATACCTATAGGCGAGGGCGATACATTCGACTCAGAATTTGTCACGAAGGTAATTTTTAAGGGCTTAACCTTTGAGCATTTTGACTGGATACGCAAAGCTGACATCTGTTTTGTCTACAACGAAGACGACTACGCAGGTGTTAGTGTGAGCATGGAGATGGCTTACGCATCAGCACTTGGAAAGCCTGTTTTCGCACTTTCAGCTAAAACTGGTGATCCCTGCAGGGACGCTTTGATAGATAAAGTCTTCCCAGATGCGCAATCTCTTGCTAAAGTATTGTAGTACAAACATGCGCAGGTGGTGGAATTGGTATACACGAGGGACTTAAAATCCCTTGCCCTTTACCGGGCTTGCGGGTTCAAGTCCCGCCCTGCGCACCAAAACAAGGAGCCCCTTCTAGAGCTTTTTTTGTTTTGGTGCGTTGTGCGTGGCTTGCACGAAAACCCAAGGCGTGTGGGTGAGATGAGCCGGTGGCTCATCGCAAGGAAGCTTTCTTCATCAAACTTGTTTGATTGAACGAAACTTCGGGGTCGCAGGATGTGACCAAGTGCCGCCCTGCGCACCAAACATAAAAGCAACCTTTTAGTCGTTTTTATGTTTTATGACGGCCGTTATTCTACTCAAGTATTTAAGACTCTTCTTGCTGGCGTCTAAAAGATTCTATTCTTATTTCTACAACATCCTCTTCACCTAAGTAGCCATCGGGATTGGCGTCTGTAACATTCACCACAATTCCAAGTGCCCGGACCATATTATATTCGCCTGATATCACTTCGACTGTAGGTTTTAGGCCAGTATTGCCTATTGATAGCTGACGGGCTTGTCTAGCCTTCAAAATTTCTCGCGGGGAGGGACCATAGTGCTCTGCCAATTCGGCTGGAATAGGGTACATCGGCACCGCTATAATTTTCGCACCATTTCTTGGCATCTTCTGGTGGTGTTCTCTTGTGAGATTGAATCTCGTAGTACTACTATGCAAATCTAGCCGTAATCCAACCGCCCTAAAGTCTGTATAGGCATGCCCAAAATGGTCAGCATCAACAAAAAACCTTTTATCTTCAATCTCACGACCTTGACTTCTTGTACAGTTAAGCTCGACAAGAACACCAGTATGAGGATCGGTCAGCTCGGTAGTCGCATCTGCGTCAAAAAAAGTTCGCAGCGTCGGACTGATTGCTTTTCTTACAGCAGTAGCAATTGCTTCTTCTTTGCTACCACGCTCAGGGTATGAAGTCAGTACATTTAAAACCGATTCAGTTTGAAACAGCGAATCGATGCTCTCCTCAAGACCAAAGACATTCCTGAGTATGAGGGGCGGATTAAGGGCTGCTAAGTCTCTAAAGAAACTAGGCGGTTCGTTTCCGTTTATACGCTCTACGCCGAGCTTCGCTCGTGCAGCATCAAACTGTACTTTTGTCGAAGCAATCCCAGCTCTAAGTGCATCAAAATCAAATCCATCAGCATGTGAACTCTCAATAGTCATTTACTTATAGTAAAATATAAAATGATTATACGCAATGTATTGAAGGCGTCACTCCCTGCGCTATACTATCAGTATGACAAAATTTTATGTAGCTACTGCTATTCCTTATGTTAATGCCAAACCACATATCGGGCACGCCCTCGATTTTTTGTACGCAGATATCTTGGCTCGTTATCACCGGCAACTTGGTGAGGATGTGAAATTCAGTATTGGAACAGACGAACACGGAGCAAAAATAGCTGAAAAGGCAAGTGAGCAGGGCATTACACCTCAAGCATACGCAGATCAGATATCTCCACTTTGGGTAGATTTTGCCGCAAAAGCTGGGATTAGTAATGATTTCTTTATCCGTACAACTAACCCAGATCATGAAGCACGTGCTCAGCAAATCTGGAAAAACCTAGGTAAACATATCTATAAGGGTAATTATGCTGGCTGGTATTGTGTTGGCTGTGAAGAATACAAAACTGACACGCATGTAAAAGATACAAATGGTACTTGTCCAGAACATAATCGACCGTATGACAAAATTGAGGAAGAAAATTACTTTTTTAAACTGAGTAGCTTTGGGGACCAAATAAAGCAAGCGATTGAAACAAACGACTTGCGAATAGTTCCAGAGTTCCGTAAAAAAGAAATTCTAAATTTGATTACGGAAGGACTGACAGACATTAGCATCTCTCGCCCCGCTGAGAAAATATCTTGGGGTGTTCCGGTTCCAAATGACAAAACCCAAGTTATGTACGTCTGGTTCGAAGCGCTCATGAACTATATAACGGTCCTCGGTTATCCAGACGAAGAAGACTTCAAGACGTATTGGCCAGCTGACATGCACGTTATCGGGAAAGATATTTTGCGCTTTCACGCAGCAATATGGCCGGCAATGTTGCTCGGTCTTGGGCTACCGCTACCAAAGGCAATATACGCGCATGGTCATGTAAGTTCAGGTGGACAAAAAATGAGTAAAACAGTTGGCAATGTTATTGATCCGACAGAAGTTATCGAAAAATACGGACTCGATGCATTTCGTTACTATTTTGCTAGGCACATATCTAGCTACGAAGACGGAGACTTTACGTTTGAAAAATACACCGCGGTGTACAATAGTGAGCTAGCTAACGAGCTAGGAAATGCAGTATCTAGAGTAGCGGCTATGGTCATCAAATACCAAGAAGGGGTGATAGGCGATATACCTCCGGCTGAACACGACAGCGCACGTTACCACGAAGCCATACAAGACTGTCGTTTTGACAAAGCACTTGAGAGCGTTTGGGAACAAGTCCGAGGGCTTAACCAATACATCGAAGAAGAAAAACCGTGGCAAGTCGCAAAAGAGGATGATAAAGAGCACCTAAGTGAAGTGCTCGCTTACCTGTGTAGCGCACTACTTGAAATTGCCGACTTGCTGCTTCCATTTATGCCAGAAACATCAGTAAAAATTACCAATGTGTTTGCTGAAGGTATTATTCGTCCTCTGGATGGTTCACTGTTTCCTAAAACCGAATTATAGTTATGGCTAAAGCTGCTCTTTTTGATACTCACTGCCACATACATGCTAGTGAGTTCGCTAAAAATTCCGCATTAACGGCAGATCAACAGATTGAAGAAGCTATTAAAGATGGAGTAAACAGGTTCATCTGTGTGGGCACTGATGTCCTTAGCAGTATTGAAGCTATTAGTTTTGTGCAGGGGAGAGAAAATTGCTATGCGTCAGTTGCGTTGCACCCACATGAAGCAGCAGGAAAAACTTCTCATGAACTAGTTGAGTGCGTTGCGATGCTTGATAAACTAGTCCAAGAAAACCAAGCTAAGCAAATCGTTGCTATAGGTGAATGCGGGCTTGATTACTACTATCATGCAACGGATGAAGTGAGAGAAAAACAGAAAGAACTGCTACGACTGCATATCGATATTGCTCTAAAGTACGATTTACCAGTAATCTTTCATATCCGCGATGCGTTTGATGATTTTTTTGCAGTCATTGACTCCTACCCAAACATTCGCGGTGTCGTGCATAGCTTTTCAGCTGGAACCAAGGAGTTAGATGGCGTTTTATCGCGTGGACTTTATGTTGGACTCAATGGTATAATGACATTCACAAAACAAATACAGCAACTTGATGCCGCAAAAGCGGTTCCACTAAACAAAATGGTGCTTGAAACAGATGCACCGTTCTTGACACCAGCACCATTTCGTGGTAAAATGTGCATGCCGAAACATCTACGCGTTACGGCAGTATTCTTGAGTGAGCTTCGAAACGAAAGTTTAGTACACCTCACTGAGATAACATCACGTAATGCGCAGGATTTATTCGGTATAAAGTAGGAGATTAGTAGGTGTTAGACGAGTTATTAAGCGTCATAGGAATTGAATCAGCGCGACCTCACTCAGAAATCCGTGGGTCTACTGCTGAAGTTATCAGAATTCGGCCTACTACCGTTGAAGCAAGTGTTGCTGAAGTTGGGCACGCAATTGGCGTTATGCTTGGTGGTGTTGCTGAGCAGGTTAGCACTATCACTCAAACCAGTTACGCTATACTCTCTGACGCCGTAATACTTGACGGAAAAGCACAAAAGGCTCGTGATGATGAAGCGACTATGCGCGGGATGATTGCCGGAAATGAATTAGAAGTAGGCATTCCTGACCAGCACGATACATCCGTTTTAGATGCAATGGTTCAGGAAACAACGATTGAAGATGCAGCTGCAAATGTAGTATCGCTTGATGCATACAAAGACGCGCAGCTAATTCAGGATCAAATGGCCGCTAAAGCTCGTGCTTTCTTAAAAAATGCAGCTTAAAAGTAGCTAATAGAAGAAAACGATATGAATATATTTACACAATTTTTTAAGAGCGGAAATAGCGAAAGCCGTACACAAGCGATTCTTCAGGATTTGATGCGCCGAGAAGCAGCATTGTCGCGTGATATTTTTGGGCCGGTGCCTAAAGATACTAAGCGAGAATTTTTCTGCTTAGATAAAAACACTTGGGTGTGGTTCGAAGAATGGACAGACGCGGACGGTAAACGACAACAAGTAACGACGCGTTATATTATTCGACCGAAAGAGATTTTGAAGTCTCAGAATGGTGGTGCATACCAGCGACTCACTATTGACGAAGCACAAAATTTCTACAGCGCTACAAAAGCCTACTACAAGAAGATAAAAACTCATTTGTACGCTGAGAATAAAACCGCATCGGCGATGTAGCGTACACTGGAGGGGTATGAGTATTTATCTTGATTATGCGGCTGCAACTCCGATTGACGACTCTGTTCTCGCGGCAATGAAGCCGTTTTTTTCTGAACAGTTTTATAACCCATCTGCACTGTATCAACCTGCTAGAATCGCAAAAGAGGCGCTTGAACTAGCGAGACATGATGTTGCCCAGTTAATAGGTTCGCGCCCGAGCGAAGTTACCTTTACTGCTGGCGGTACGGAATCTGCAAATCTAGCGATCCGCGGTATTATGGAGCGATTTCCTGAAGCAGAAGTGCTGACAAGTTCAATTGAGCATGAGGCGGTTATGGAGCCAGCAAAACAGTTCAGGCATCGCATTGTACCCGTTGACCACAATGGTGTCGTTATCATAGCGGAGCTACCAGCACTAATCAAAGACAACACCGTATTGTTATCAATTATGTATGCCAATAATGAAGTTGGTACGGTACAACCGATCAAAGATATCGTTGCTATAGCACAAACAGTTCGAGACCGACGCAAAGAAGCTGGAAACTCTCTCCCGCTATATGTATACACCGATGCATGTCAGGCGCCTCAGTACCTTGATATAAATGTTGCTCGGCTTGGCGTTGATTTGATGACGTTGAATGGTGGAAAGATATACGGACCAAAACAATCAGGTATTTTGTATCACAAAATTAATGTGATGCTGGAACCACAAGTTCGTGGTGGTGGGCAAGAGTATGGCTTGCGAAGCGGCACAGAAAATGTCGCATCATGTGTTGGGTTTGCAAAAGCCTTAGCGTTAATTACGAAAAATCAATCAGAGATGAAGAAGCATGTTCAAAGCGTGGCACACTATTTTATCAGTAAGTTAGAGGATCAGTACGGTGCAGTGTTAAACGGTCATAAAAAACTGCGCCTACCGCACAATATCCATGTCACATTCCCAGAGTGTGATAACGAAAGAGTATTGTTTTCGCTTGATGACCAAGGAATATATGCAGCAGCCGGTTCAGCATGTAGTGCCAGTAACGACGATGCATCTCACGTGCTGCTTGCCATGGGCAAGACCGAACAAGAAGCGCGCGCCAGCATTAGGTTCTCTATAGGCAAAGAAACATCCCTGCAACAGATAGATAAAGTTGTGGCAGCTCTCTCGGTTGCGCTTAAAGCATAGAGCAGCTAAAGCGCTTGTGTCTAGATAAACAAAAGCGTTATACTACTATTTAAGGATTTATAATTCTTGAAGATTATTCATGCTAGAAAAAATTAAAGAAAAAATATCATTTAAACGTTTCTTTTCGGCGGTGGGACTCCTATCGTTAGTTTTTTTGTCTCACGTCGCGCCTGCAACGGCACAGTCAATCACTCAAGGCTATGGTAGCGAAGAAACTATTCAGCGAGCAACTATCGTATCGTTGACACTCGACGATGCAAAAAAAGTTGAACCAACATCTCTTGATAATGATGAGCGGATGCATGGAGTAGTAGTGAGCCAAAACGATGCGCCGTTTACGCTCTCTTCTGAAGACGAAAAGACCTTCGTTGCGACAAAAGGTCGATTTGAAACATTTGCAAGCAATGAAAACGGTGCAATACAACCCGGAGACTATGTCACGATTTCACGAGTTGCAGGGATAGGCATGAAAGCAGGTGAAAACGAACCATTTGTCATCGGAAAAGCTATCTCTGGTTTTGACGGCGAAACAGGAGTTTTGAGTACAACCAACATTGACTCAGGCGGCGAACAGAGAAAAGTTTCGATTGGGCGAATTCAGGTTGATGTTGGTGTTGGCGGAAATCCGCTGCTGAAGAATTCAGACTCTAACCTTCCGGGGTTTTTACAAAAAGCGGCAGAGACGATTGCGCAAAAATCACCAATAAATCCCATTCGAATATACATCAGTCTGTTCATCCTAATCGTGTCGGCTGTGGTCGCCGGAGTACTGCTCTACTCAGGGGTGAGAAGTGCAATTATTTCTATTGGACGTAATCCACTGTCCAAAAAATCGATCACAAAGAGCCTTTTACAGGTGATTATGACCAGTATTATCATTTTGTTGTTAGGTATTTTTGGGGTATATTTATTACTAAGAATCTAAGCATAAGCGGTGGGAGCGCTACAGATATAAAGTGAGTTTAGGAATATTAGCTGCATTATTAGTCGTGATCACCGGTGTGTGTGGGCTTGTGCTGTGGTTTATTTTCCATACACCACATGTGAAAAAGCTTAAATCAGACCCGAAAAATGCCCTAGAGGACTTAAGTAATCGAGCAAAAGATGACGTTGAACATATCTTTAATGATGAATTTCGTGAGGAACTACGAAACCGTGGCCGACTGCACTTTGAAAAGATTATTGGTGAGAATGCCATGTTTTTGCAGCAAGATCTACGATTAACAACAAGCCAGCTCAACGAGTTCATGAAGAACGAGATTAGCAGTGTTTTGAAAGATGAGTTTTCAAAGTACGAAGAATCAATAAATGACGCAAAGCAGCTTGCAATTGAATCTATTCAGAAAACACAAACAACGATTGAGCAACAACGAGAGCTGTTGACGCAACAACTTAACGAACAGCTGTCTACAGAGAAGAGTCGTAGCATGAGTCGGTTTGAGTCACATATGGCCGATATAGTGAATCACTACGTGCTTGAGGCTGTAGGAGAGCAAATTGATCTGAGTGAACAGTTGGAGTTTATCTTGTCTCAAATGGAACGAAACAAGGAAGCCATCATTAAGGACATCAGAGATGGAGCATAACGAAAACAAGCTCTCCTTACCTGTTGGAATCGTAAGCCCAACTGATATTGCTCGACTGACACGTGAAATTGAAGCTATTGAAAATTATTTTCGAGAACAAAGAATCAGACAAGCAGGTGAACCAAACTCTATGCCACGTTTAAGTAAGCTTATGGATCAAATGGCTGCAGAAAACCAACTGAACCTGCTCGATACTGCAGATCGCACAAAAATACTTGAAGTCTTAGAGAAGCTTCATTCATCCGCTCCAGTTATGCATATAAGTTTTAGCGTTGATCCGCCAGGCCCTTACGTCCAGAAAATAGTGTCGTGGTTACGGCAAAACATTGATCAGCATGTGTTGGTAACGGTTGGGTTACAGCCAAATATTGGTGCAGGTTGCGTTGTGCGCACCACTAACAAGTTATTTGATTTTTCTCTGAGAGAATTTTTTGCGCAGAAAAGAGAATTTTTTATTAAAAAAATGCACGAGTCAATCACAGAGCAAGGCGCTGAAGAAGTGCTAGTAGCGCAACAAGAAGTCTCCGTAAGCCCTGAGTCAGTTTCAGATACTCCAGTAGCAGTACAAGTGAACGGGGCTTCATAATGAGCACGTCAACAGGAAATCAACATTTCGATAAATTGATTGATGCTGGCAAGCCCGTAGGAGAGGTTATTGGTGTTGAGAAGTTTCTCGTAAAAGTAAAAGGGCTCCAACCATGTCGTATTCACGCACTTATCATGTTCGAAGATGGCAGCAAAGGCTTTGTTCACCAAGTTGCAAATGAATATGTCATGATTTTACATCTTGGTGAAACAGAATTAACACTAGGGATGATTGCAGTATTACAGCACGAAGAGCTTGTGGCAAAAGTTGGCAAAGACTTTATTGGTCGCGTGGTAACGGTAACTGGAGAACCTCTGGACGGCAAAGGTCCAATAGCTGCTGACTCTGTCTGGCCAGTTTTTAATATTGCACCTCCTATTTATGCAAGAAAGTTACTTGATACACAGCTTGAAACCGGCGTCACAGCACTTGATGCGCTTTTCCCTGTTGTGAGAGGCCAGCGAATGGCGATGCTTGGGGATAGTAAATCAGGTAAGAGCACGCTTGCGACGCAAATGGTTATAAACCAAAAACACACCGATCAGATTGTTGTTTATTGTCTGATTGCCAAGAGGCGCAGTGATGTTGACACACTCTTATCTCGCTTGGAAGAGTCTGGTTCGCTCGATACGGCCATTGTTATTGTCAGTACGATGTTCGAATCGCTTATTATGAGTTATATTGCACCTTATGTTGCTTGTGCAATGGCAGAATATCTCTGGCAAGAAAAAGCTCAAGACACAATTATTATTTATGATGACTTGACCTCGCATGCACACGCCTACAGAGAAGTAGCGCTTCTGTCAGGTGTTAGTCCTGGCCGTGATAGTTATCCGGGAGACATGTTTTATGCCCACTCTAGCTTGCTAGAACGGGCCGGTCGGCTTGAGAGCAACAGTGCTCACCTTACTAGCATTCCGCTGGTAAACGCTGCCGGAGGTGACATCACTGCTTATTTGCCGACAAACATCATGTCTATTACTGATGGACAGTGGATATTAGATATGGACATCTTTCGAAATGGTATACGACCCGCGGTGAATATGGGGCTAAGTGTTACCCGTGTCGGTGGTGTTGGTCATGGAAAACGCCAAAAAAATCTTGCTGCTCAAACACTTAAAATGCTTGCAGACTACCGGCAGTCTGAAGAATTCTCGCACTTTGGTTCAGAGCTAGCGCTAGAAGCTAAAAAAGCACTCGATACAGGTAGGCGTGTCTTCGAACTTTTGACGCAAAGCCCTACCGAAGTGTTTTCTCTTATGGCACAACAACTCATGCTTGATATTTGTCTGAATATTGAAACTGGAGAACAGCTTGATATGGGACAACTAAAGCTTAATGTAAACGAAATCGCTGCCATGGTAAAAGATGATACTGATGAAGCATACGAAGTCGCAAAAGAAGCGTTGCGTAAAAAAGCGCTTATACAATTAGCCGGAGCCCCAGCGAAGGCCGCTCCTACAAAAGAAGCTGAAACATCTACAGAACAAAGCTCAAAAGACAAGTCTGACAAAAGTAAAGATAAAGATACGAAAAAAGATGAAAAAGCAGAGGACAAGAAATGAGACATCCAAGTGATATTGAGCGAGACGTCAAGTCAATCGGAACATTAGTTGAACTCACCAGCGTTTTTGAGGGCATAGCGAGTATGCGTATTGCGCAGATCAAAAACCAAGTATTGCAAGCAACTGAGTTTTTTGATGATTTATGGGAAATATATTCACAGCTAAGAGTTGATAACCTTTTCCGATTTGGCCGTAGTCAATCTGGTGAAGAGGTTATTACAAAAGATTTGTTTATTGTCATCACCGCAGAAGGTGGTTTTAGTGGTGATATTGACCAGAAACTGATCAAAGTTATGGCTGAAAGCTATGACAAAGAAAAGCACGACGTACTAGTAATTGGACACCACGGCGCGATGCAGCTCGCACAACGAGGTATAGGATTTATAAAATACTTCAAAATGCCAACAAAAGACAAGAACATCAATGTTGTTCCAATTATTCGCTATGTTCAAAAGTATCAAAAAACGACAGTTTTCTATCAGGAGTATATTTCTCTGATGGTGCAAGACGTCAAGCGTATTGATTTGTCTTCTGCGGTTCAGCAACAAGGAAAACAGAGTGAAGAACAGCAGAAAAAAGAATTTATCTCTAGCGAAAATACTATTTTTGAGCCAAGCATGTATAAAGTAATCGATCACTTGGAGCGCTCAATGTTACAAATCGCCATGAGTCAGCTGATTCTAAACTCAAAGTTGGCGCAATACGCAAGTCGCTTCCGTGCCATGACTGCTTCACACGAACGAGCAGAAGAATCAGAGGGTGATTATCGTCTAGAATATAACCGAGCTAAGCGCGCGATTAAAGATCAGCGACTTAAAGAAATTATTACTGGCATGAGAAAGTCAAAGGTGGCAGCATGAGCATGTTTATTGTAGCTACGATGCTTAGGAAGAGCAGCCGTAACTGGGAATTTATTTCACAGTCCTGCGCGATGAGAAATCGAGAATCGGCTTCTTATATGAATGGAGGTCGACTGTGAGTGTAGGGTATGTTATTTCGATTAAAGATCTCGTGGTGCGAGCGCAGTTTGATGAAGAAGCACCTCGTATAGGTGAGTTGATAGTTGTCGACAACACATTTGGTACGAGCCTGCTCGTAGATCACCTTGAGCCAGGCGGTATCGCGTTTTGCCTAAATGTTCGCTCTGATAGGCGTGTAGAAAAAGGAATGCCTGTACAAACGACAGGTAAGGGTATCGAAATACCAATAGGGGACCCTACTATTGGACGTATTCTTGATGCACTCGGTGATCCGCTTGACGGGCAGCCAAAACTCGAAGGAGATGGTGTCCTGCGCAAAGATATCCTAAAAGTCCCAGCGCGTAGTAATGAGTTCACGATTGCAAAACCAGAAATACTTGAGACAGGGGTCAAAGTAATTGATTTCTTCACTCCGTTCGTGAAGGGACGTAAAATTGGTATTATTGGCGGCGCGGGTGTCGGTAAGACAGTGCTTACAATGGAACTTATTAACAATATTGCCCAAACTGGTGGTGGTCTATCTTTCTTTGCTGGTATTGGTGAGCGTATTCGCGAAGGGCACGAACTGTGGGATACTCTACGGGAAAACGACCTCCTCAAAAATACTTGCATGTTCTTTGGCCAAATGAATGAGAACCCCGTTCAGCGTGCTTTGATTGGTATCAGCGCAGTTGCTGGCGCTGAATATTTCCGTGACGAACAGAAAAAAGATATTCTATTCTTCGCTGATAACATGTACCGGTTCGTGCAAGCAAGTAACGAGCTTTCAACTATTCTCGACCAAGTTCCGAACGAAGGTGGCTACGAACCAACAATTTTCTCCGATGTAAAACGTCTGCAAGATAGATTAAGCTCAAACGAAAAAGGATCAATCACTAGTGTTCAGACAATCTATGTTCCGGCTGACGATCTATCTGATCCAGCGGTACAGATGATTCAGCACGAGCTTGATTCGACTATTGTGTTGTCACGTAAAGTTGCAGAACAAGGTATTCGTCCCGCCGTCGATTTGAGTCAAACGTCTTCTTCGCTGCTCACACCAGACATAGTTGGAGAACGGCACTACGTTCTCAGTGTGCAAGTCATGGCACTATTACAGAAGTATGAATCGCTACGAGGTATTATTGCGATTATTGGGGAAAACGAGTTGTCTGCAGCCGACCGTGCTGACTATGCAAAAGCAAAGAAGCTTATCAAAAACTTCACTCAAAACATGAGTGTGATGACAAAGCATAACGGCGTAGAAGGTGAATTCTCGACAAGGGAACAAACGCTTGCATCAATTGAAGAAATTATAGTCTAGGAGATAAACTGTGGCTACGAGGCAAGATGCAAGCACCGGCGAAATGATTAACGACGAATCTGCTGGAGACGATAAGAAACCAGTTATCGCAGACGATCCTACGTTGATGCAGATTAAGGTATATTCACCGTACCAAGTATATTTTGATGAAAAAGCGACAAGCATCAGTGCCATAAACGATACCGGTCCGTTTGACATCTTAAAGGGACACCATAAGTTTCTTACGCTATTAAATCCGTGTGAGCTATCAATCCTCTCAGAAAAAGGCGAAGAAAGAATCAAAATTTCTCACGGCATTATGTATGTTAAAGAAGATAAAGTTATCGTGTTTCTTGATGTTTAGACAAATAGCTACTTGTTAAGACTTAGCTGAACAAAAAAGTATATTTTATATTTGTATTAATCGATGACGATATAATCAAACGAAATTGAGCCAGTTCCCATTGCTGATGCAGCTGCAATAGTGAAGCCAGAAGCGGTTCGTGAACTGATGTAGTAGCTAGCAGCTGCGAGAGAGCCGCTTGTAGTGACTGGCGTGAAGACAACATGAGGGCTACCGTTAAATGCTGATGAGAAATTGATGGTTGCGAGCACACCGTTACCGGCGCCTGATCCTGCATTTACAGTGACAGTACCGGCTGTATCTGTGCCACTAATCGTGACAGTGCCTCCTGAGCCTACCGCACCACCACGAACAACACCTGGTGTTCCACCTCCGGCATCTATATGGCGGTTGAATTGGATGTCACCACTAATAGATAGCGCATCAATAGTTATTGAAGGCGCTGAAATAGGTCCTGCGAAGGATGCTTGACCGTTAACAGTTAATCCTCTTTGTACGGTTAACACACCTTGAATACTTGTGTCTCCGGCAATAGCCAAGCTGTTAATTTGTACCTCATCTAGGGAGCTTTTCCCTGAAACAGTGATGCCAGGTAAATTGAGATCACCGCCCACTTTTATTGTTCCTGCAACATCTAGTCCGTCTCGTATGAGCACTTTGCCAGCGAAAACAGCGTTTGATTCAATGTTGAGCAGTTGTTTTGGGTCTCCTACAGTTGCTTCGTTGCTACTTAGGTTGTCGATGGCCTCTTGAGTTAATTCCTGTGTAGCGATATTTTCTTGCTCGGCTACTTGTCTATTGCTCGATTGAATTACCACGAAAATAATTATTATGCTGATAATGATAAGTAATATAAACCCAAGTAGGTAAATATTTATACGGTTAGCAATAGCGGTCGCTAATGAACCTTTAGGTTTCTTTACTTTTGTTTTTTCTTGAGTAGAAGACTCTGCAGAAGTAACATCAGCTGTGACTTCTGTATCTTTTTCTTCAAGTGTTTCTAGTGAATCTTTGTTCTCTTCCATATCAATATAATGCTAATGGCTATCCTTTACTGAGTAGTGTATATGATAGTCGCTTAAAAGTCACTACTATTGGTAGGTGTTATGTATAACTAAGTTGCGCATAAGCAACTGTTCGTGTCATACTTTTATTCATAGAGAGGGCTGTATATGGCACCGTACCATCATCACGTAAGTACTCACCACCGAACAAAGAGAGCAAAAAAAGTAAGAAAATTGAGTTTTTTTCTGGTTGTACTTACATTTTTGTTTGTTGGAGTGGTGAGTTTTGATTGGATAGCCACCAAACTCCGTTCGTCTACTAGCGTTGTGAGTGTTGAATCAAACGCAACCGTGCAGTCATCTACCATTAATATATTTCGGACACCGTTCTTTCAGTTTCAAGCTGATGATAGCTGGTCTGAGGTTCCTGAAGTCAGCACTGAGACAAAGTTTGTCTACAAGAGTCTTAATGGGCCGCTCGTAGAACATCAGCTTACCGTCTTTGTGAACGAAAAGGCTCCAGCAAAATTTGCAGCTACTCGTGTATTTACAACAGAACTGGATAAAGGATTATTTAAGAAAGTATCCGGCACAGAAAAACATTGTAATACTGACGAGGAAGGCCTAAAGAACGAGCCAAAAGTAGTGACGTTTAACCAAGTGACATTTAACTGTGACCTTGGCAGTAATATATTTCGCGTATTTGTCGGCATCATAGGCGGAACCAACGAAATCGCTGCTACCCGCCAGAACGGAGAGACTGCAACTTACACTATCATTTATGATGATTTGACATTTCTACCAAGCGCAAATCAGATAAATTCTATTATGAGCACTTTCCAGATACGTTAGAATACTTATCAAATATGCTTATGCTATGGTAAAATTTATGGAATATGGCGCTTTTAAAGAATTATTTTTTCACTGTTTTAGTTGTAGTTACGCTGCTTGCTTCTACGGTTGTTGTATCTGCACAGTCGTCGTCGAGCAATTATCGAGTAGATGAATCGGCCTTCAGTGCTGGTAGTAACTTTGATGCTTCTTCAGCTAACTTTAGTGGCCAAGGTACAGCAGGTCTAAATGCGATTGGGAGCGCATCAAGCACTAATTTCGATGTTGTTGCTGGATTAATCACTCCTGATGTGCCGTTTCTTGAATTCGTGGTCACTGGCGCGACAGTTGATTTAGGAGTGTTGAACTCATCAGTAGCTTCTGCCCAAGCAGCACAGGCGGGTGCATGTACTTGCTCTTTCTTTGTTAGAACTTACGTATCGTCGTCTTATGTTGTCTCGACTCTAAGTCAACCCCCGACCAGTGAAGGTGGCGCGGTACTTGATGCCAAAGCAGTACTCGCTATCCCGTCAACCGATCAAAGTGTTGAAGAGTTTGGTATCAATGTTGTCGCTAACAGTACTCCATCTATGGGAGAAGATCCAGATAACCAGCCAGATGATACATTTGCTGACGGTATTGCTGCAACTGGCTACAATACTCCTGACCAGTTCAAATACGGTGTTGGTGATATTATCGCTCGCGCTGCAGGTACACCAAACACTAAGGCTTGGGGGCAGACAGATTATACGATCTCATATATTGCGAAAAGCAGCGCGCTAACTCCAGCTGGATTGTACTCAATGGATCATGTGCTGGTTGCTACCGCAACATATTAGACTAACCACTAAATATTGCGAAAAACCTGTGGACAAATAACAATAAAACGCTTGAGCTTTACAAGAACTCGTGATATAAATTAGTGGTACATCAAAAATTAACAGTTAAAAATTAAAAAAACACAAAAAGGAGCACGTATTATGAATACGTCAATTTCTACCAGTAAAAGATTGCAATCTGCATTTTTTGCTGCGCTGTTTGCAGCTGCGGCATTGTTGCCGTTACTCGCAATAAATAGAGCAGGAGCTTACGCTCAGTTAAATGAACGACAAATTAATATATCAACGTCCGAAGTATCAGCAACAAATGTTGTCTATACGGTCAGCTTCAAGCCGGCCACAACAGGAAACATAAGAGGAATCGTCCTAGATTTCTGCACAAGTCCACTTGTAGGAACAGTCTGTACTGCTCCAACCGGACTTAACACAAACTTTGCCTCAAACACAGTTAACAACGAGTCTGGTGCTGGTTTCGGTACCGCATTCGCAATTGTTGGTGGCGAAAGCTCAGCTAACAAAATTGTTATTGAAGATGCTGCGGGTACGTCAGTAACTGCGGGTACGACAGTAAGCTTTCAGCTTGGTGTAGCCAATACTAATGGGTTCACTAACCCAAGCACGCTTGGATCATTCTATGCTCGTATTTTGACATACGCAACTATAGCAGCAAATGATTCATACGACTCATCAAGTACTGGTTCAAACAACCCACCAGCAGCAACAGTTGATGCTGGTGGTATTGCACTCAGCACAGCTAACCAACTAACCATTAACGCTCGTGTACAGGAAGTCTTGCAGTTCTGTGTTGGTACAACCGACTCAGCTTCAGCTGACGACTGTACTGATATTTCTGGGACAACCGTTGATCTTGGTGTCATTCAGTCAGGTACGCCAAGTATCTCACCAGTGGCAACTTCATCAGCCGGTAACAACACAAACGGTCTAGCAATGGTACGAACCAATGCAGTAAACGGTGTGGTCATCGATTACTTCGCAGAACCAGTCACTGGTGATGGCGGTACAAACCTCCTTGCTTCACTACGTGTATCTGGAACAACTTGTACTGGTACTGGTAC
>JBGSRU010000023.1:0-1659 GCA_041737385.1 Saccharimonadales bacterium (SeqCode)
AGACTTAGCGACTCAGAGTGCGGCTGGGGTTGCTGGGTTTACAGAGATTGAGAGGATTGAGGGGGGTAGCAATAACTATGCTGCGATTAGAGGCAGTAGTGGAGATGATACGTTGGTTTTGACGGGCGATCGCACCGGCAAAATCAACAACAGCAACGTAGAAATTTCAGGCATTCAATCATTTGACGGGCAGGGCGGCAACAATTTCATTAGCCTGCAAGGGCTTGAGCCCGATGCTGAAGGCAACTGGCAAATACTAGGAGAGAATAGCGGCCTTGTCAACAACATAGCGTTTTTTAACGTTGGTGAGCTGTTGGGTGGTAATGGCAAAGATAGGTTTGAGTTTATCGGTAGTGGTAACCTTAGCAATGGGCTAGATGGATCGCTAGGAGAAGATCTGTTGGACTATGGCGGATATCAGCAATCTGTTGATATTTTACTAGGGGGTAGTGGCATTGTAGCGCCTGGGATTTCAAACATTGACGGCATAGAGAAGATTACAGGCAGCGCATTTGAGGATGTGCTGCGAAGTGCCCGAATCAATAGCATCTTTAAGATTAAAAGTGACTATGCAGGCGAAGTTGACAGCGTTGAATTTTCTGGATTTGAGTATGTAGAAGGAAGCGGAGGAGATAACGATACGCTCGACTATAGCAGCTATGGCAGGGCGATTGAGATTGATTTAGAAAGTAATCGCGTTACCGGCTCACTGGCTTTTGGAGAGATAGAAAATATTATCGGTAGCCAGCTCGCGGGCGATGTTATTAGGGGATCTAAGGGAAATGACAGATTTGAAATTCTGGGCGATCGCAGCGGCGTCATCAACGGCAGTCTTGCTTTCTCTGATATTGAAATTCTCAACGGTGGAGAAGGCAATGATGCCTTTAGCATTGACAATCGGGTAACAGTCTCTGGCATTGAGCTTATTGGCGGCGATCAAAACAATGAAGAAAATACGCTTGAAACTAATGCAGCTAACACTATTTGGACGATTACTGGAGAGAATGAAGGATTTATAAATCAGGCAGAAGATCGCTTAGTTGACTTTAGCCAAATTCAGACTCTTCAAAACACCTCGACTGACAGCGGAGAGCAAAAAGTTCTGTTCGCCTCTGCGCTGTCTAGAATCACAGGCGCGATTGAGAGTGGTCGTAGCAACCTGAGGCTAGTCGGCGACAGCATTAACATAGGCAGCGCCTCGCAGACAGGCTCTGACGCCAGTGGGCGCATTGCTGGCACTGGCAAGCTGACTATTCAGCCAAGCAGCCCTAACACAGCTATTGAGCTAGGTGGAGCGGGTACGGGATCAACTGGCGTATTGAGTATTAGTGACCAAGAGATTAAGGCGATTGAAGATGGTTTTGTTAGTATTACATTTGGAACAGATGAGCAAACTGGTGACATTCGCTTTTTGAATTCTACTGACTTCAGCGACTCGGTATCACTAAAAACCGGAGGTGACATAAGCATTTTCAACAATCGAGAACTCACTGCTGAAGGTGATATCACCTTAGACGCAGGTGGCACGCTCAGCGGCGGTAGCGTGATTTCTCGATTGGGCGGCGTGGACATTAGTGCGCAGCAAAACATTCAGCTAAATCAGGTGGCGGTAGGTTGGGATGGCAGCTTTCGCATCAATTTTGCCAGAAGCGGAACTTC